>NZ_JBIDDP010000017.1:0-172373 GCF_043195475.1 Streptomyces sp. Y20
TTCATAGTGTTTCGGTGGTCATAGCGTGAGGGAAACGCCCGGTTACATACCGAACCCGGAAGCTAAGCCTCACAGCGCCGATGGTACTGCAGGGGGGACCCTGTGGGAGAGTAGGACACCGCCGAACTCCTTTTATAGCTCCGGCTCTTGGGCAGTACTGCCCAAGAGCCGGAGCTTTTTTGCGTTGAGGTAGGGTCAGGGGGCATCGTCAGCTCTTTTCGCACAGGAGGCCCCCGGATGGAGGTCCAGGAGACCCGCGTCCAGACAGACCGGGTCCTCACCATCCCCAACATCCTCAGCATGGCGCGGCTCGTCGGCGTACCGCTGTTCCTGTGGCTGATTTTGAGGCCGGAGTTCGGGGGCCCCAACAGCGATGGATGGGCCCTCCTGGTGCTGGCGTTCAGCGGGATCAGCGACTACCTCGACGGCAAGCTCGCACGGCGCTGGAACCAGATCAGCAGCCTCGGCCGGCTCCTCGACCCCGCCGCAGACCGCCTGTACGTCCTCTCCACGCTGCTGGGGCTCACCTGGCGGGAGATTCTCCCCCTCTGGCTCACCGGCCTGCTGCTGGCCCGAGAACTGGTCCTCCTGGTCATGGTGGGCATCCTGCGCCGGCACGGGTATCCGCCGCCGCAGGTGAACTTCCTCGGGAAGGCCGCCACCTTCAACCTGATGTACGCCTTCCCCCTCCTGCTCCTCAGTGACGGACAAGACTGGATCGCGTCACTCGCTGCGATTTTCGGATGGGCGTTCGCCGGATGGGGTACAACCCTCTATTGGTGGGCAGGAGTGCTCTACGTGGTGCAAGTCCGCCGATTGGTGCGTGCGGACGCCACGGTCGATCGAACTCGGCGATTGTCCTGACGTAAGTCCTGGCGTAACGCCTCGTTGGCCCGCGGTGGAAAAGTGCGGGACAATCTGGACGGGTGAAGTCGGCTAGACCGTCGTCTCTGAGGAGGACGCTTCCGACATGAAGGCCGTCGTGATGGCCGGTGGCGAAGGCACACGCCTGCGCCCCATGACCTCGAGCATGCCCAAGCCGCTCCTGCCGGTGGTGAACCGCCCGATCATGGAGCACGTGCTACGGCTGCTCAAAAGGCACGGGCTCAACGAGACCGTCGTCACCGTGCAGTTCCTGGCCTCGCTGGTCAAGAACTACTTCGGTGACGGCGAAGAGCTCGGTATGGAGCTCACCTATGCCAACGAGGAGAAGCCACTCGGTACCGCCGGAAGCGTCAAGAACGCCGAGGAGGCGTTGAAGGACGACGCCTTCCTCGTGATCTCCGGCGATGCCCTGACCGACTTCGACCTCACCGAGCTGATCAACTTCCACAAGGAGAAGGGTGCGCTGGTCACGGTCTGCCTGACCCGGGTGCCCAATCCGCTGGAGTTCGGCATCACCATCGTGGACGAGGAAGGCAAGGTAGAGCGCTTCCTGGAGAAGCCGACCTGGGGACAGGTCTTCTCCGACACGGTCAACACGGGCATCTACGTCATGGAGCCCGAGGTCTTCGACTACGTCGACCCCGATGTTCCGGTCGACTGGTCCGGTGACGTCTTCCCGCAGCTGATGAAGGAAGGCAAGCCGATCTACGGCTACATCGCCGAGGGCTACTGGGAGGACGTCGGCACCCACGAGAGCTACGTGAAGGCCCAGGCGGACGTCCTCGAAGGCAAGGTCGACGTCGACATCGACGGCTTCGAGATCTCCCCGGGCGTGTGGGTGGCGGAAGGCGCCGAGGTGCACCCCGACGCCGAGCTGCGCGGACCGCTGTACATCGGCGACTACGCGAAGGTCGAGGCCGGCGCGGAGATCCGCGAGCACTCCGTCATCGGCTCCAACGTCGTCGTCAAGAGCGGTGCCTTCCTGCACAAGGCGGTCGTTCACGACAACGTGTACGTCGGTCAGCACAGCAATCTGCGCGGCTGCGTCGTCGGCAAGAACACCGACATCATGCGGGCCGCGCGGATCGAGGACGGCGCGGTCATCGGTGACGAGTGCCTGATCGGTGAGGAATCGATCGTCCAGGGCAACGTCCGTGTCTACCCGTTCAAGACCATCGAGGCCGGCGCCTTCGTCAACACCTCGGTGATCTGGGAGTCGCGGGGGCAGGCCAACCTGTTCGGCGCCCGCGGCGTCTCCGGCATCCTGAACGTCGAGATCACTCCCGAGCTGGCGGTCCGGCTCGCCGGTGCCTACGCGACGACCCTGAAGAAGGGCGCCACCGTCACCACGGCCCGTGACCACTCGCGAGGTGCCCGCGCACTCAAGCGCGCGGTGATCTCCGCGCTCCAGGCCAGCGCCATCGACGTACGCGACCTGGAGAACGTGCCGCTGCCCGTGGCCCGGCAGCAGACCGCGCGCGGCAGCGCCGGCGGCATCATGATCCGCACCTCGCCCGGCGTCCCCGACTCGGTGGACATCATGTTCTTCGACTCGCAGGGCGCGGACCTGTCGCAGGGCAGCCAGCGGAAGCTGGACCGGGTGTTCGCGCGGCAGGAGTACCGGCGGGCGTTCCCCGGTGAGATCGGCGATCTCCACTTCCCGGCGAGCGTCTTCGACTCGTACACCGGATCGCTGCTGCGCAACGTGGACACGACCGGCATAGCGGAGTCGGGCCTCAAGGTAGTCGTGGACGCCTCGAACGGCAGCGCCGGGCTCGTGCTGCCCAGCCTGCTCGGCAAGCTCGGTGTGGACTCGCTGACCATCAACCCGGGTCTCGACGAGTCCAGGCCGACGGAGACGGTGGAGATGCGGCGCAAGGGCCTCGTGCGGCTCGGCGAGATCGTCGCGTCGTCGGGTGCCGCGTTCGGCGTCCGGTTCGACCCGGTCGGTGAGCGGCTGTCGCTCGTCGACGAGAAGGGCCGGATCATCGAGGACGACCGGGCCCTGCTGGTGATGCTGGACCTGGTGGCCGCCGAGCGGCGCAGCGGGCGGGTGGCGCTTCCGGTCACCACGACCCGGATCGCCGAGCAGGTGGCCGCCTACCACGGCACCCAGGTCGAGTGGACCACCACCTCGCCCGACGACCTCACACGCGTGGGCGGCGAGGAAGGCACCATCTTCGGCGGTGACGGCAAGGGCGGGTTCATCGTCCCCGAGTTCAGCAGCGTCTACGACGGCACAGCGGCCTTCGTACGGCTCATCGGGCTCGTGGCGCGTACCCAGCTCACCCTCAGCCAGATCGACGCGCGGATCCCGCGGGCGCACGTCCTCAAGCGGGACCTGGCGACGCCGTGGGCCGTCAAGGGCCTGGTGATGCGGCGGGTCGTCGAGGCCGCAGGGGACCGCTTCGTCGACACGACCGACGGTGTGCGGGTCGTGGAGCCCGACGGGCGCTGGGTGATGGTGCTGCCCGACCCGGCCGAGGCGGTCACCCACCTGTGGGCCGAGGGACCGGACGACGCCTCCGCGCAGGCCCTGCTGGACGAGTGGGCGGTCGTCGTCGACAGCGCCGGCCGGTAGTACCGCAACGGCGTGAGCCGCTGCACGCGTGCGTGCCGGACAGGCGCCCCCAAGGGGGCCTGTCCGGCACGCCGGTGGGGCCGTTCGGAGGTACTGCTCGCGACATGCGACGATGTGCGGCATGCCGCAGCAACCCCCCGTTCGGAGCAGCCCCACGCGGCCGCAGCGCCCGGACGCCTCCATGTCGTTGATCACCAACGTCATGGACCACAGCCTCGACGACGGATACGCCGAGGCCGCCGCCCGGAAGAACGCCCGGGGTGAGGGCGGTCTGCCGAAGACGCTCCGGGCCAGACTGGGCCTGGCCGCCGGCCTCGTCCTCGCGGCGCTGGTCGTCACCGTCGGCGCGGCCCAGGCGCGCGTGGCGGCGCCCGTGGTGGCCAAGGAACGCCAGGAACTGATCGACCGCGTCGACAGCGAGACCAAGGACGCGGACAAGCTCGAGAGTACGGTCGACAAGCTGCGCGACGACGTCGGCGCGCGCCAGCGTGCGGCCCTGAAATCCAGCGGCGGGGGTGCGGCGGCGGACCTGGTGAGTGTGCTGTCCGGCGCGTCCGCCGTGCACGGGCCCGGCGTCAGGCTCGTCGTGAACGACGCCAAGGAAGCCACCAGCGGTGGGGACGGGTCCAATCCGCGGGAGACGTCGGGCTTCTCCGACACCGGCCGGCTGCGCGACCGCGACATGCAGCGCGTGGTCAACGGGCTGTGGGCCTCGGGGGCCGAGGCGGTCTCCATCAACGGGCAGCGGCTGACGGCCCTGTCCGCGATCAGGGCCGCGGGTGACGCGATCCTGGTCGACAACAGGCCGCTGGTGCCGCCGTACACGGTGCTGGCGGTGGGGGACGGGCAGCGGCTCGGCACCAGGTTCCAGAACAGCGCCGACGGCCTGTATCTGCACGCGCTGGTGGAGAACTACGGGATCCGCGCGACCATCTCCCCGGAGGGCGACGTCCGGCTGCCCGCCGCCCCCAGTGTGATCGTACGTACAGCGCAGCCGAGCAACGAGAACAGCGAGAAGGGCACATCGTGATCGCCGTACTGGGTCTCGTCGTGGGAGTCGTGGCCGGCCTGCTGGTCCGGCCCGAGGTTCCGGCGGTCGTCGAGCCTTACCTGCCGATCGCCGTCGTCGCGGCGCTGGACGCCGTCTTCGGCGGACTGCGGGCCATGCTCGACGGCATCTTCGACGACAAGGTCTTCGTGGTCTCGTTCCTGTCGAACGTGGTCGTCGCCGCCCTGATCGTCTTCCTCGGTGACAAACTGGGCGTCGGCGCGCAGCTGTCCACGGGCGTCGTCGTGGTCCTCGGCATCCGGATCTTCTCCAACGCCGCGGCGATCCGCCGGCACGTCTTCCGGGCGTGACACCGATGAGCGAACACGACGACGGCGACGCCCGGCCGGAGAGCCGGCTGCCGCAGAGCGGCCCACCGGAGCACCGGCTGCGCAGGGAACTGCCGGCCGAGGTGCCCGCGTCCGCGCCCGGGGCCGGCCGGCCGGCCGGGGAGCAGCCCCAGCAGCCGCTGACCGGACGCCAGCGGCTCGTCAAGGGCCTGTGGCCGCCGCGCTTCACCCGCGCCCAACTCATCGTCGCGGTGCTGCTGTTCGGCCTCGGCTTCGGCCTGGCCGTCCAGGTGGCGTCCAACAGCGACACCGACAGCGCGCTGCGCGGCGCCCGTCAGGAGGATCTCGTACGCATCCTCGATGAACTGGACTCGCGTACTCAGCGTCTTGAGGACGAGAAGCAGGGGCTGGAGAAGCAGCGCCAGGAACTCCAGAGCAGCTCCGACCAGGCCGCGGAGGCACGCAGGCAGACCGCCGAGAAGAAGAGGCAACTCGGCATCCTGGCGGGCACCGTGGCGGCACAGGGGCCCGGCATCACCATGACGATCGAGGACACGAAGGGGACGGTCAAGGCGGACATGCTGCTCGACGCGATCCAGGAGCTGCGTGCGGCCGGCGCGGAGGCGATCCAGGTCAACGGGGTCCGGGTGGTCGCCGGCACCTACTTCACCGACTCCGGCAAGAGCGTGAGCGTCGACGGGAACAAGATCGGCGCCCCTTATCGTTTCAAGGTCATCGGCAAGCCGCAGGACCTCGAGCCGGCGCTCAACATTCCCGGGGGCGTGGTGCAGACCCTGGAGAAGGAGCAGGCCACGGCGACCGTGCAGCAGTCCGGCAAGATCGTCGTGGCTGCCTTGCGGCAGGCGAAGCGGCCTGACTACGCTCGGTCGTCCTCCCGGTGAACCGGCGGTGCATGGCGGCTGTCGCGTACGGGCATGAGCTTGCGGGGGGTCGGCGCACCGAAGAGGTGGCGCGTGATGGAAACTGTTTGGTGGATACGGACGTTGTGAAGATGTCCGGCTCGGCCGGTGTAGGCAATCAGGGTTCGTCCTGCCCCACGGGCGGGTCTGTTTCGGTCAAGGGGAATCGCCCGTGAAGTTGTTTGCGAAGTTGTTCGGCAAGAGCGCGCGAGAGGGCGGCGACAACGCCACCGCCCGTCATCGCGCGCAGCCTGACGCGGAGGGCCAGCGCCCGCTGTTCCGGGACCAGGTCGCTGGTCCGGGCGGTGACATTTCCGGTGGTCAGGGCGCGGCGTCTGTTGACCCTACCCAGGCCGGCGGCATAGGTTTCGGGCAACCGTCAACCTCAGGTGCGGGTGGAGGGTTCGCCCCCGGCCCGTACGCGTCCAACGCCCCGGCGGGGCAGCCGCGGCAGGAGGATCCGTCGATGCCGGTCCTGGTGTGTACGAGGTGCGGTAACCGCAACGCGGAGAACGCCCGGTTCTGCTCCCACTGCGGCGCGCCGCTGCGCCCCGGGGTGGCACCCGAGCGCGCCTCCGAGACGACGTCCACGATCTCGATCTCCGGCCTCGAGGCCTACGACGCCGAGGCGACCGGCCAGACGCAGCTGCCGATGCTCTCCCCGGAGGCGCAGGCCGCGGTGGACGCGCTGCCACTGGGCTCGGCGCTCCTGGTGGTGCGCCGGGGGCCGAATTCGGGCAGTCGCTTCCTGCTGGACAGCGATCTGACCACGGCCGGCCGTCATCCGCAGAGCGACATCTTCCTGGACGACGTGACGGTCTCCCGGCGGCATGTCGAGTTCCGGCGCTCCCCGGACGGCTCCTTCACGGTGGCCGACGTGGGCAGTCTGAACGGCACGTACGTCAACAGGGAGCGCATCGACCAGGTCGCTCTGTCGAACGGCGACGAGGTGCAGATCGGCAAGTACCGGCTGGTGTTCTACGCGAGCCGGCAGGGCATCTGACCCACCCCCGGACCGGCGTCCGGGGGGACACCCCCAGGGAAGGTCCATGCTGCGAACACCGAGCGGCGGTGCCGGAAGCGGTACCGCCGCCAGGGACAGTGGGCTGATGAGCATCGGCACGGTGCTGAACACGCTGCGCGACGAGTTCCCCGAAGTGACTATCTCCAAGATCCGTTTCCTGGAGGCGGAGGGGCTCATCGAGCCGCAGCGGACCCCGTCGGGATATCGCAAGTTCAGCGCCGGGGACGTCGAGCGCCTCGGTCACGTCCTGCGGATGCAACGGGACCACTACCTCCCGCTCAAGGTGATCCGGGAGTACCTGGACGCCATGGAGCGGGGTGAGGCCGCCCCGCTGCCCCTGGTCGGGCGCCAGCGCACCGCGGAGGACGGCCCGGAGCCGCCGGACAGGCCCACGGTGGCCCGGGTCGGCAAGACAGAGCTGCTGGCCACCGCGGACATCGACGAGGCGGACCTGAAGGAGTGGGAGTCCTACGGGCTCATCGCCCCTCTGGAGGACGGGGCCTACGACGCCGAGGCGGTCACCGTGGCCGAGCTCATCGTCGAGCTGGGCCGTTTCGGCATCGAGCCGCGCCACCTCCGGGTGATGAAGGCCGCCGCGGACCGTGAGGCGGGGCTGGTGGACCAGGTGGTGGCCCCGCTCAAGCGCCACCGCAATCCGCAGACGAGGGCACTCGCCGAGGCCCGTACGAAGGAACTGGCGGCGCTCACGACGAAGCTGCACGCGGCTCTCGTGAAGACCGCTCTCGGCGTACGCCTCCCCTGAGACCCACGGGCCCCCGGAACCGGCTCAGGGGCCGGGCTGAGCCCGGTGGGACCAGGCCAGGAGCGGGGCTGGCGGTGGGGGGCCGGGCGGCCGGATCGGGCACCTGTTCCCGGCCCGACTACCCAAACGTCCCGGGCACGGCCTAGGGTTGCTGTGTGAACGAGCTCGATGTCGTAGGTGTCCGGGTCGAAATGCCCTCCAACCAACCGATCGTGCTCCTGCGCGAAGTGGGAGGCGATCGTTACCTCCCCATCTGGATCGGGCCGGGGGAGGCGACGGCGATCGCTTTCGCCCAGCAGGGCATGGCCCCCGCGCGACCGCTGACCCACGACCTGTTCAAGGACGTGCTGGAGGCCGTCGGCCAGGAGCTGACCGAAGTACGCATCACCGACCTGCGGGAAGGGGTCTTCTACGCGGAACTGGTGTTCGCCAGCGGGGTCGAGGTCAGCGCCCGCCCCTCCGACGCCATAGCGCTGGCCCTGCGCACCGGAACGCCGATCTACGGCAGTGACACGGTGCTGGACGACGCGGGCATCGCCATTCCGGACGAGCAGGAGGACGAGGTCGAGAAGTTCCGCGAGTTCCTCGACCAGATCTCGCCCGAGGACTTCGGCAGCAGCAGCCAGTGAGGCGCCGCGCCGGCCTGCCGGACCCCGGGTTCCTTCCGGGCGGTGGGCGGGTCCGCGGGGCCGCCGCCCCGGCAATTGCCTCCGGCCGGTGAGAGCGTCCTACGGCTTCCCGTGAGCGCATTCGGCTAGCCTTTCCCCGCGGTGGGACACGGGAAACCACTCCTAGGGTGATTGTCACTCGGCGTGCCGAGTGTGGCGATCGTTGACGCGCCCCTGGTGACTGCCTACCGTCGAGAAGGCAGGTCAAGGACGGAGGTCGGCGTGAGAACCAGCGGCGACGGTACGGCTGGGGGTGCCCCCGGACGCGGTTTCGGGGAGAGCGGTCCGTACCCGCCCCCGGACTCGCGGCCGCGCTCGAGCGGGGGTTACCCCCATCCCGGCAGCGCGGCCGAGCACGCTCCGCAACTGCCGACGGCGGTGCCGAACGGCGGAGGGGTGGCGTCCATGACGTCCGAGGAGATCGGCTACCGCGGGCCCACGGCCTGCGCGGCCGCCGGCATCACCTACCGGCAGCTCGACTACTGGGCCCGCACCGGGCTGGTCGAGCCCAGTGTGCGGCCCGCCTACGGGTCCGGCACCCAGCGTCTGTACAGCTTCCGGGACGTCGTCGTCCTGAAGATCGTGAAGCGGTTCCTGGACACCGGGGTGTCGCTCCAGAACATCCGCACGGCCGTGCAGCACCTCAGAGAACGCGGTTTCCGCGACCTGGAGCGGATGACCCTCATGAGCGACGGTGCCACCGTGTACGAGTGCACCTCGCCGGACGAGGTCCACGCGCTGCTCCAGGGCGGTCAGGGCGTCTTCGGGATCGCCGTCGGCGTGGTGTGGCGGGACGTGGAGGGCGCGCTCTCCCAGCTGCACGGCGAGCGCATCGACACCGGGGAGACGCTGGTCGGGCCTAATCCGGCGGACGAGCTGGCGCGGCGCCGCAACCGGGCGGTCTGACCGCCAGGGATCCTCGCGGTGCCCTCCGCCGTCACCGCGTTGTCAGTGCCGTGGTGCAGCATCGGAGATGTGAGAAACGCGCCCACGGTCCTGCATCTCGACATGGATGCCTTCTTCGCCTCGGTGGAGCAGGCGTCCAAGCCGAGCCTGCGCGGGAAGGCCGTCGTCGTGGGCGGGCTCGGACCGCGCGGGGTGGTGGCCACCGCGTCGTACGAGGCACGGGTGTTCGGGGTCCACTCGGCGATGCCCATGGGGCAGGCGCGCCGGCTGGCACCCAACGCCGCTTATCTGGTGCCGCGCTTCACCCTGTACCGGACGATCAGCGAGCAGGTGATGGCGCTGCTGAGGGAGCTGTCACCGCTGATCGAGCCGCTCAGCCTCGACGAGGCGTTCGTGGACCTGGAGGCCGGGGGAGCGGCCTGGGACGAGGAGTCGGCGCGGCGGGCCGGGGAGAGGCTCCGCGCGGACATCCGGGCGGTCACCGGGCTCACCGGGTCGGTGGGGCTCGCCGCCTCCAAGATGCTCGCGAAGATCGCCTCCGAGCAGGCGAAACCGGACGGCTTGGTGCTGATCGAGCCGGGGACCGAGCGGGCCCTGCTGGGGCCGATGCCGGTGCGGACCCTGCCGGGGGTCGGGCCGGCCACCGGGGACCATCTGCGCCGGGCCGGGATCACCACGGTCGAGGAGCTGGCCGAGGCGGGCGAGGACGAACTCGTCCGGATGCTCGGCAAGGCGCACGGGCACGCGCTGTACGCGATGGCCCTGGCCCGGGACCAGCGGCCCGTGGTGGCCGAGCGGGAGACCAAGTCGGTGTCGGTGGAGGACACCTACGACGTGGACATCCACGACCGGGTGCGGGTCGGGATGGAGGTGCAGCGACTGGCCGACCGGTGTGTCCGGCGGCTGCGCGAGGCCGGGCTGTCCGGGCGGACCATCGTGCTGAAGGTGCGGCGGTACGACTTCTCGACCCTCACCCGCTCCGAGACGCTCAGAGGGCCCACGGACGATCCCGCGGTCATCCGTGAGGCGGCGGCGCGGCTACTGGACTCCGTGGACACCACGGGCGGGGTGCGGCTGCTCGGCGTCGGCGTGTCCGGGCTCGCCGACTACACGCAGGAGGACCTGTTCGCGCAGGCGGCGGGGGAGCGGGCGGTGGACCTCGCGGAGGAGGCCGTGCCGCAGGCCCCGGCGGAGCAGGGGCCCCCGGCCGAGCGGCAGTGGCGGGCCGGGCAGGACGTGCGGCACGACGTCTGGGGACACGGATGGGTGCAGGGCAGTGGTCTCGGCCGGGTCACCGTGCGCTTCGAGACGCCGCTGTCCGAGCCGGGCCGGGTCCGGACGTTCCGGGTCGACGATCCCGCGCTGACGCCGGCCGAACCGTTGCCGCTGGTCTCCGGGCCGGCGCCCACCGGCCCGGCCCCGGCCGTGCGACCGGCTTCGGATGAGCAGCCCGGACGTCCGGCCCCGGATTCGGACGGGTACGACGGGCGACCCGGCGGCGGGGTTCAGGGGCCCGGCGCGGACCGGGACTCCTCCGGTGGTGCCAGGGTGCCGAAATCGTGGTCCGGGGCCTTGGGCGGGGACGCCGTGTCCAGGCCGTAGTGGTGGTAGAGCTGGAGTTCCTGCTCGGGGGAGAGGTGGCGGCCCACGCCGAAGTCGGGGGCGTCCTTGATCAGGGTCCGGTCGAAGGGGATGTGCAGCGTGCCGTCGAGGAACTCGCTGGGTTCCAGAGGGACGAAGGCGTCCCGGGAGAAGAGACCGGTCCGTATGGCCGCCCACTCGGGCACGCCGGTCGCGTCGTCGAGGTACACCTCGTCGATGGTGCCGATCTTGGCGCCATTGACGTCGAACGCCTTGCGGCCGATCAGGTTGCGCGGATCGATGTCGGTTCGCACGGTCCCTCTCTCTCCACGTGGTCGCAACACATCCGTAAGCACAACAAAAGAGCAGATTCAGGGATGCGGCCACTCGAGGGCTCAGGCGTTGACCCCGCTGGTAGGCTGACAGCGGCTGCCGACCCCGCGCGGGAGAGTCCTCCGACCATGTCGGAGGCGCCGAAGGAGCAAATCCTCCCCGGAATCTCTCAGGCTCACGTACCGCGCGGACGAGGTCACTCTGGAAAGCAGGGCGGGTGTGCACGGCGTCCGCTCTCACCGACGGTGAAAGCCGGTGCCCGCAAGGGCCCCGGTGAAGCTCTCAGGTCGAGATGACAGAGGGGGAGGCCGTCGGGGTATCCGTACCGGGGTGCCCCTCGAAGGTCGCGTCAGACCAGGAGGCCTCCGCAATGACCGCCCATCGCATTCCGCTCTCCGAACTCGAAGCGGGTATTCCGTTCGAGCAGCGCCACATCGGCCCTGACCAGGAGGCGCGGGCCAAGATGCTCGCGCAGGTCGGGTACGGCTCGCTGGACGAGCTGACCGCCGCCGCGGTCCCGGACGTGATCAAGAATGCCGACGCCCTCGACCTGCCGAACGCCCGCACCGAGGCCGAGGTGCTCGCCGAGCTGCGTTCCCTCGCCGACCGCAACCAGGTCCTCGGCTCGATGATCGGGCTCGGGTACTACGGGACGTTCACACCGCCCGTCATCCTGCGCAACGTCATGGAGAACCCGGCGTGGTACACGGCCTACACGCCGTACCAGCCGGAGATCTCCCAGGGCCGCCTGGAGGCCCTGCTGAACTTCCAGACGGTGGTCGCCGACCTGACCGGCCTGCCCACCTCGGGTGCCTCCCTGCTGGACGAGGGCACCGCCGCCGCCGAGGCGATGGCGCTGTCCCGGCGCATGGGCCGGAACAAGAAGGGCCTGTTCCTGGTCGACGCGGACGCGCTGCCGCAGACCATCGCCGTGATCGAGACGCGTGCCGAGCCGGCCGGCGTCGA
The DNA here is from genome assembly GCF_043195475.1 of Streptomyces sp. Y20. Lineage (NCBI taxonomy): Bacteria > Bacillati > Actinomycetota > Actinomycetes > Kitasatosporales > Streptomycetaceae > Streptomyces > Streptomyces sp. Y20. The sequence continues at coordinate 11,966 of NZ_JBIDDP010000017.1, forward strand.
GGTCGTCGTCGCCGACCTCAGCGACGGCATCCCGGCCGGGATCGCCGAGCGCGAGATCAACGGCGTGCTGCTCCAGTACCCGGGCGCCTCCGGTGCCGTACGGGACATCAAGGCGGTCATCGACCAGGCGCACGAGCTGGGCGCCCTGGTGACGGTCGCCGCCGACCTGCTCGCGCTGACCCTGCTGACCTCCCCGGGCGAACTGGGCGCGGACATCGCCGTCGGTACGACCCAGCGCTTCGGCGTGCCGATGGGCTTCGGCGGGCCGCACGCCGGCTACATGGCCGTCCAGGAGAAGTTCGCGCGCAGCCTGCCCGGCCGCCTGGTCGGCGTCTCCGTCGACGCCGACGGCAACAGGGCCTACCGCCTGGCGTTGCAGACCCGTGAGCAGCACATCCGCCGTGAGAAGGCCACCAGCAACATCTGCACCGCGCAGGTGCTGCTCGCCGTGATGGCCGGCATGTACGCCGTCTACCACGGTCCCGAGGGCCTGCGGACGATCGCCCGCCGCACCCACCGCTACGCCACGATCCTCGCCGCGGGCCTGAAGGCCGGCGGGATCGACATCGTCCACGGCGCCTACTTCGACACCGTCACCGCCCGCGTGCCCGGCAGGGCCGCCGAGGTCGTCGCCGCCGCCCGGGACAAGGGTGTCAACCTGCGCCTGGTGGACGCCGACCACGTCTCCATGGCCTGTGACGAGACCACCGGCCGGGCCCAGCTGGCCGCCGTGTGGTCCGCGTTCGGGGTCGAGGCCGACGTCGAGGCGCTGGACCCGGCCGCCGAGGACACCCTGCCCGAGGCGCTGCTGCGCACCGACGCCTACCTCACCCACCCGGTGTTCCACCAGCACCGCTCCGAGACCGCGATGCTGCGCTACCTGCGCCGCCTGGCCGACCGCGACTACGCGCTCGACCGCGGCATGATCCCGCTGGGCTCCTGCACCATGAAGCTCAACGCGACCACGGAGATGGAGCCGGTCACCTGGCCCGAGTTCGGGCAGCTGCACCCCTTCGTGCCCGCCGAGCAGGCCGAGGGCTATCTGACGCTCATCCGTGAGCTGGAGGAGCGTCTCGCCGAGGTCACCGGCTACGACAAGGTCTCGCTCCAGCCGAACGCCGGTTCGCAGGGCGAGCTGGCCGGTCTGCTCGCCGTACGCGGCTACCACCGCGCCAACGGCGACGAGCAGCGCACCGTCTGCCTCATCCCGTCCTCCGCGCACGGCACCAACGCGGCCAGCGCCGTGATGGCAGGCATGAAGGTCGTCGTCGTCAAGACCGCCGGAGACGGCGAGATCGACATCGAGGATCTGCGGGCGAAGATCGAGAAGCACCGTGACGAGCTGTCGGTGCTGATGATCACCTACCCGTCCACGCACGGTGTGTTCGAGGAGCACGTCGCCGACATCTGCGCCCGGGTGCACGAGGCCGGCGGCCAGGTGTACGTCGACGGCGCCAACCTCAACGCCCTGGTCGGCGTGGCCAAGCCGGGCCACTTCGGCGGCGACGTCTCCCACCTGAACCTGCACAAGACGTTCTGCATCCCGCACGGCGGCGGTGGTCCGGGCGTCGGCCCGGTCGCCGTCCGCGAGCACCTGGCGCCGTACCTGCCCAACCACCCGCTCCAGCCGGCCGCTGGGCCGGAGACCGGCGTCGGCCCGATCTCGGCCGCCCCGTGGGGCAGCGCGGGCATTCTGCCCATCTCCTGGGCGTACGTCCGTCTGATGGGCGGCGAGGGCCTGAAGCGGGCCACACAGGTGGCCGTGCTGTCGGCGAACTACATCGCCAAGCGACTGGAGCCGCACTTCCCGGTCCTGTACACCGGCCCCGGCGGTCTGGTCGCGCACGAGTGCATCATCGACCTGCGCCCGCTGACCAAGGCGACCGGCGTGAGCGTCGACGACGTCGCCAAGCGCCTGATCGACTACGGCTTCCACGCCCCGACCATGTCCTTCCCGGTGGCCGGCACCCTGATGATCGAGCCGACCGAGTCGGAGGACCTCATCGAGCTGGACCGTTTCTGCGATGCGATGATCGCGATCCGCGCGGAGATCGAGAAGGTCGGTTCCGGCGAGTGGCCCGCCGAGGACAACCCGCTGCGCAACGCCCCGCACACCGCCGCCGCGCTCGGCGGTGAGTGGGCGCACGCCTACAGCCGCGACGAGGCCGCCTTCCCGGCCGGCGTCTCGGCCGCCGACAAGTACTGGCCGCCGGTGCGCCGCATCGACCAGGCCTTCGGCGACCGCAACCTGGTCTGCTCCTGCCCGCCGCTGGACGCGTACGAGGACTGAGCGAGCCGCTGGTGTCGGTCCCGCCCGGAATCCGGGCGGGACCTTCGCGTTTCCGCTACGCCGTCGCCAGGGACACCTCGGTCGCCTTGATCAGGGCGACGACGTCGGAGCCCACGAAGAGGCCGAGGTCCTCGGCGGCGTCCCTGGTGATGGCGGCGGTGAGTTCGCCGCCGTCCACGGTGACCTTCACGGAGGCCATGACGTCGCCGACCACGAGATGGGTGACCGCGCCGGGCAGCTGGTTGCGGATCGACAGGCCCGCGACCCGGTTGGTGGCCAGGGACACCTCCGTCGACTTCACCAGGGCGTGCACGGCGGAGCCCGGGGCGAGACCGAGCTGCTCGACGGCCTCCAGGGTGATGGCCGCCGTCAGGTTCTGGCCCCCGGTCAGGCGGACGCCGACGGTCGCCATCACCTCGCCGGGGTGCACCTCGGTGACGGTGCCGGGCAACTGGTTGCGGATGCTGAGACTCATGGCCCCTCACCGTAGTGGGCGAGGGGGTCAGGCCGGGTACGCGTGCGTCTGCGTCGCCTTGACCATCGCCCAGACCGGTGCACCGGGGTGCAGGTCCAGCTCGGCCGCGGCGACCGTCGTCAGGTCCGCGGTGAGGGGGAGTCCGCCGGTGAGGTCGGCGCGGATGCGGTCGCCGTGCGTCTCCAGGCCCGCGATCTCGCAGCGCCACACGTTCCGGGCGCTGGTACCGGCGGGCCGGCCCCGGAACAGGGTCACGGCCGACGGCGGGAACGCCACGAAGACGGGTCCGGACAGCTCCTCCGTGGTCGTGATCACGGGCCCGTCGTCGAGCCCTACCGTGTGGCCCGCGGCCTGCCCTCGGTAGAGGTTGAGGCCGACGAGCCGGGCGATGTAGTCCGTGCGCGGGTGGCGGGCGATGTCGGCGGGCGTGCCCTCCTGCACGACCCGGCCGTCTTCCACGACCACCAGCCGGTCCGCGAGCACCATCGCGTCCAGCGGATCATGGGTGACCAGTACGCAGACCGCTTCGAACTCGGCCAGGTGGCGGCGGAGCTGGGCGCGGACCTCCAGGCGGGTACGGGCGTCCAGGGCCGCCAGCGGCTCGTCCAGGAGCAGCAGCCGGGGGCGGGTGGCGAGGGCGCGTGCGAGCGCGACGCGCTGGGCCTGGCCGCCGGAGAGAAGGCGCGGACGGACGCCCGCGTGGCCGGCCAGGCCCATGCGCTCCAGCCAGGCCGCCGCCCGCGCGCGGGCCTCGGCCTTGCCCGCGCCCCGGCAGCGGGGGCCGAAGGCGACGTTGTCCAGGGCGGACAGGTGCGGGAAGAGCAGGTAGTCCTGGAAGACCACACCGACCGGGCGGGACTCCGGGGCAGTGCGCTCCAGCGGGGTGCCGTCCAGGCGCAGGTGGCCGTCGGTGAGCGGGGTGAGACCGGCGAGGGCGCGCAGGGCGGTGGTCTTGCCGGCGCCGTTGGGGCCGAGCAGGGCGATGACGTCCCCCGGGGCGGCCGTCAGGGTCACGTCCAGGCGGAACGGGGGGCGGTCGACGACGAGGTGGGCGTCCAGGCCCTCGTCGGGGGCGGCTTCCGGGTGCGGGTGGGGGGTGGTCGGCCGGTCCCCGGCCGGGCCCGGCTTCCGCCCCGCGTCACCGGTGCGGGGCTCGTCGTCGCTTGCCGGTGGCCCTTGTGGGGTGCGATCGCCGCAGGTGGCCGAGGGTGCGTCCGGGTGCAGGGGCCGGGATGCGGTGCGGTTGCCGTTGGCCGCCGGTTCGGCGGGACGGTCGGCGGCTGCCGGTACGCCTGGGTCCGGTGCGTGGGCGGGGGCGTCGGAGGGCTCGGAGCCGGTGCTTCTCATGAGGTGGTTGTCCAGCGGTCCCTGAGGCCGGCCAGCACCGCGATGGACACCGTGAGCAGGACGAGACTGAGGGAGACGGCGGCTTCGGGGTCGTTCTGGAGGGCGAGGTAGACCGCGAGCGGCATGGTCTGGGTGCGGCCGGGGAAATTGCCCGCGAACGTGATCGTCGCGCCGAACTCGCCGAGCGCGCGTGCCCACGCCAGGACCGCGCCCGCCGCGATGCCGGGGGCGATCAGCGGCAGCGTGACCCGGCGGAACGCGGTGAAGCGGGAGGCGCCCAGGGTGGCGGCCGCCTCCTCGTAGCGCGGGTCGGCGGCGCGCAGCGTGCCCTCCACGCTGATGACCAGGAACGGCATGGCCACGAACGCCTCCGCGATCACGACGCCCGCGGTGGTGAACGGCAGGGTGATCCCGAACCAGGAGTCCAGCCACTGGCCGATGACGCCGTTGCGGCCCAGGGCGAGCAGCAGGGCCACACCGCCGACGACCGGCGGCAGCACCAGGGGCAGTGTCACCAGGGCGCGCACGAGGCCGCGGCCGGGGAAGTCCGTGCGGGCCAGCAGCCAGGCCAGCGGTACGCCTAGGACGAGGCAGACGACGGTCGCCGCGGTGGCCGTGACCAGGGACAGCTGGAGCGCCTGCCACACCTCGGCGCCGGTGAGCTGGTCCGGCAGGCTGCGCCAGGGAGCCCGGACGAGCAGGGCGAGCAGCGGCAGCAGCAGGAACGCCAGGGCCAGCAGGCCCGGCAGCAGCAGCGGCAGCGGCACTCCGCGCCGGCCCCCCGTGCCGGCGCGGCGGCGCCGCGGCCGGCCCGTGCGGGGGCCGGCCGCGGTAGCGGGCTTGTCGAGCGACGTCATGGTTTGAGGAACCCGGCGCCGCTGAGGACCCTCTGGCCCTCGGTGGACCGCACCAGGGCGATGAACGCCCTGGCGGCCTCGGCGTTCGGGGCGTCCTTCAGCAGGGCGATCGGGTAGTCGTTGACGGCGGCGGCGGACTCGGGGAACTCCACGCCCTCCACCTTGCCGTGCGCGGACTTCACGTCGGTCTTGTAGACCAGGGCCGCGTCGGCCTCCTTCAGCTCCACCTTGGTCAGGGCGCCCTTGACGTCCTGCTCGTAGGAGACGGGGGTCAGTTTCACCTCGCCCGCGGTCAGGGCCTTCCGGGCGGCGGCGCCGCACGGCACCGTCCTGTCGCACAGGACGACCTTCAGACCGGGCCGGGCGAGGTCCTTCAGGGAGGACAGCTTGTGCGGGTTGCCCGGCACGGTGGCGATCTCCAGCTGGTTGCGGACGAAGGTGTCCGGGGTGCCGACGGTGCCCTTCCCGTCCGTCACGATCGCCATCGTCTTGGGGCTGGCGGCGGCGAAGACGTCCACCGGGGCTCCGCCGGTGATGCTCGCGGCCAGGCTGTCGCTGCCGTTGAAGCTGAAGCTGACCTTGGTGCCGGGGTGCTGCTTCTCGAACTGCCTGCCCAGCGCGGTGAAGCTCTCCTTCAAGGAGGCGGCGGCGAACACGGTGACCGTGCCGGACGGCTTCCGGGCGGGCTTGTCGGCCCGGTCGTGCGACGAGTCCGACGAGGGGGAGCAGGCGCTGAGCGCCATCAGGGCGGCCGCCCCCACGCCGGCCGGCTTCAGCATCCACCGGGTACGGCACACCGAACGGGTCATCACGGTTCTACTCCTCGGTTCAGTGGATCAACCTGTCGCGCCCCTGAACGGCCGGCATCGGCCGTGCCGTGATGATACTGCCGCATCCGCCAGCCTCAAGGCTCCTGTCACATCGCATGAGCCATCAATTAGCGTCTTGTAGCTTGCATGTGCGTTCGCACGGTGTTTCCGGGCGGGTGCGGCTGGGTCCCGGCCCGGGGGACGACGGACGGGCGGCCCGGCGGGCGCCGGGCCGCACGGACGGCGGAAGGGCGGAAGGGGCGGGCGCGTGACCGGCCGGCCGGTGGGCGGTCAGACCCGGTCGATGTGCACGTTGGTGGACTTCACGCGGGCGGTGGCCTCCACGCCGACCTCGAGGCCGAGTTCCTCCACGGCTTCCCGGGTGAGCAGCGAGACGAGCCGGTGCGGGCCCGCCTGGATCTCCACCTGGGCGGCGACGTCACCGAGCTTGATCGCGGTGACGATGCCGGGAAAGGCGTTGCGCACGGAGGTGTGGGAGGCGTCCTCCTCACCGCTGCCGCCCGCCCGGGCCAGTTCCACCGAGAACGCGGCCAGGTCCCGGCCGTCGATGAGGCGCCGTCCGGACTCGTCGCGGTGGGTGGTCATCCGGCCGGCGTCGGCCCAGCGGCGTGCGGTGTCCGGGCTGACGCCGAGCAGCCGTGCGGCCTGGCCGATCGTGTAGGACTGCATGCCGGTCACGATAGGGCACCACGGACCTGGGGCTCGCGGCCGTACCTCAGCCGGTGTGCACGCGCGGCCGGCGTGTCCGGTCCGGTTCTGCCTCGCGCAGTACCTCCCGGGTCACCGGGGCGACCTCGCCCTGGCCGAAGAGGAAGAAGCGCAGGAAGTTGGTGAACGGACTGCCCTCGGTCCACTCGAAGTAGATGTGCGGGGTGCAGCCGGTGACGTCCCGGACGTGGAGGAGGAGCGCGGCCAGGGCGTTGGAGATGGAGGAGTGCTCCAGGGTCAGCACGCGGTAGCGGCCGTGCAGGATCTCACCGCGTACGGTCAGGCCCGTCTCGAACTCGGAAGGGTCGGTCACCGTGACCTCGGCGAAGACGAAGTCCTCCTGTTCGGGCATGTCGTTGTCGGCCCGGATCTGTTCGATCTTCTCGCGGTACTCGGCCTTGTCACGGCGGTCCGGCTCGTTGGCGATGAACCGCATCTTCCGGCTGGCCATGTCCCGGATGAACCGTTCCGCCAGCGGGTCCAGCGTCACGCTGGTCACCCGCAGTTCGAAGGCGCGGGCCAGCCGGGACAGCAGGGAGACCAGGATGATGCCCGCGATGAAGCAGGCGCCGATCTTCACACCGTCCGGGCGCTCGATGACGTTGACGACGGTCGTGTACAGGAACACCGCCGCTATCACCGCGAACCCGATGGTCCAGCCCCGCTGCCCCGCCTTGCGCGCGGCGATGGTCACCGCGATCGCGGCCGAGCTGATCAGCACCAGCACGCCGGTGGCGTAGGCGCCGCCCTGCTTGTTGACGTCGGCGTCGAAGATCCAGGTCACCAGGAAGGCGATCAGTGTGAAGACGATGACCATCGGGCGTACGGCACGCGCCCAGTGCGGGGCCATGCCGTAGCGGGGCAGGTAGCGCGGCATCAGGTTCAGCAGACCGGCCATGGCGGAGGCGCCCGCGAACCACAGGATGGCGATGGTGGAGACGTCGTACACCGTGCCGAAGATGCCGCCGAGGTACTCGTGCGCGAGGTAGGAGAGCGCGCGGCCATTGGCACTGCCGCCGGCCCTGAACTCCCGTTCCGGGATCAGCAGCGTGGTGACGAAGCTGGTCGCGATCAGGAAGCAGCTCATGATGAGCGCGGCCGTGGTCAGCAGCTTCCTGGTGTCCCGGATGCGGCCGGCCGGCCGCTGCTCGGTGTCGCCCGGGTCGCCCTGGACGTGCGGCATGACGGCGACACCGGTCTCGAAGCCGGACAGGCCCAGGGCGAGCTTGGGGAACACGAGCAGTGCCACGCCGACCATCGCGAAGACGTTGCCGTGTTCCGCGGTCAGGGCACCGGCCCAGTCGGTGACCAGGTGGCCGGCGGTGACGACGTGCCACAGGCCGGCGATCACGACGACGACGTTGAGGCCGAGGTAGACGCCGACCAGGGCGACGGCGACCCCGATCGCCTCCAGGAAGCCCTTGAGGAAGACGGCGCCGAGCAGTGCCACCAGGAACAGGGTGATCGGCATCTGCTCGCCCTGGAGGGCGTTCGTCAGGTGCGGGTTCTCCACCAGGTGGGTGGCGGCGTCGGCGGCGGAGAGCGTCATGGTGATCAGGAAATCGGTCGCCGCGAAGCCCAGCAGCGTGAGCACGAACAGCTTGCCCTGCCAGAAGGACAGGAGGCGTTCCAGCATGGCGATGGAGCCCTCGCCGTGCGGGCTCTCCTCGGCCACCCGGCGGTAGACCGGCAGGGCGCCGGCCAGGGTCACTATGACGAGCACGATGGTCGCCACCGGGGAGAGCAGACCGGCCGCCAGCGCGGCGATGCCCGGCTGGTAGCCGAGGGTGGAGAAGTAGTCGACACCGGTCAGGCACATCACCCGCCACCAGCGCTGTCCCCGGTGCGCCGGCTCGGGTTCGGCGTGCGGTCCCGTGTGGCCACCGCCCTTGCCCATGTCGGACAGCCCCTGGAGCATCCAGGCGCGCAGGCGGCTGGTACCCGGAGGGTGCTCGGTCGTGACCATCGGTGCTCCTGACATGCGGCTCAGCTTTTTCCGGCCATCACGTGGGACGGCGGCAACAGCGTAAGCACAGAGTGATGCCGAGGCCTGGGAATCAGAGCCCGGACGGCGTCAGACTTGCGTTAAGAATGGTCCGCGAGCGCAGAGACCGCACGAAATGAGGAGGCAGGAGGCCCCTTACGGCCGACCGGGGCGGGCGCGTGGGGGAGACCTCACGCCGGACGGCCGACGACCACGGAGCGTCACTTCCCGGCCGGACCCATCTGGGGGCCGCCCCCCGGCCGGGCGCCAGGGAGCCACTCCCGCCGCCCGCAGGTTTCGCCGTACCCGTACGGGCCGCCGGCCGCACGCCGGTCATTCACGCGGCCGTTGCGCCCCCGGCGGCCACCTCGTCGACAGGACTCGCTGTTGAATTCGAAACGACCCGGTGTGGATCGACCTGCCGGGCATCGACCCCGACCTCGCCTGGGACGAGGACGGCCACTGCCGGTGCGCGCCGGCGGGGTCACGGCGCGGGGGTCACTCGCGCGGCTCTGGGAACCGGCGCCCGGCAATCCGCTGCTGTCCCACCGCGGCACCGGCCTCCCATCCAGCGCACCGGGCACGGCGACCTGTCCAGGCGGCCGACGGCGGCTGGTGGATGGTGCTGCTGGCACCCCGCCCCGCGGCTGGTTCCCCGGGTTCCACGTGGGCCGGGAGACCTTCCGGTGCCTGGAATGGTCCGACGGCTGGCCCGCGGCGGGAGCGGTGCGGGAGCGGCATCCGGCGCCGGCCGCCTGGACGCCCGTCGAACAGCCACCCGCACGGGACGACTTCACCGGCACGGCGCTCGCACCGCACTGGATGTCCCCGCACCGCAGGCCCGAGGGCTGCTGGTCGCTGACCGAACGGCCCGGCCGGCTCGCCCTGGCGGCCCCCGGTGACAGCCTCGACCGGCCCGGGCACACCTTCGTCGGCCGCCGCCAGCAGCACCACGACTGCCGGGCGGCCGCGCTGCTGGCGGCCGGGGCGGCACGGGCCGGGCTGGGCCGTCCGGCTGGACGAGGCGCACCACTACGACCTGGAGGTGAGCGGAGGAACCGTGGCAGTGATCGCGCGCATCGGCCCACCGCCAGGCGGTCGCCGAACAGCCGGTGCCGGCGGGTCCTGTCACCCTGGCCGTCGACCTCCGCGCGAGCCGGAACCCGGGACCGCAGACGCCCCCGGCACCCCCGTCTTCACCGTCGGGACCGGCGAGGGGACCCTCCGGCCCGCCGAACTCGACGGCCGCTGTCCGTCGGCCCAGGTGGCCACCGGCTTCACCGGCCGTGTCATCGGCATGTACGTCACCGCGGGCCGGGCGACCTTCGACTGGTTCGACTACGTGCCCGCAGACGCCACGGCCTGATCCTTACGGACATGTGTCGGGGCCGGCGCGCCCCCGGTGGGTACGGCCCCGGCCCCTCGGTTGCCGTGCCGCTCTCAGGCGGCGGTCATCACCCGCTCCGCACCGAGCGGGCGGTGCGGGGCGATGACGCTGCCGTCGGGCAGCAGCTCGCCGGTGTCCTCGAAGAACAGGACGCCGTTGCACAGCAGGCTCCATCCCTGCTCCGGGTGGTGCGCCGTGAGACGGGCGGACTCCCGGTCGGCGGATTCGGCTGTCGGGCACGGCGGCTGGTGCTGGCACATGGGCGGGATCTCTCGCTGGGTCGTGGTCATGTCCGTCCCCCGTGGTGGTGAGTCGGTCGGATCCAGTGTTGTCCTCCGCGCGTCATTCCGCAGGGATTTCACGGCACCGCTTCTCACTGGTTCATGACGCGTCACCCGCCCGGTCGGTTCAGTCGAACTGCACTGTCCCTTTGGGTGGTTCGCACTGACCGGATAGGGCTAGTCCATACGGAAGAGATCCGTTGGCATATGCCCACGCCGAACACGTGTGCCAGGCGCCTGGTGCCTGGCGCCAGGCACCCACGTGGCGGCCGTGGAATAAGAGGTCGTACCCCGCTTCCCTGCCGGGCGGCGGGGTACGCGGGCGTGGGTCAGGCGGGCGAGCCGAGCAGCGGGAGGGGAGTCGCCCGATGGGTCAGCACCGGAAGCAACTCGGCCACCTGGAACGGGCGGTGCGCCGGGATGCCGGGCGGCGCCGGGGCGAGCGGCACGAGCAGGTCGCCGGCGGCCGGGTGGCCCTCGGTGCCGTCGCCGGTGCAGTCGCCGTGCAGCCAGAGGGTGAGCATGTACAGGCCGGGGAGGGACAACAGCCTGGCCTGGTAGGGCTGCTGGAGCGCCTCGGCCTGGTGCAGGGCACGTTCGGTGGAGGCGACGTAGGGACCCTCGAAGAAGTGCGAGAAGGCCCAGCCGTCGGGAGTGAGCATGGTCTCGGCCGCGGCCACCGCGCGATCGCCGCACCGGATCAGGAAGCGCCAGCCGGCCAATCGTGTCGCGGACAGGCCTTGGGCGGTGATCCGGTCCAACACGTGGACGGGCAAAGGGAGTTCGGGTGTCGCGGGACCCTGCGCGGCACGCAGGGAAGGGGTGCGCGCCTCACGGACCGCGGTGGGGGAACCGAGGGCGGTGAGGACGGAGCGCAGGGCGGGCGCGGGGGCAGGGGGAACATGCAACGGCATGGTGGGTCGCCTCTCATTCGACAGGCGCGGCGGCGCGAGGAGGGTGGGGCGGACGGCGCTGTCTGCTCACGGAAGGCCGGAGAGGTGGGGGCCCTGGTCGGGTCTGGAAGAGGGTGCGGCTCTGTCTGCCGCCCGTCAACCGTGACGGCAGAAACGCGGCGAGAACCAGGACCGAGGGCGCCAACCTTGTGCCTTGTGGACGGAGTTTATACGACGCGTGTTCGGCCGGTGTTTCGGCTATCCCATTTCCGTGTGACGGACAAGGCGGAAATGGGTCGCTGATTCGCGGAGAAAATCCCGTTTTCGCGGGGTAGCCCTCGCCGCTGACCTCGTCGTACGCGCCGGTAGCGGTCGGCCGAATGTCGTCGGCGTTTTTCACGAGGCGTACGGGGCACCCGAAGGTGCGAGCTGCGGCATGCCCCGTGAATGTGCCGCGGGGAACATTCCGACAGAGTAGCGGGCGGCGGGCCGACACGGGACGTTATCGATCGCTTCGGCTGGGCATCATCCCACCTGACGGGGGAGCCCGGCGAACGGATCGTCGGCCCGCCCGTCCGAGGAGGGACTCTTCCATGGGGGAGAAGGTCGTGGCAGGGCAGTTCGACCTGTCCGATCGCCAGCGCTATCGCGAAAGGCTCCAGAAGTGTCTGACGGGGTTGGAGCGACTGCTGGCGGAGAAGCGATTCGACCGTCCCAAGAACCTCATGGGGGTCGAGATCGAATTGAATCTCGCCGGCCGTGACGGTATGCCGAAAATGTTGAACGGACAGGTACTTGAGCGCATCGCAAGCCGTGACTTCCAGACCGAACTCGCCATGTTCAACCTGGAGGTCAACATAGCCCCGCACCGCCTGGGCGGCCGGGTGTTCGACCAGCTCGCCGAGGAGCTGCGGACCTCCCTGGCCTACGCCGACCGGAAGGCCGGCGAGGTGGACGCGGGCATCGTGATGATCGGCATCCTGCCCACGCTGGGCCGCGACGACCTGGTCTCCTCCAACCTCTCGGAGGCCGACCGGTACGCCCTGCTCAACGACCAGATCGTGGCCGCGCGCGGAGAGGACTTCCGGCTCGACATCGAGGGCGTGGAGCACCTCGTGTGCACGTCGAAGTCCATCGTCCCCGAGGCCGCGTGCACCTCGGTGCAGCTGCACCTCCAGGTCACCCCGGAGCGGTTCTCCGACGTGTGGAACGCCGCGCAGGCGGCGTCCGCCGCGCAGATCGCCGTCGGCGCCAACTCGCCGTTCCTCTTCGGTCACGAACTGTGGCGCGAGTCCCGGCCCCCGCTGTTCACGCAGTCCACCGACACCCGCCCGCCCGAGCTGCAGGCGCAGGGCGTACGGCCGCGGACGTGGTTCGGCGAGCGGTGGGTGTCGTCCGCGTACGAGCTCTTCGAGGAGAACCAGCGCTACTTCCCGGCTCTGCTGCCGATCTGCGACGACGAGGAACCGCTGGAGGTCATCGAGGCCGGCGGGGTGCCCAAGCTCGCCGAACTCGTCCTGCACAACGGCACCATCTACCGGTGGAACCGGCCGGTGTACGACATCGCGGACGGTGTCCCGCACCTGCGCGTGGAGAACCGGGTGCTGCCCGCCGGGCCGACCATCACCGACATCATCGCCAACGCGGCCTTCTTCTACGGCCTCGTCCGCGCCCTCGCCGAGGAACCCCGGCCGGTGTGGACCCGCCTGCCGTTCGCCGCGGCCGAGGCGAACTTCGACGCGGCGTGCCGGCACGGCATCGACGCCCGCTTCGTCTGGCCGAAGCGGGGCCGGTACGGCGGCACGGGCGAGGTGGACGCGGTCACACTGGTCCGGGACGAACTGCTGCCGCTCGCCGCCGCCGGGCTGGACGCGTGGGGCGTGGAGGCCGCGGACCGGGACCTCTACCTGGGCGTGATCGAGGAACGCTGCCGGCGCCGGGTGAACGGGGCGTCCTGGCAGGCGGCCACGTTCCACCGGGCGCTGGAGAAGGGGATGTCGCGCGACGCGGCCCTGGCGGCGACGACGCGGCGGTACGCCGAGCTGATGCATGTCGGGGAACCGGTCCACACATGGCCGGTGGGCCTGCCGGACCCGGTACCGCTCGGCTGACGCCCGGCCGTCACACCGGGGCGCCCGCGCCCGGACGCCGAAGGCCGCGCGCAGGAGCCCTGGCCGCAGGCCCGGTGCCGGGCCCGGCACCGGGCCTGCGGGCCTCGCATGGGGTCCGTGGATGGTGCCGGGGTCCCCGGATGTGGCGCCGGGACCCTGGGCGTGGCGCCGGGTCTTCGGGCATGAGCTGATCCCGCCGGACGTGGCGCTGGCCCCGGGGGTTACGCGGGGCTCCCGGGCTGTGCGCCGGGTCCCCGGGCGGGGTGCCGGGCCTTCGGGCTTGGCGCTGGTCCCGCGGGGCGTGGCGCTGGTACGGGGTATCGCGTGAGTCCCGGGTGCGGTGCCGGGTCCCCGGGCGTGGCGCTGGGCCCCGGGGGTTACGCGGGGCTCCCGGGCTGTGCGCCAGGTCCCCGGGCGGGGTGCCGGGCCTTCGGGCTTGGCGCTGGTCCCGCGGGGCATGGCGCTGGTACCGGGTATCAGGCGGGCTCCCGGGTGCGGCGCTGAGGCCCGCGGTATCGCCTGGGCCCCGAGGCATGACGCTGGGTGCCCCCGGGTCTTGCGCCGGACCCTCGCGGACGGCGCTGCATCCCCCCGGGCCTGGCGCCGGCCCCCCGGGTCTTGCGTCAGGCCCCCGGTCAGGGCGCTCGGTCTCTGGTGCGGGGTGCGGGGTGCGGGGTGCGGGGTGCGGGGTGCCGGGGTGCGGGGCTGGTGACGGCCGTCGCGCCGGGGCCGGCAGCCGCGGGTGCTCCCGAGCGGGCCCGGTGCGCGTTGCCCGGGGCGCCTTCTGTAATCCTTGCCGGGCGAAGGCGGGCCGGAGGCCCGTGAGGCGGCTGGAGGCAGGGGTGCAGGTGGAGGCTGACTCGGTGGCCGGTTCCCCGGCGCGGGCGAGCGACCCGCGGCGGATACTGCGGGACGAGACACTGCTCGTACTCGCACTCTCGCTCGGGGCGAGCGGCGTGTCCGCGCTCATCAGCTTCATCGGCTCGGTCACCCGGCCGGGCGGCCTCAAGGACCAGGCGGCCACCCTCAACGCCTCGGCGGCGCCCGGCCGCCCGTGGCTCGACCTGGCCTGGCAGCTTTTCGGCATCGCCAGCGCCCTGGTCCCCGTGGCCCTGGTCGCGCACCTGCTGCTGCGCGAGGGCGCGAGCCTGCGGACGCTCGGTTTCGACCGCACCCGCCCCGGCCCCGACCTGGCCCGGGGCGCAGGCGTCGCGGCCGTGATCGGCAGCACCGGCATCGCCTTCTACCTGGCCGCCCGCGGCCTCGGCTTCAACCTCACCGTCGTCCCCGAGGCGCTGCCCGACGTGTGGTGGAAGTACCCGGTACTGATCCTCTCCGCCCTCCAGAACGCGATCCTCGAAGAGGTCATCGTCGTCGGCTACCTGCTGCGCAGGCTGGGCCGGCTGGGCTGGACCCCGGGGACCGCGCTGGTGGCCAGTGCGGTCCTGCGCGGGTCCTACCACCTCTACCAGGGCATCGGCGGCTTCCTCGGCAACATGGTCATGGGCGTGGTGTTCGTGTACCTGTACCGGCGCTGGGGCCGGGTCGGGCCGCTGGTCGTCGCGCACTCGCTGCTCGACATCGGCGCGTTCGTCGGCTACGCCCTCCTCGCCGGCAAGGTGGGCTGGCTGCCGACGGCCTGAGCGCCGGCGGCCGGACCGGTCAGGCGCGCAGCTCGCCGTCGATGACCGTGACCGCGCTGCCGGTGAGCAGCGTCCGCTCGCCCCGCAGCCCGGTGCGGACCAGTCCGGTGCGCCGGGAGGCCTGGAGTCCGGTGAGGTCGTCACGGCCGAGGCGCGCGGACCAGTGCGGGGCGAGCGCCGTGTGGGCGCTGCCGGTGACCGGGTCCTCGTCGATACCGACGTTCGGGAAGAAGCAGCGGGAGACGAAGTCGTAGCCGCGGGCCGGGTCGTCGGCGCGGGCGGTGGCGATGATGCCGCGGGACGAGAACGCCCCGAGGGCCCTGTGGTCGGGGGAGAGGCCGAGAACGGTCTTCTCGTCGGCCAGTTCCACCAGCAGGTCGCCCACGTCCGGCCCGGTGTCGAAGGCGCCGACCGGCGCCGCGCCCAGCGCCTCGGTGACCCCGGCCGGCAGCTCGACGGGGGTGAGCGGGGCGGTCGGGAAGTCGAGCGTGATCGACCCGTCGGCGGCGGGCGTGGCGACGAGGACACCGCTGCGGGTGGCGAACCGGACGGAACCCGTGTGGGCGCCGGTGGTGTGCAGCACGTGGGCGGTGGCCAGCGTGGCGTGGCCGCACATCGCGACCTCGGCGACGGGCGTGAACCAGCGCAGGGCCCAGTCCGCCGCGCCGCCGGCAGGTAGCCGGTGCGCGAACGCCGTCTCGGCGTGGTTCACCTCCATGGCGACGTTCTGAAGCCAGTCGTCGTCGGGGAAGACATCGTCCAGGAGCAGGACCCCGGCCGGATTGCCGGCGAAGGGGCGGTCGGTGAAGGCATCCACGATTCGCATACGCATGCCGCTGACGCTAGCGCCCGCGCAGGTCCCCGGCCCACGGCCAATTCACGTGAACTGGTCTCCTTCCCGAGGGCATCACCGCGACGGGCGCCGCCGGCTTCCGCCGTTCAGTCGAGACAGAACTCGTTGCCCTCGATGTCCTGCATGCAGATGCACGAATCGGTGCCGTCATAGAGAAGTTGCACGCGTACCGCACCGAGCTCCTCCAGCCGCGCGCACTCGGCTTCGAGCGCGGCCAGGCGCTCCTCACCCACGAGCCCGGTGCCGACCCGCACGTCGAGATGCACCCGGTTCTTGACGGTCTTGCCCTCCGGAACGCGCTGGAAGAACAGTCGCGGGCCCACACCCGTGGGATCACTGCACGCCCACCATGACCCCTGGTCCTCAGGCGGCCGCGAACGGTCGAAATCCTCCCACGTGGCGAACCCCTTCGGCGGCGATACGACGTACCCCAGCACCTCGCACCAGAAACGGGCGACGCGCTCGGGTTCTGCACAGTCGAAGGTGACCTGGAACTGCCTGATCGATGACATCGACGCACCATAACAGGGGGATCGGCCCCCCATCTCCCTTTATTCGCCCGCCTGTTGGTGCCCGGAGGCGCGGTGCGGCCCGCCGGGTCGCCCTCGGGCGGTACCTCGGGCGCGCGGCGATCGGCCGCTGGGTCACCCGCTCCGGGAGGGGGTTGTCACGGGGACTTCTCCGATATATCGTTGAGGCATCGCGAACGATACGCGATACGTACAACAGATCACTGATGAATGGAGTGACGCGATGCGTACCCACGGATTCGAGCGTGGACATCGGCACGAGGGCCCCGGCCGCCGCGGCATGGGCGGCTTCGAGGGCCGACGGGCCGCCTTCGGGCCCTTCGGGCCGGGTGGTCCGGGATTCGGCCCCGGCGGCCCCGGCTTCGGACCGGGCGCCTGGGGGGCGCGAGGCAGGGGCGGCGGACGGGGACGGGCGCGGCGCGGTGACGTGCGCGCCTCGATCCTGGCCCTGCTCAAGGACCGGCCCATGCACGGCTACGAGATGATTCAGGAAATCGCCGAACGCAGCGGCGGCGCGTGGAAGCCCAGCCCCGGCTCGGTCTACCCCACCCTCCAGCTGCTGGAGGACGAGGGGCTGATCACCAGCCAGAGCGAGGGCGGCAAGAAGCTGTTCGCCCTCACCGAGAGCGGACGCGGCGCCGCCGAGGAAGGTGCGGAAGCACCCTGGGAAGAGGCCTCGCGGGGGGTCGACTGGGAGGCCCTCGGCGAGATCCGCCAGGCCGGCTCGGGCCTGATGGAAGCCTTCGGGCAGGTCTTCCGGACCGGCAGCAAGGAACAGCGCGAGAAAGCACTGGCCGTCATCAACGACGCCCGCAGGAAGCTGTACCTGATCCTCGCCGACGAGCAGTGACGCTCGTAGTGCCCGGGCGCCCCGTGCGGTATCCGCGTGGGGCGCCCGCGTACTGACGGACCATCAGGCCGGTCACGGAGGCCTGTGGGGCCGGGGCGCACGGGCGGTCCGCGTGTGCCCCATGATGAGTGTCGGCTGGATCTCCTCCGCAAGGATGACATTCCGGTCGCCGATCTCCACTCTGCGTGGGACGCGAGAATGGTTCCCCCCGTGGATGACCGGCCCCCTTCCGCCTGATGGGGTAGAGGACGTGCACACCAGTACAGCCCACCGCACCGCCCACGACGAGCCGGTGCCGCACCAGGACGGCGCCGCCGAGCTCGGTGCCGAGCTGGCGGCGGTGGTCGCCGGTGCCCGTCGCAGGGCCGTCCGGGACGGGGACCGGCAGACCGACACCGCCCATCTGCTCCACTCCCTGCTCGAACACGACCCCGAGGTCCGTGCCGCCGTGGGCGGCCCCGCGAGGCTCGCCCGGCTCTTCGGCTACCTCGTCCAGCGCAGCATCGGCTACGGGCTGCGCTGGCAGGGCAGTGTGGAGGATTCCGGGCCGATCGCCGCCGTACCGCCACCGGCGCACCCCGCCGGCCCCCCTGGTCCCACTCGCGGCGCGGACCCGGTGAGCGACGCCGCTGCGGCCACATGCGCCGATGCGGCCGGCCATGACGGTGGGACCAGGGAGGTCGACGGGTGGTCTCCCGCCGCGTCGGCCGCTCTCACGGACGCCCGCGGGCGGGCCCGGCGGCGGGGCGCGCTCCAGGTCTCCGGCGCGGACCTGCTCGCGGCGCTCGTCACGGATCCGGGCTCCCGGGCCGTCGAGGTCCTCGCGCGCGCCGGCATCTCCGCCCCTGAGCTGGTCGCGCGGGCCGTGCCCGGCCCCGACGAGTCCGCCGACGGCGGCGGGGCCGCCGGCTGAACCGTCCGCCGCACGCCGGCGGCGGGGCCGCCCCCCCACATCCCTCCCACGGTCACATCCCTCCCACGGTCCGCCGAGGCGACGGGAGTGCCGGCTGATCCTCCGCCGTCCGCCGCCGGCGGAGCCGTGGCTGACCCTCCCGCCGTCCCGTCGCGAACGACGGGACCGCTTTGCTCCCCCCGCCATCCGTCGCCGACGGCGCTGCCCTTCACGTCTCCCGCCATCCATCGCCGACGGCAGGGCCGCCCCTGCTCCCTCCCCCCGTCCACCACCTGAGACAGGTGTCAACAAGCGTGACGCTGCTGTCGTCGCCTGTCATCATGTGCCGGTGCATACGTCTGTGAGCAGTCAGGACAGCCCCGGCAAGGGCGCCGGGCTCGGCCTCGCGCTCGTCTCGGCGCTGGCCTTCGGCGGGTCCGGGGTGGCCGCCAAGCCGCTGATCGAGGCGGGACTCGAGCCGCTGCACGTGGTGTGGCTGCGGGTGGCGGGCGCCGCCCTGATAATGCTGCCGCTCGCCGTGCGGCACCGCGCCCTGCCGCGCCGCCGGCCCCTGCTGCTCGCCGGGTTCGGGCTGCTCGCCGTAGCCGGCGTCCAGGCCTGCTACTTCGCCGCGCTCTCCCGCATCCCGGTCGGCGTGGCACTGCTCGTCGAGTACCTGGCGCCCGCGCTGGTCCTGGGCTGGGTCCGGTTCGTGCAGCGGCGGCCCGTCACGCGTGCCGCCGCGGCCGGTGTGGTCCTGGCGGCCGGCGGTCTCGCCTGTGTGGTGGAGGTGTGGTCGGGCCTGAGCTTCGACGCGGTGGGCCTGCTCCTCGCCCTGGGCGCCGCCTGCTGCCAGGTCGGCTACTTCGTGCTGTCCGACCAGGGCGGCGACGCCGGCGCCGAAGCACCCGATCCGCTCGGCGTGATCGCCTACGGACTCCTCGTCGGCGCCACCGTGCTGACGGCCGTCGCCCGCCCCTGGCGCATGGACTGGTCGGTGCTGACCGGCTCGGCCCGGCTCAACGGCACCGCCGTGCCGGCCCTCGCACTCCTGGCCTGGATCGTCCTGGTCGCCACCGTCCTGGCGTACGTCACCGGCGTGCTGTCCGTGCGGCGGCTTTCGCCGCAGGTCGCCGGTGTCGTGGCTTGCCTGGAGGCGGTCATCGCGACCGTGCTGGCCTGGGTGCTGCTCGGCGAGCACCTCTCCGCGCCCCAGGTCCTCGGCGGCGCGGTCGTCCTCGCCGGTGCGTTCATCGCCCAGGCGTCGCCTCCCGCCGAGGGCGCCCCGGAGCCGGTCGCCGAGGGCGGTGCGGAACGGGAGTTGTCCGCCCGCGGCACGGCCGCATAGGGTCTGCCCATGCCGTCGAACGCACTCGTCCTTCCGCCCCCGGCCGCCTGAGGCGGGCCTCCGGGAGATCGGTCCCGCGCATCCGCGCCGGGCCGGACGGTGCTGCCCGCAGACGAAGTCCGCGCGACCCGCTGAAGCGGGTCGCCCCGAGCTTCCGCACCTCGCGTGCGTTCCTGCGGAGAGATTCCCTTGCCGAACGCTGTTTCCGGTCTGCCCGTCGGGCGTGGCCTGCTCTACCTGATCATCACCGGTACCGCATGGGGCACCGCCGGTGCCGCCGCTTCGCTGGTCTTCCGGGCCAGCGACATGGGCGCCTTCGGCCTGTCGTTCTGGCGTTGTGCGCTGGGGCTCGCCTTCCTGTCGGCCGACCGCCTGCTGCGCCCGCGCGTCCGGCCGGAGGAGGCCGGGCCCGCGGCCGGACCCGCGCCGGTACCCCTGCACCGCAGGGCGGCCCGCGCGATGGCCGCCGGGATCGGGCTCGCCGTCTTCCAGACGGCCTACTTCGCCGCCGTGGCCTCGACGGGACTGGCCGTGGCCACCGTCGTCACCCTCGGCGCGGGTCCCGTGCTCATCGCGCTCGGCGCCCGGCTGCTGCTCGGCGAGCGGCTAGGCGCCGGCGGTGTCGTGGCCGTGGCGGGCGCGGGCCGGGCTGGCCGTGCTGACCCTCGGCGGCTCCTCCGCGACGGTCCACCCGGCCGGTGTGCTCCTCGCGCTCGTCTCCGCGTCGGGCTACGGCGCCATGACCCTGCTCACCCGGTGGTGGGGCCGGAACGGGAACGCCGACGCCTCCGGTACGACCGTGAGCGCCTTCGCGGTGACCGCCCTGTGCCTGCTGCCGTTCGCGGTGCACGAGGGACTGCTCCCGCACACCGCCCACCCGGCCCGGTTGCTGGGGCTGCTGCTCTACGTCGCCGCCGTACCGACGGCCCTCGCGTACGCGCTCTACTTCGCGGGAGCCGCCGTCGTACGGTCCGCCACGGTCGCGGTGGTCATGCTGCTGGAGCCGGTGACCGCCGCCGTCCTCGCCGTCGTCCTGCTCGGCGAGCGGCTCACGGTGAGCACCGTGGCCGGCACCCTGCTCCTCCTCGGCGCCGTGGCGGGCCTCGCCGTGAGCGAGGCCCGCGGAGCCGGCCGGCCGGAGCCGGTCCCGGGGTGAGGCCGCGCCGTCACCGCGCCGCCAGGTACTCCGGCAGAGCCGTACCGGGCGCCAGGTCGGCGTTGGGTACCGGTGTGCCGTACCCCTTGCGCAGCGGGACGACCCCGGCCCAGTGCGGCAGGCCGAGGTCCTCGGACTCGTCGTTGGCATCGCCCGTGCGGACCTTGGCGGAGACCTCTTCGAGATCCAGGCGGATCACCGCGGTGGCGGCCAGTTCCTTCTTGTTCGCGGGCCGGGAGTCGGCGGCCCGGCCCGGGACGACATGGTCCACCAGCGCGTCCAGGGCGAGGCGCCGCTCCTCGGGGTCGGTGACCTCGTGGGCGGTGCCGTGCACCACCACCGAGCGGTAGTTGATCGAGTGGTGGAAGGCGGAGCGGGCCAGTACCAGCCCGTCGACGTGGGTGACCGTCAGGCACACCGGCAGGCCCGGGTCGGCCTGGCCGGTCATCCGCAGCGGACGGGAGCCGGTGGAGCCGTGGACGTAGAGCCGCTCGCCGACCCGGCCGTACAGCGTCGGCAGCACCACCGGGGCGCCGTCCCGCACGAAGCCGAGGTGGCAGACGTACCCCTCGTCAAGTATCGCGTGCACCAGTTCCTTGTCGTACGACGCCCGGTCCGCGGAGCGCGTCGGCACGGTCCGGTCGGTCGGTGTGTAGGCGGTGGCCCGCGTGTCCTCGGTCGTCCCCTGCATGACGGTCCCCTCCATGGCGGCCTGCGCGTGCGATCCTGATTGCACTAGTGCATAATGGTGTTTGTGCTAGGAGAATATAGGATCAGTGGGCGTGGCGCAGCCGAGATCGCGGCCGACGTCGAACGCGCGGTCGGCACCGGGGAGCTGCGACCGGGGCAGCACCTGCCTCCCATGCGGGAGCTGGCGGCCCGGCTGGGGGTGAATCCCAACACGGTCGCCGCCGCCTACCGCAGCCTGCGCGAGCGCGGTGTGATCGAGACGGCCGGCCGCCGGGGCAGCCGCGTCCGTCCCCGGCCGGCCACCACCGGACGCGAGCAGCTGCGCGTGGAGGTGCCCGCCGGGGGCCGGGACCTGTCGACCGGCAACCCGGACCCGGCCCTGCTGCCCGGACTGGCCCCGGCACTCACCGCCGCGGCCGAGGGGGCCGGCCGGCGGCCCGTCCTGTACGGCGACGACCCCGTCGACGCGGACCTCGCGCGCGTGGCCCGCGCCGAACTCGACGCCGACGGCGTTCCCGCGGGCCCACTGGCCGTGACCTCCGGCTCCCTCGACGCCGTCGAGCGCGTCCTGACCGCGCATCTCAAGCCGGGGGACACGGTCGCCGTCGAGGACCCCGGCTGGGGCGGCCTGCTCGACCTGATCCCCGCCCTCGGCCTGCACGCGGCCCCGGTCGGCGTGGACGACGACGGACCGCTCGACGGCGAACTGCGGCACGCCCTGGAGTCCGGCGCCCGCGCCCTGATCGTGACCGACCGCGCGCAGAACCCGACCGGCGCCTCCGTGACCGCCGCACGCGCCCGTGCCCTGCGCACGGTCCTGCGTGACCATCCGCGGACCCTGCTCGTCGAGGACGACCACGGCCACGGCATCGTCGACCTCCCGCTGCACCCCCTCGCGGGCGTCACACACCACTGGGCCTTCGTCCGCTCCGCGGCCAAGGCCTACGGTCCCGACCTGCGCCTCGCCGTCCTCGCCGGGGACCCCCTCACCGTGGACCGGGTCCGGGGCCGCCAGCGTCTCGGCCCCGGCTGGGTCAGCCTGCTGCTGCAACGGACCGTGGCCCACCTCTGGACGCACGGCGCTGTCGACCGGTCCGCGCTGGCGCGGTCGTACGGCGCCCGCCGGGACGCCCTGGTCGGCGCGCTGGCGGAACGCGGGGTCGCCGCGCACGGCCGCAGCGGCATGAACGTCTGGGTGCCGGTCCCCGACGAGACGGGCGCGGTGGCCCGCCTCCTCCAGGCGGGCTGGGCACCGGCCCCGGGCGCCCGCTTCCGCCTGGCCTCACCCCCGGGCATCCGCATCACGGTCTCCCCCCTCACCCAGGAGGACGTCATCCCGTTGGCGGACGCGGTGGCGACAGCGGTACGTCCGTCACCGGCGCGGACCTACGGCTAGGGTCCCAGGCATGGGCGCCGGGGCGCGGTGCCCGCGCCGCCGGGCGCTCCCGCAGCCGTACGCACGCCGCCCGCTCGGACCCCGCCGCTCGCACCAGCCCTCCGCGCCCGGCCCGCTCCGGGGCCCCCGTTCGCGCCCGGCCCCCCGCTCGGGTGCCCCGCGCTGGTGAGCGAGCCCGCGTCCCGCCCGCTCGGACGCCTCCGCACCGGGCAGGACGCCGCGCCTCGCCACGAACAGTCCCCGACTGCCGCCCGCCGCCCCTCGCCCGGCCGACCGGCCCCGCGTTCGCACCCGCCCCCGCGCCCCTCTCTCAGCCCCTCTTCGTGCGTATCTGGGTGAGTGCTGCGCCCGCCAGGACGATCACCGCACCCACCGGGGTGCTCCAGTGGAGCGATTCGCCGAGGATCGCCACCCCCGCGGCCGTGGCGATGACGGGGATGAAGTACGTCACCATCTGGGCGGTGGTGGGGCCGACCTCGGCGACCAGCCCGTACTGGAGCAGCACGGCCAACCCGGTGCCCAGCGCCCCCAGCGCGGCGACGGCGAGCAGCGGCACGAGCGCGAAATCCCGTGGCACATCGGTGAACAGTGGTGTCACCACGGCCAGTTGCACCGTCGCCAGCAGCAGCTGGCCCCCGGTCATCGCCAGATGCGAGTTCCCGGTGCCGGCCAGCGTCCGCCGGACGTAGATCCACCCGACCGGATAGCTGAACGACGCGAGCAGCGCCAGCGCCGTGCCCTTCGCGTCCAGGCCGTGGAAGCCCTGCCAGGCCCCCAGTACCGTCAGCACCCCGAGGAAGCCCAGCCCGAGGCCTGCCACGCGCACCCGGGTCGGCCGGTCCTCGGAGAGGGCGACGAGGGAGAGGGCCATTCCCCAGAGCGGGGACGTGGCGTTGCAGATGCCGGCGAGCGTGGACGGGATCGTGAGCTCCGAGTAGGCGAACAAGGAGAACGGCAGGGCGTTGAGCAGGAACGCGGCGACCGCCATGTGCCCCCACAGCCGGGCCCCGCGCGGCAGCCGCTGCCGCTTCACGGCCATCGCCGCCATCAGCACCGCCGTGCCGAACACCAGCCGTCCCAGGGTGACCTGGAAGGGGGCGTACCCGTCCGTCCCTACCTTGATCAGCAGGAAGCTGAAGCCCCAGATCGCGGACAGGGCGGCGAAGCGCAGCCTCCAGTCGAGGCGGGCGCGGGGGCGGGCGGGGGGTGCGGACCGGGTCGGGGGTGCGGTGACCGTGCTCATGGCCACAACGATGCGGCAGCGAACCTCGTAGCACAATCGAGAATTTCCACCCGGTACCTCTTAGAATCACTTACATGTTGAATCTGGAGCGCCTGCGCACCCTCGATGCCCTCGCCCGGCACGGCTCGGTCAGCGCGGCGGCCGACGCGCTGCACGTCACGACCTCGGCCGTCTCGCAGCAGCTGAGCAAGCTGGAGCGGGAGGCGGGCCAGCAGCTCCTCGCCAGGAACGGCCGGGGCGTACGGCTCACGGACGCCGGCCGGCTGCTGTCGGAGCACGCGAGCCGCATCCTGTCGCAGGTCGAGCTGGCCGAGTCGGACCTGGAGGCGCACCGCGGCCAGGTCGTCGGCGAACTCAGGCTGTCGGCGTTCCCGACCGCGGCCCGGGGTCTCTTCCCGGACGCGCTCGGCGCCCTGCGCACCGAGCACCCGGGGCTGCGGGTGCGTTCCAGCGAGCTGGAGCCGGAGCAGGGCATCGCCGGGGTGGTCCGCGGCGATCTCGACCTCGCGGTGGTCCTGGACTGGTACAACAAGCCGATGCCCGTGCCCGACGGTCTGGTCAAGGCGGCCCTGCTGGACGACCCTGCCGATGTCGCCATGCCGGCCGGGCATCCGCTCGCGGACCGGGACGAGGTCGACCTCACCGAGTTCGCCGAGGACGAGTGGATCACCTGGGGCCAGGGCGAGTTCTGTCACGAGTGGCTGATGTTCACCCTGCGGTCCAAGGGCGTGGAGCCGATCGTCGGCCACCGCGCGGGGGAGACCCACACTCAGCTCGGCCTCGTGGCCGCCGGCCTGGGAGTGTGCATCGCGCCGCTGCTGGGCCGCCACCCGGTCCCCGAGGGGGTCGTGCTGCTGCCGCTCAAGCAGCGGATGAGGCGGCATGTGTACGTCGTCTGGCGCGCGGACGCCGACCGGCGCCCCTCCATCCGCGCGGCGGTGGACGCACTGCGCGCGGCGGCACGGAAGCTGGGCTGAGTCCCGGGAGGCGCCGTCGAACACCCGCCCGCCTCACGGGCGGGGGGAGTTCGACGGCACGTCCTACGCCCCGCCCAGCTTCCGGAAGTCCCAGGACACGACCTTCTCCGGGGTGAGCCGGGCCCAGGCGTGCCGGCCGTCGTGCGGCATCTCGTCCAGGCCGAAGTTCTTCCGCGCGAACAGCGTCTCGGCCGTGTCCAGTTCGGCGCACAGCTCGCCCGTGCGCGGGACCTCGCCCACGAACTCCACCCGGCCGGACAGCTCGACCCCGCGCAGCTGGTCGTACTCCTCACCCGAGTCGACCACGACCGCCACCCGCGGATCTCGGCGCAGTTGTGTCCAGCGCCGGCTGCGGACCACCGAGTACAGCCACAGCGAAGTGCCGTCCCAGGCGAACCACAGCGCACTCACATGCGGGGTGCCGTCGGAGGAGACGGTCGCGACCCGGCAGGTGCGCTGGGCGGTGAGGAACGCGTCCAGTTCGCCGGGCGTCATCATGATCCTCCGGCCCCGGCGCTGCTGTGTGACGGTCATGCTGCCCCCTCTTCTGCCAAGTCGTGCCAGAGGAACGCCCCCCTGCGGCGATCCTCTGGCATCACGGCGGGAAAGGGAACGGTCCGGTCTGCGCGCGGCCCCGGGCGCGCGGGCGGGGCCGGGGCCGGATCAGGCCAGTTCGATCTGGTCACCGGAGACCGTGATCTTCGCCGGGGGCAGTGCCCGGGTCGCGGGACCCTTCTTCACGCTGCCGTCCTCCGCGGAGAAGTGGCTGTTGTGGCAGGGGCAGACGATCTCGCCGTTCGCCACGCTGCCCACCGCGCATCCCTGGTGGGTGCACTTGGACGAGAACGCCTTGTACGTGCCCGCCGTGGGCTGCGTGACGACGACACCGTGATCCTTGAAGATCTTGCCACCGCCCTCGGGGATGTCCGATGTCTTGGCGAGCGCCGTGCCACCGGCCGGGGAACCGCTGTCCTGCGGGGAGCCGGCGGCCCCGGCCCCGGTGCCGGTGGTGTCGGCCGACTTGTCGGTCGAGCCGCAGGCGGTCAGTGCGGCGGCGAGCCCCGCCGCTCCGGCCGCCGCCATGACGGTTCGGCGGGCCGGTGCCATTGCCGTTTCCGGCGGGAGCGAAGCGCTGGTCATGTGGGGATTCCCTTCCGCGGAGCCTCTTCGTGATCCGTCATGGGGTACGGCCCTGCGGCGGCGGCCGTTCAGGCGGGCGCCCGGATCCCTGCCGTCCGGTGATCGGCGGGCCGTGGGCCGCGGCGGTGCGGCGGGTGCCGGCCGGACGTCGTCCCACCCTGGTGACCTGCGGCGACACTCAAGAAAGCCACCGGGTGGCAGACAGTTCGGCAGCGGCCGGGCCGGCGGTGAACCCCGCCCGCCGCACGACTGCGGCAGATGCCTCGCTCGTCACTCCGGGCGCTTGAAGCGGTGGGCGGCCCACAGGAGGGCCATCGCGCCACCGGCGAGCAGGAGAGCGGCCTCGAGGGGCAGGGGCGGTTGCCAGCCGGCCCATTCGATGCCCCCGACGGCCGCCCGGTCCGGCGCCCGCAGGGCGATGCAGCCGCGGAGCAGGTCCACTCCGTAGGCGAGCGGATTGGCATCGGCCAGTGCGCGCGCCCAGCCGGGCATGGTCCGCAGGGGGAAGAAGGCGCCGGAGACGAACAGCAGCGGCATCATCACCAGTCCGAGCAGCACGTGGAACGTCTCGGCCCGGCGGAGGCTCACGGCCACGGCCAGGGCCAGGGCGGTGATCGTGAAGGAGGCCAGGATCATGCTGACGAGGAGCAGCACCAGGAGTCGCGGGTCGTAGGGCAGACCGGCGGCCCCGGCGAGGCCGAGCAGTACGGCGCCCTGGGCCGTGGCGGCCAGGGTGCCGCCGATGCAGCTGCCCAGGAGCAGGGTGGTGCGGCTGACCGGGGCCATCAGGAGTTCACGCAGGTAGCCCCTTTCCCGGTCGTTGATCAGACGGACGCCGACGGTGATGGCCGGCATCTGTACCGTCATCATCAGCATCCCGGGGAACAGGTACGTCCGGTAGCCGACGCCCAGTGAGGCGCTGGGGATGAGAGCGGCCAGGCCGCCTCCCAGGATGAGGAGGTAGAGCACGGGCTGGAGCAGCATCAGCGCGGTGTGGGTGCGTTGGCCGGCCAGGCGGAGCAGATCGCGGTGGACCAGCGCGTGGACCGCGCGCAGCTCGTGCCGTAGACGGGTCGGCCGTTCAGTGTCTGAGGTGCCTGAGGGGCCTGAGGTCTGGAGTGTGGGTGTGGTCATGGGCCGCCGTCAGCTTCTGCCGTGGTCGCGCGCGGGATGGGGGTGGCGGCCGGAGTCCGGGCCGGTTGCGTGGCCTGAAGACTGCGGCCGGTGTGGTGGAAGAAGACATCGTCGAGAGTGGGCGCGGTCGCGGAAGCGGCGTGCACGGCGACGCCGTGACCTTCCAGAGCCGCGCACAGGCGGGGGATCCAGGTGCTGCCGTCGGGCGCCCGCAGGCAGACCCCGTCGGCGTCCACGGTGATGACGCAGTTCGACGGCGCCGCCTGGCGCACGACCCGTCGCGCCGTCGCGTCGTCGCCGGTGCGCAGCACCACCCGGTCGTCCCCGATGGCGGCCTTGAGCGCGGCGGGCGCGCCCTGTGCCACCAGCCGGCCGCGGTCGATGATGGCGATCCGGTCGCAGTTCTCCGCCTCCTCCAGATAGTGGGTGGTGACGAAGAGGGTGCTGCCGTACCGGTCGCGCAGTGCGCGCAGGTGCTCCCAGACCTGTGCGCGGGCGTAGGGGTCGAGTCCGGTGGTCGGCTCGTCCAGGAACAGCACCGGGGGCGCGTGCAGGAGCCCGCGGGCGATGTCCAGGCGGCGCCGCATGCCGCCGGACAGGGTGCGTACCGGGGAACCGCGCCGATCGGTGAGGCCGACCATCTCCAGCACTTCGGTGGCGCGCCGGCGGGCGTGGCGGCGACGCAGCCCGTACAGGCGCGCGTGAATGTAGAGGTTCTGGTCGGCTGTCAGGTCCGGGTCCATGGCGCTGTGCTGGAAGAGCATGCCGACCTGCTGACGTACCCGGTGGGGTTGAGTGAGTACGTCGGCACCGGCCACCGTGGCGTGACCGGCGGTGGGCCGGGCCAGGGCGCAGAGCAACGCGATGGTGGTGGACTTCCCGGCGCCGTTGGGGCCGAGGAAGGCGAAGGTCTCGCCTTGCGGCACGTCCAGGTCCAGGTCGCGTACGGCGTGGGTGAGGGTGCCCTCCGGCCCCGGGTAGCTCTTCGTCAGACCACGCGTGCTGATGGCGTGCGCGGGCTCGGGAGTGTGCCGGGTGGCGTGCGGGCTGGTGAGGGGCGCTGTCATGAGGGCTGCTCGGGTGTGGTCGTCTCCACCGCCATGCGGCTGCCCGCGGTCCGGACCCCGTCCACCGGTGGGCACCAGGTGGACCGCGCCCCGGGCGGGCGCCGGAGCCGGGTGCCGGCCGAGGGCCGTCGCGGGCAGGGGACAGGGGAGCCGGGGGCCTTGTGGCGCTGACGGCCGATGGTGCCGGCGCGCTGGGTGGGCGGGACCGCTCCCTCGGCGGTCGGAGCGGTACGGATGTACGGGCGCGGGGCCAGGGGGCTCATGTCGTCTCGTCGGCCTTACAAGTCGTGGGAGCGGCTGGGTCGCGGTCACGGAGGCAGGGGGCAGCTGTGCCTGAGGCTCTCCGGTGCTTCTCGCGCGGTCGTGGGAAGCGGCGGAGGCTGTTGGCTGGTGGGGCGCTGCGTCCCGGATCCGGCCGTCACTCCGGCCGGCGGCTGTCCGGGACCAACCGGGACAGCTGCCGGCCGAGTGGTGTCACCGGACTAGCAGGTGATGCCGATGCAGATGGTGTTGAGGGCGGTCAGCAGGCCGACGCAGACACAGGTCGCGGCGAACGGCTTTCCGTCCACGCTGACGGGGTCGGTCTCGGGAAGGGCGTGCAGCCGGGCCAGCAGTTCGAGGTCCTGGTTCTCCATGGGTCTCTCCTTCTTCTGTGGGGGTGGCGGCAGGACTCCCTGCCGCTCAGGCCGGCAGCTGGACCATCCAGTGCCGGGGGTCGGCGTGGCGGATCCGGAGGAGGAAGGCGAGGATTCCGGCGCTCCCGTCGCTCCAACTGGTCGAGACGTCCCCGTACTCGTTGGGGAAGACCACGTGGCCGTGGCGGTGGGCCCGTTCGGCGACGATGAGGCGGGCCAGCTCCGCGGCCATGGCGTGGTAGGCGGGGTCACCGGTGGCGTCGGCCATGTCGAGGAGGAAGTCGCCGTTGCCCGCCAGTCCGTGGCACTGGGTGAGCGCGGCGCAGGAGGCACGTTCGGTGACGGCGTGCGTGGCTCGGCGGGCGAGATCGCCGAACGTCTTCTCGCCGGTGACCTGCCACAGCCGGACGAGGAAGGTGCCGACGCCCGCGGCGCCGTGGCACCAGTAGGGGGCCGTGGGCACGTCCGCGGCCTGGGCGGGCCAGTGGGCCGCCGGGCCGGTGAGTACAGCGCTGGCCACCAGGTGCTCGCCGGCCTCCACGGCCAGTTCCAGGTGCTCGCGGCGTTCGGAGACGGCCGCGGCGGCGAGGAGGAAGAAGCCGATGCCGGCCGTTCCGTGGGCGAAGCCCAGGTAGCGTTTGCCGGCTTCCTGGGAGATGGCTTCCGCGGGAATCGCCCAGCTGACTCCGGACTGCTTGCGCTCCGCGGCCGCGACCAGCCGGTCGGCGGCGGCGACGGCCAGTTCGGCGAAGCGTGCGTCGCCGGTGCGATGGTACAGGTGCAGGGCGGCGAGTCCGCTGCCCGCGGCGCCGTGGGTGATGTCGTGGCTGGGCGTGGACTGTTGCGGTGCCAGGGCCAGGGCCAGGGCCTGTTCGGTGAGTTCGCGGTCATCGACGGCGCGTCCGGCGTCGTACAAGGCCCAAGCGGTTCCGCGACCGCCGAAGTGCAGGCCGGGGCGGGTGGCGCCGCTCTCGGCGCGACGCGCGATCCAGTGGCCCGCGGTGGAGATCAGTTCCGGCAGGCGGGGGTCGCCGGTGAGTTCCCAGTACCGCGTGAGCACCGCCAGGACGCCGGCCGCGCCCTGCTGCACGGTGCAGGGGTCACTCTCCCCGGCCGTGGTGGACACGGGCCACAGCCGCCGGTCGTCGGCCGGGGTCATCGAGTCGATGAGGTGGTCGACGAGCCCGGCCACCGGATCCTGGAGGTCGCCGTCCCGTGCCGGGCCGGCGGCGGTGTCGCACACCGGTCGTGCCGGAACCGCCTTCCGGAGAGTCTCGCGGGCCCTGCCGGGCTTCCAGCGCTCGGCGGGATCGTCCTTCATCAGGCCGAGGAGCATGTCCGCCAGACCGTCCGGCAGGCGCAGCGGCCCGGTGACAGCCGCCAGCCATGCGGCGAGCCGCTGTTCCGCGGGCCGGCCGGCGGGCTCCTCGGGCAGCAGGTTCGGCACCTTCCCGGCCAGGACGAAGCACGCGGTGGCGCCCAGGCTGTAGTAGTCCGCCGTCGGGGAGACGGGTGCGTCGGTGAGGCGTTCGGGTGCGCTGAACCCCGGGGTTCCCAGACGCGTCGGCCGGGGGGCGTCGTCCTCCAGGACCGCGAGTTCCAGGTCGATCAGGCGCAGTTCGCCGTCCGGGCGGACCATGACGTTGCCGGGTGTGAAGTCCCGCAGGACGCAGCCGTGGGCGTGGGCCGCGGCGACCAGGTCCACCAGGCGTGCGACCAGGGCCAGCGCGTCGGCGCGGTAACGCTCGCCCCCGAAGTCACGGGAGTGCTCGGCGACCCAGGTGCGCAGGGCCATCCCCGGCACCTCCTCCTGGGCCAGGAACAGGTGCCCGCCGTGTTCGAACAGGCCCAGTGGCTCCGGAGCCAGCCCGAGGCCCTTGAGCTTCTCCAGCGTCCGGGCCTCGGCGCGCAGCCAGTCGCGGACGTCGCGGCCGGCCGCGTCGGCTTCCACGTGCGGCCGGGTCTCCTTGATCACCACGGGAGCGCCCGTGCGGACGTCGGTGCCCCGGTAGACGCCGCCCTTGTTCGTGTGCCGGATCGCCTCCCGTACCGAGAAACGGCCGCCGAGCACCACCGGGCCGCTCGCCGCCTCCGCCGGGCGCGGCGGGACAGGCACCGCGGCGGGGAACGGGCAGACCGCCCAGTCGGGCGGAGAGTACTGGCCGGTGCGCTTGTCCTCCACGGGGTTGCCGTCGGGATCCTCGATGAACCACACCAGCAGGCCGTTGTCCGCCAGCCGCTGGCGGCCGACGAAGGAGCCGTAGCGGTAGTGCACCAGGCTGTGTGCGGCGTAGGGGTGGTCGGACAGGATCCGGGGGCCGGCCAGCCCTGCTGTGGCCCGGTGCAACTCCTTGGCGAGCCGGGCCGCGTCGGCGTCGGAGCGCGGGTAGACGGTGATGAACTTGCCCGAGTTCCCCCGGGGGGTCGCGCGGGAGTTGAGCGCGCTGACCTGGTCGAGCGACCGGGCGAACTTGAACGCCGACTCCTCCGGAAGCAGTACGTCCAGAGCTCTCGCGAGGACCGTCGGCGCGGAGGCGGCCGTTGCCGACAGATGCAGCTTCCAGCCCTGCTCGCGCCGTGTCCCGGACCGGGGCGTCACGAGGCACCACATCCCGTCCGTGTCGGCGGTCCAGCGCGTGTCCGTGGCCGTGGCGTGCAGCGCTCGGTCGAGAAGGGATTGCAGGTCGACTTCGGTGGTGTGGCTCGTCATGGGTGTCCCTCCGAACGGCGAGAACCGTTGGTGGAGACGTGCCCCGATGGCATAGACACACCAACACACACCAGACCGGATTCATCCCATCCGGTAAGCGTGTGGTGGTGTCTTCCCACCAGGGAAGCGCGCTCGGCGCAGGCAGGGGCGAGGGGGCGTATGCGCCGGATGGCAGTCGCCGTCCCGGCGGTCGGCGGCCACTCGCGGAGGGGGCGGCGGAGTCCGTCGTGTTCCTGGGCCCCGGCTCGGGCGTTCCTCGCGGGTGATCACCCTCGGTTACTATGCTCACTTCGCGCCCGAGGCCGGAAGCGAGGGCGAACGGCCACTGACGGACTGCCGGGGCAGACACGGACATCCGCAGTCCGCCCGAAGGTTGATCTTGTAGTGCAAGGCTGAAGAGACGGATGGCCCGGGGACATGCTGAAAGAGGTCACCGCGACCCGCTACATCACCCCCCTGCGGGAGGGGGGTTCACTGCCGGGGCTCGTCGAGGCCGACGACCTCGGGACGTACGTCATGAAGTTCACCGGCGCCGGACAGGGCCGCAAGACGCTGGTCGCCGAGGTGGTGTGCGGTGAACTCGCCCGGCGCCTCGGATTCCGGATGCCCCGCCTGGTCACCGTCGGGCTGGATCCGGTCCTCGGCCTCGGCGAACCCGACCAGCAGGTGCAGGACCTGCTGCGGAGCAGCGGCGGTACCAACCTAGGCATGGACTTCCTCTCCGGCGCCCTCGGCTACGACCCGCTCGCCTTCCCGGTGAGCCCCGAGGAGGCCGGCCGGATCGTCTGGTTCGACGCGCTGATCAACAACGTCGACCGCTCCTGGCGCAACCCCAACCTGCTCGTGCACCGGGGCGAGCTGTGGCTCATCGACCACGGCGCCACGATGATCTGGCACCACAACTGGCCCTCCGCCGAGGCGTCCGCGGCCCGCCCCTATGACGCCGGCGACCACGCCCTCGCCCGGTTCGCCCCGGACGTGAGCGCCGCCGCGGCCGAGCTGGCGCCCCGGGTCACCGAGGACCTGCTCGCCGAGGTCACCGCCGAGATCCCGGACGCCTGGCTCGCCGGTGAGCCGGGCTTCGACACCCCGGACGACCTGCGCCGGGCCTACATCCGGCCGCTGCTGGCGCGGGCGGCCGTCATCGCCGGGCGCGTCACCGGCATCGGCACCGAGGAGGGCAAGTGAGCGAGCGCCACATCCACATGGCCGGCCATGTCACCGAGCGGCACATCACCCGCGCGGGCCAGGGCGGCGACCGGGACGTGTTCGAGTACGCGCTGCTGCGGGTCGTCCCCCGGGTGGAGCGCGGAGAGTGCGTGAACGCGGGTGTGGTCGTCTACTGCCGCGCCCAGCAGTACGTCGGCGCCCGGACCCACCTGGACGAGGCGCGGCTGCTCGCGCTGGACCCGCGGGCCGACGTCGCCGGGGTCCGGGCCGCGCTCGGCGCCGTGGAGAAGGTGTGCGCCGGCGGGGCGGAGGCCGGGCAGGCGGCCCGCGACGACGCCGGGCGCCGGTTCCGCTGGCTGATCGCGCCCCGATCCACGGTCGTCCAGCCCGGCCCCGTGCACACCGGGCTGACCGCCGACCCGGCCGCTGAGACGGAGCGGTTGCTGGAGCTCCTGGTGAGGTAATGGATCACACCGGCCGGGTGTGCCGTTGACACCGGGTGCCAGGGCTTCTAGCGTCACCTGTGCTGAAGGTACTAAGCGGTCGCTCACCGCTTGAGGGACTCTCCCCCCGGGAGTCCCGGCAGTTCTCTCAAGGGCGAGGAGAAGCAGCAATGTCCACCACTGAACAGCGGGTCGCGGTAGTCACCGGCGCGGCGCGCGGCATCGGCGCCGCCACCGCCGTACGACTGGCCGCAGAGGGCCACGCGGTCGCCGTGATCGACCTCGACGAGGCCGCCTGCAAGGACACCGTCGAGAAGATCACCGCGGCCGGCGGCAAGGCCGTCGCGGTCGGCGCGGACGTCTCCGACGAGACCCAGGTCGAGGCGGCCGTCGCCCGGATCGTGGCGGAGCTGGGCGCCCCGACGATCCTCGTCAACAACGCGGGCGTGCTCCGCGACAACCTGCTGTTCAAGATGAGCGTCTCCGACTGGGACACCGTCCTGAGCGTCCACCTGCGCGGCTCCTTCCTGATGACGAAGGCCGTCCAGAAGCACATGGTCGACGCGGGCTTCGGCCGGATCGTCAACCTGTCCTCCTCCTCGGCGCTCGGCAACCGCGGCCAGGCCAACTACTCCGCCGCCAAGGCCGGCCTCCAGGGCTTCACCAAGACCCTCGCCATCGAGCTGGGCAAGTTCGGCATCACCGCCAACGCCGTCGCGCCCGGCTTCATCGCCACCGAGATGACCAAGGCCACCGCCGACCGGGTCGGCATGGGCTTCGAGGACTTCAAGAAGGCCGCCGCCACCCAGATCCCGGTGCAGCGCGTCGGCGAGCCCGAGGACATCGCCAACGCCATCGCCTTCTTCACCGGTGAGGCGGCCGGCTTCGTCTCCGGCCAGGTGCTGTACGTCGCCGGCGGACCGCTCAACTAGGGATTCAGAGGTAGCACGGACATGACTGAACTCCCGGAGCTGTCCGGCAGGGTCGCCCTCGTCACGGGCGCGAGCCGCGGCATCGGCTACGGCATCGCCGAGGCGCTGGTCGCCCGCGGTGACCGCGTGTGCATCACCGGCCGCAACGAGGACGCCCTGAAGGAGGCCGTCGGCACGCTCGGCGCCGAGCGGGTCATCGGTGTCGCCGGCAAGGCCCACGACCTCGACCACCAGAGCGAGGCCGTCCAGCGGACGATGGAGGCCTTCGGCCGCGTCGACTTCCTGGTCAACAACGCGGGCACCAACCCGGTCTTCGGCCCCATCGCGGACCTCGACCTGGAGGTCGCCCGCAAGGTCTTCGAGACCAACGTGGTCTCCGCGCTGGGCTTCGCCCAGAAGACCTGGCACGCCTGGCAGAAGGACAATGGCGGCGCGATCGTCAACATCGCCTCGATCGCCGGCCTGTCCGCCTCGCCGTTCATCGGCGCCTACGGCATCAGCAAGGCCGCCATGATCAACCTGACCCAGCAGCTGGCGCACGAGTTCGCGCCCGGGGTACGGGTCAACGCGATCGCGCCCGGCGTGGTCAAGACCAAGTTCGCGCAGGCCCTGTACGAGGGCCGGGAGGAGGAGGCCGCGGCCCCCTACCCGCTCGGCCGGCTCGGTGTGCCCTCCGACATCGGCGGCGCCGCCGCGTTCCTCACCTCCGCGCAGTCCGACTGGATCACCGGTCAGACGCTCGTCGTGGACGGCGGCATCTTCCTCAACGCCGGGGTGCACTGAGCATCCCTTCCGGGCGCCGATTTTCGGACGGATCGGCGCCCGGGACACCGTCGGGAATCCGCACAGCGGACTGACAACGTCGTCATCGCCCAGTTGATCGAGAAGGCCTGTTTCCGGGGAGGTTCAGGGGGCCGGACGCTGCGGTATGGTCTGCCGACCCTTGGTATGGCGGATCGAGGAGCGTGCGCGTGTTCAACCGGAACCGATTCCTGCGAAGAGTCGCGGCGATCGCGTCCATATCCCTGGTGGCCGGCTGCGGCCTGCTGTCCGACGGCGACCCCGACAGCCAGGGGCCGATCGTCGTGGGCACGACCAGCGCCCCCAGTACGCTGGACCCGGCCGGTGCCTGGGACGGCTCCTGGGAGCTGTACCGGAACATCTTCCAGACGCTCCTCGCCTACCCGAACGGGGCCACCACCCCCCAGCCGGACGCCGCCCAGAGCTGCGCCTTCACCGACTCCACCAGCCGCGTCTACCGCTGCAAGCTGCGCGCCGGCATGAAGTTCTCCGACGGCGACCCGCTGACCGCCCAAGCCGTGCGGCACTCCATCGACCGCATCCGCACGATCAACGCCTCCGGTGGCCCGGCCGGGCTGCTCGGCAGTCTGGACCGCGTCGAGACCTCCGGCGACCGCGAGATCGTCTTCCACCTGAACAAGTCCGACGCGACCTTCCCGTTCGTGCTGGCCACCCCCGCCATGTCGATCGTCGACCCCGACGACTACCCGGCGACCTCCCTGCGCAAGGACACCTCGGTCCACGGCTCGGGTCCGTACAAGCTCGAGTCGTACGCGGAGGACGACAAGGCCGTCCTGGTCCGCAACGGCAACTACCAAGGCTTCGCCGAGCCGCAGAACAACGCGGTGACCATCCGCTACTTCCAGGACTCCGCCGCCATGGTCAAGGCGCTGCGGAACAAGCAGATCGACGTCACCTACCGCGGTCTCGCCGCCGACGACATCCTCGCCCTCCAGCAGCACGACACCGGGGACCTGCAACTGGTCGACGGCGCCGGCACCGACATCAGCTACCTGGTGTTCAACCCCAAGGACCCCTGGGCCAAGCAGCCCGCCGTGCGCCGGGCCATCGCCCAGCTCGTGGACCGGGGCGCGATCGCGCACAAGGTCTACAAGGACACCGTCGACCCCCTGTACTCGATGGTCCCCAAGGGCCTGACCGGCCACGCCACCGGCTTCTTCGACGACTACGGCGACCCGAGCGTCCCCAAGGCCCGCAAGATCCTCTCCGACGCGGGCATCACCCAGCGCGTCCCCCTCACCTTCTGGTACACCACCGACCGCTACGGCTCCGAGACCGGCCGGATGTTCCAGGAGCTGAAGCGGCAGCTGGAGGGCTCGGGCCTGTTCACCATCACCCTGCGAAGCCGCCCCTGGAAGAGCTATGTGGTCGGCTACCAGAAGGGCGAGTACCCGGTGTTCGGGCGCGGCTGGTTCCCCGACTTCCCGGACGCGGACAACTTCATCGCCCCCTTCGTCGGCGAGCACAACGCGCTCGGCACGCCCTACCCCGCCAAGGAGATCACCGGGCGGCTGCTGCCCCACGCGCGCGCGGAGAGCGACCGCGCCCAGACCGTGAAGGACGTGGAGCGGGCGCAGCAGATCATGGTGAATGACGCCCGGCTGGTGCCTCTGTGGCAGGGCCGGCAGTTCGTGGCGGCCAGTGACGACATCTCCGGCGGCGAGCAGGCCCTCGATCCGTCGACGATCATGATGATGTGGACGCTGCACCGCAAGACCAGCTGGTGAACCGTCCTCGGGACACCGGTTGTCAGTGGTCGCCTGTAGGTTCGGACGCCTGGAAGTGACCGCACATCGTGAGGACGTTGACGTGACCGACACCGCCATGCTGCCCGAGTCCTGGCGCGGGGTTCTGGGTGACGAGCTGCAGCAGCCCTACTTCAAGGAGCTGACCGAGTTCGTCGAGGAGGAGCGGGCGAGGGGGCCGGTGTATCCGCCGCGCGAAGAGGTCTTCGCCGCGCTGGAGGCGACGCCGTACGAGCGGGTCAAGGTCCTCGTCCTGGGCCAGGACCCGTACCACGGCGAGGGTCAGGGCCACGGCCTGTGCTTCTCGGTCCGCCCGGGCGTGCGGACCCCGCCGTCCCTGCGGAACATCTACAAGGAGATGCGGGACGAGCTGGGTCTGCCGGTCCCGGACAACGGCTATCTGATGCCGTGGGCCGAGCAGGGCGTGCTGCTGCTCAACGCGGTCCTCACGGTCCGGGCCGGCGAGGCCAACTCGCACAAGGGCAAGGGCTGGGAGAGATTCACCGACGCCGTCATCCGCGCGGTGGCCTCCCGCCCCGACCCGGCGGTCTTCGTCCTGTGGGGGAACTACGCCCAGAAGAAACTCCCGCTGATCGACGAGACCCGGCACGCCGTGGTCAAGGGCGCGCACCCCTCGCCGCTGTCCGCGAAGAAGTTCTTCGGCTCCCGCCCGTTCACCCAGATCAACGAGGCGATCGCCCGCCAGGGCCACGAGCCGGTCGACTGGCGGATCCCGGACCTCGGCTGACGGCTCACGCGGCGCCGCCCGGGCCGGGCCGCGCTCGTCCGCGGGCGGCCCGTTACCGGCCGTCCGGGGCGGCCTGCCGGGGATTGCCGGCGGCGCCGGTTAGCGTCGGGGCGGACGGCTGAGCGGACGAACAGCCGACGACGGCCTGGAGGACGCGGTGGCGGAGCGACGGGAACAGGCGGCGCCCGATGCCGTGCTGACGCGGATCGGGCAGGTCGTGATGCTGCACCACGGCGGCGACCGCGAGGAGGCCCGCAGCCGCTTCCTGGACCTGTGGGCGGAGATCGGCGAGGCCGGCGCCCCCCTGCACCGTTGCACCCTGGCCCACTACCTGGCGGACACCCAGGACGACCCGGCGGACGAACTCGCCTGGGACCTGCGCGCGTTGTCGGCGGCCGAGGAACTGTCGGGCGACCGGGCGGCCGGCGGCCCGGACGGCGTCCGGGGCTTCCTGCCCTCCCTGCACCTCAACCTGGCCACCGACTACGTCAAGCTGGGCCGCACCGACGCGGCCCGCAGCCACCTGCGCCGCGCCCGCCGCGCCGCGAGCCACCTGACGGACGACGTCTACGGCACGGGCGTGCGGTCCGCGATCAGCCGGCTCGAACTGCGGCTCGGCCAGGACGGCACCCCGGGTGACGACGGCTGGTCACCCCCGAGGCAACGCCCCAGCTAGCGCACGCCGACCGGTAGCGGCTCGGACACCGGGGCCCCAGTGCCCGTACGCCCCTCAACAGACCAGGGACTGCGGGCTGTCCTCCTGCCAGCCGCCGTAGCCCTTGCCCAGGGCGCACATCTCCCGGCCCGTCGGGAGCCGGGAAGGCAGGGCCTGGCCCGGCAGCTCGGCGGGCAAGCGCCAGGGCCGGCCCGGGTGCGGGGGAGCGGGTGGAAGCGGCGGCCGGTGCGCGGCCGGGGGTGCGCTCCTCGTCCGGAGCGGCGCCTGGTTCCCGGAGCCTCCCGGGGGCCGGGACGGTCCGCCCGGCTCCCGGGCCTGCCGGGGCGGCGCCTGCACCACCCGGGGCACCGCGCTGCCGGCCGGCCGGCGCGCCGCCGGCTGCGAGGAGACGGTGCCCGGTGGCGGGCCGGGCGCCGTCGGATGCCGCACCGTCACACAGCCGGTGAGGGCCGGGACGGCCACGGTGACCAGAAGCGCTGCGATGGTCGTCGTTCGATGCACCCGGGTCACTCTGCTGGGTCGGCGCCCGGCCCGGCACCGGGAAACCGGGGCCGGTACCCTCGCACGGGTGGTTTCCTGCCCCGTACGGCGGCGCTCCGGGTACCGGAGATGACGCTCAGGTGGCGGCTTGCGTCCCTCCCCGCCCAACGCCCGCCACGGCCGCGGGCCGCGCCACGCCGCCGGGCGCGACCGGAGAGCCGTGGAGCCGGAGCATCCCCGCCGGCAACTCCCGCGGGTCGCGCCCGCATCTCCTCCGGGCCCGGCACCCGCGGGCCGAAAAAAACCGGCCGCGCACGAGAACGTCGCCCTCCCGCCAAGGGCGGCCACGCCCACGCCTACGCGGCGGTCATGTCCCCGGAGGGGGAGCGGGCACCGGACGGCGAGAGCGCCGGACCGCCGCGCGGCCAAGGCCACCGGCACGACCCCGCCCCGCCGTGATCGCCGCCACCCGGCTGCCGCGTACCACCGCGATCGCCCGCCGGGCCGTCAGGGCCGCTCGCATCGGCACGGCCGGCCACCCTGTCCTCGTCGCCGTACGCTGCGCCGTGATCGCGGCCCTGCCGCAGGCCGGACCCGCGCTCTCCCGCGCGGCTTCGACGGCATCGCCGGCCGGCGGCGGCCGTATGCTGCCGGGGACGCGCACATCGGCGAGCGGCAGGGGAGAGCACGTGAAGGTCGGCTGCATCGGACTCGGGGACATCGCGCAGAAGGCGTACCTGCCGGTGCTGGGCACGCAGCCGGGGATCGACCTGCACCTGCAGACCCGCACGCCCGCCACTCTCCACCAGGTCGCCGACACCCTGCACCTGCCGGCGGAGCGGCGGCACGCCACCCTGGACGCGCTGCTCGCCGCCGGACTCGACGCGGCCTTCGTGCACGCCCCCACCGCCGTCCACCCCGAGATCGTCACGCGGTTGCTCGAGGCGGGCGTACCGACCTATGTGGACAAACCGCTCGCCTACCGCCTCGAAGACTCCGAACGACTCGTGGACCTCGCCGAGCGGCGCGGTGTGCCGCTGGCCGTCGGCTTCAACCGCCGGTACGCCCCCGGGTACACGCAGTGCCTGGACCACCCGCGCGAGCTGATCCTCATGCAGAAGAACCGGATCGGGCTGCCCGAGGAAGCGCGCTCGATGATCCTGGACGACTTCATCCACGTCCTGGACACCCTGCGCTTCCTGGCGCCCGGCCCGGTCGACGACGTGACCGTCCGGGCCCGCGCCGAGGGCGGGCTGCTCCACCACGTGGTCGTCCAGCTCGGCGGCGACGGCTTCACCGCGCTCGGCGTGATGAACCGGCTCAGCGGCTCCAGCGAGGAGATCCTGGAGGTGTCCGGGCAGGACAGCAAGCGTCAGGTGCTCAACCTCGCCGAGGTGATCGACCACAAGGGGCAGCCGACCGTGCGCCGGCGCGGCGACTGGGTGCCGGTGGCCCGGCAGCGCGGCATCGAGCAGGCGGTCCTCGCCTTTCTCGACGCCGTCCGGGCCGGGAAGACCCTCAGCGCCCGGGACGCGCTGGCGACTCACGAACTGTGCGAACGGGTCGTACGAGCGGTGCAGGACCGCTGCGGCGCAGCCTGAGTGCCCGCGCCCACTCGGTCGCGCACAGCACGGCCAGAACCAGCAGCGCGGCGGGCACCGGCCAGTCCCCGTAACGGGCGTACGGCGTGACACCGTGCGCGAGCGGTACGTCGTACACGCGGGCGGTGTCCGCGCCGGTACCGAGCCACGGCCCGAGGCGCTGCCCCTCCGGGCCGTACACCGCCGACACACCGGTGAGGGTGGCGTGCACCATCGGGCGGCCGGTCTCCGCGGCGCGCAGCGCGGCCAGCGAGGCGTGCTGCTCCGGCGCCCAGCTGTGCTGGAAGGAGGAGGTCGACGACTGGCCGAGGAGCAGGTCCGCGCCGTCCTGGGCGAGATGCCGGCTCATGTCGGGGAACGCCGTCTCGAAGCACACCAGCGGGCCGATCCGCAGCCCGTGCCCCACGTTCATCACCGTCTGTGCGCTGCCGCGCCGCCGGTCCTCGCCGGCCGCCCGGCCCACCGAGGTGACCCAGCCGAGCAGGGAACGGGCCGGTATGTACTCGCCGAACGGGACCAGCCGCATCTTGTCGTACCGGTCGCCGGTCAGGCCGTCCGGGCCGACCAGGACCGAACTCTTGTAGATACCGGGCCGGTCGGAGCGGCGAGCGTCCACGTTCACCAGCACGTCGGCGCCGGTCCGCCGGGCGAGGGCCGTGAGCCGCCGGGCCAGGTCCGGCCGGTCGTCCAGGTCGAAACCGACGCTGGACTCGCCCCACACGACCAGGTCGACGTCCTGCCCGGCGAGCCGGCGGGTCAGCCGCTCCTCCCGGTCGAACCGCTTCTCGCCACTGTCCTGCCCGGCCACGACGCCCGGCTGGACGACGGCGACCCGCACCCGTCCGTCGACCTCCGGGCGCGGCGCCCACGCCCAGACGGCCGAGGCCGCGGCGGCCGTCGCGACCAGCGAGGCCACGGCCGGCACGCGTGCGGCACGAACGCGGACCAGCACGGCCGCCGCCACGTTGACGGCCACGACCAGGAAGCTGAGCAGCCACACCCCGCCGACCGACGCCAGCCGCAGCGCCGGACCGACCTGCCACTGACTGGCGCCCAGCATGCCCCACGGCCCGCCGAGGCCCTGCCAGGAACGGACCAGTTCCACCGCCAGCCAGGCGGACGGCAGCACCAGCAGCGCGGCGGCGCCCCGGCCCGGCGACGGCACCCCGCCGAGCAACCGGCGCACCAGCCAGCCCCAGGGCGCCCAGAGCGCGCCGAGCAGGATGGCTATCAGGAAGATGAACACGTGCAGGCTCGGCAGCAGCCAGTGGTGCACGGCCACCAGGAAGCCGAAGCCGCCGCACCAGCCGTCGTACGCCGCCCGCCGCCCGGTCGGCGCCGAGCGGGCCAGGAGCAGCCACGGCACCAGGGCGACGTACGCGAACCACCACAACGACGGCGCCGGGAAGGCGAGTACGGGCAGGGCGCCCGCCAGGGCCGCGGCGCCGGAGCGCGGCCACGGGGAGGTCAGGCAGCGGTCGATCATCCTCATAGGGACCCTCCCTACCCAGTGAACGCTTCAGTGTGCGTGGCGGCGCCCGATCTGTGACGGCGCGGGTCCGAAACCTGCGCCCCCACGGCCCGGGCCGGGCAGCGGCCGCGGGCCGTACGCGGCCGGGCGTCCCGGTGTCCGAGCCGCTAGGAGGCCGGCGCTTCCCCGGCCGGCGGCCGGCGCCACTTCTCGTGCACGACCGCCTCGCGCAGCCGCCAGCCCTCCGGGGTGCGCA
Organism: Streptomyces sp. Y20; assembly: GCF_043195475.1. Taxonomy (NCBI): domain Bacteria; kingdom Bacillati; phylum Actinomycetota; class Actinomycetes; order Kitasatosporales; family Streptomycetaceae; genus Streptomyces; species Streptomyces sp. Y20. The sequence goes on from NZ_JBIDDP010000017.1 coordinate 53,737, forward strand.
ACAGGGCGAATGCGTAGTGGCCCCCGGACACCAGGTCCGGCGCGGCGGGGGCGCCTGCGTCCGTCCACCGCGTCGGGGTGAGGTAGTCGGCCCGTACCCGGGCGGTGTCGCCGGTGTCGTGGTCCAGGAGGCCGAACCGTACCCGCCGGTTGACGATCAGATGCTGGCGGACGGCGGACAGCGCCCTGTTCCCGGCGAGCCAGCCGGCGACCTGCCCCGCGGCACCCTCGATGCCGCCGGCCGAACGGTAGTCGGCCCGCCCGTCCGCCGTGAACAGCCCCTCGTACGCCGTCCAGTCACCGTCGCCCACCGCCACGGCGTACTCGGTGACCAGGTCGTCCACGGCCAGCCGGTCCATCACGATCGCGAGTTGCGCACGCTGCGTCATCGGCACAGTGTTGGGCACGTGGGACGCGGCGCCAAGGGGGACGCCGGATATTCGGTGGTGCGCGGTGCGGCCGGTACCCGAACCTTGTCCCCGTGAACGAGCAACCCGTCGAGAGCGAGCCGGAGTTCCGTATCCGGGCCCGGCACACCGAGTCCACAGTCGTCGTCTACCAGGCCTACCGCTCCGGGATCGGCCGACCGGCCGCCCGCACCGGAAGCTTCCCGGCCACCTGGAAGCGGGACCGGATGACCTGGATCAAGCCGTCTTTCCTGTGGATGATGTACCGCTGCGGCTGGGGCACCAAGGAGGGCCAGGAGACGGTCCTCGCCGTCGAGGTGCGGCGGGAGGGGTTCGAGTGGGCCCTGCGGCACGCCTGCCTGTCCCACTACGCTCCCGCCCTGCACCCGGACCGGGCGGCCTGGAAGCGGGAGCTGGCCCGCAGCCCCGCCCGCGTCCAGTGGGACCCGGAGCGCGATCTGCACCACAACCCGCTGCCGTACCGGTCGTTGCAGCTGGGGCTGGGCGGGGAGGCGGCCGCCCGGTACGCCGACGAGTGGATCGTCGGCATCCAGGACGTGACCCCGCTGGCCGCGGAGATCCGTGGCCTGGTGCGGGCGGGCGAGGAGGAGCGGGCGAGCCGGCTGCTGCCCGGGGAGCGGCCGTTCCCGGTGGCGGACGAGGTGCTGGCGCGGCTGCGGGCGTAGGCGGCTGATCAGGCCGCCTCGACGACGATCCGCCCGCGGACCGCCGCCGCCCACTCGACCACCAACAGCTCGTACTCCGCGCGCTCCTGGGCCGACAGGGTGCCGCCCGCGCGCCGCCACAGCGCCCGGATCTGGTCGTTGACCTCGGCGGCGGACCGCGCGGAACCAGGGGGCAGGGAATCGGGGGACATGCGGGCCAGCCTAGGGGCAGAAGCTGACCCTGCGCCACCGAATGGCTACACAACAGGTATGGGCTCGGTCACCGTCGAGGCCGGCGCCGCACACCAGTTCCCGTCCGTCCACCCAGCCCAGGAGGCATATGCCGTTCCGGGCCGCCGAGCGGAAGGGCGCGGGAGATGGCCGAAACGGCAGTGGGGAGCGGGGTGCCGCTGTCGAGCGGGCACCGGCCGGGCGCGCCCCCGGCGGAGCAGGGCGCCGACGCGCGACAGGCTCCGGACCGCCGGGCCGGGATCAGCTCGCGGACTCGGCCGCGTGCGGGCTCAGGACGCCCGCCGAGACCAGGGCGATGATGACGATGCCGAGGGCGACGCGGTACCAGACGAACGGCATGAAGCTCTTGTGGGAGATCCATTTCATGAACCACGCGATTACCGCGTATCCCGACGCGAACGCGATCACCGTGGCCAACAGGGTCGGTCCCCAGGCCACTTGACCCGCGCCGAGCGAGTCCTTCACCTCGAAGGCGCCGGAGGCGAGGACGGCCGGGACGGCGAGCAGGAAGGAGTAGCGGGCCGCCGCCTCGCGCCGGTAGCCCATGAACAGGCCGCCGCTGATGGTCGCGCCGGAGCGGGACACGCCGGGAATGAGGGCGCAGGCCTGGCAGAGGCCGAAGACGAGACCGTCCTTGACGCCCAGGTCGTCCAGTGTCTTGCGCTGCTTGGGCGCGCGGTGCCGGCCGCCGGTCTCGTCCCGGGCCGCCAGCCGGTCGGCGACGCCGATGACCACGCCGACGACGACGAGCATGGTGGCGGTGATCCGCAGATCGCGGAACGGCCCCTCGATCTGGTCCTTCAGGGTCACGCCCAGCAGGCCGATGGGTATGGAGCCCACGATCACCAGCCAGCCCATCTGCGCGTCGTGGTCGCGGCGGCGCACGGCCCGGTCGGACAGTGACCGGAACCATGCCGTGACGATCCGGCCGATGTCCTTGCGGAAGTAGATCAGCACCGCCGCCTCCGTGCCGATCTGCGTGATCGCCGTGAACGCCGCCCCAGGATCCTCCCAGCCCGAGAACGCCGCGGTCAGCCGCAGATGCGCGCTGGAGGAGACGGGCAGGAACTCGGTCAGTCCCTGGACGAGTCCGAGGACGAGGGATTCAAACCAAGACATGAAGGTACGGCGTCCAAGCACTGGGAAGAAAAGGTGATCATGTGACGGCCGAAGCGTAGCGGGCCAGGGGGACGGCGTGGAAACAGGGCCCGGACCGCCCTCAGGCGGCTGTCGGGCCCGTCACGGTCCACCCCGGGGCCTGCGGATGGGCCGTCAGGTCCTCGTGGCGCACGGGTGCGCCGCATGCCCGGCAGGTGACCACCGGCACCAGTTCGTTGCCGCACACGTGCTCGACGGCCATCGGCAGGCCGGTGCCCCGACGGACGTGGCGGTCGCCCCACTCCTTGAGGGTCATCAGGACCGGCTCCAGTTCCAGTCCCGCCTGCGTGGGCCGGTACTCGAAGCGCTGCGGGCGTTCGCTGTAGAGGCGCTTGGTGAGGATGCCGGCCTCCACGAGCCGGCGCAGCCGGGTGGCCAGGATGTCGCGCGGGGCGCCGATGTTGCGCACGAGCTGATCGAAGCGGCCGTTGCCCAGGCACACCTCGCGCAGGACGAGCAGCGAGTACTTCTCGCCGACCAGTGCGAGGGCGTCGGCGATGGAGCAGGGGCGCGGGTCCTTCGTGGCGGCCATGCGCCCAGTCTAGAGGAAGGTTGGAATTTCCAACTGACAGGATTATGGTGAGTCCGGATTTCCTACTCACTGGTAGCCCGTCCATCGCCGCAGGAGGCCGGACCCATGCGTGACGCCGTCATCGTCGAAGCCGTACGCACCCCCGTCGGCAGGGGCAAGCCGAACGGCTCCCTCGCCCACGTCCACCCCGTACAGCTCCTCGCGCACACCCTGCGCGCCCTGGTCGAGCGCTCCGGCGTCGACCCGGCGCTGATCGACGACGTGATCGGCGGCACCGTCGACCAGGTCGGCGAGCAGGCCATGAACACCACCCGGTACGCCGTCCTCGCCGCCGGCTTCCCCGAGTCCGTGCCGGCGACCACGGTGGACCGCCAGTGCGGCTCCTCCCAGCAGGCCGTGCACTTCGCCGCGCAGGGCGTCGTCGCGGGCGCGTACGACGTCGTCGTCGCCTGCGGTGTGGAGTCGATGAGCCGGGTGCCGATGTGGTCCAACGTGCCCGCCGGCGCCGACCCGTTCGGGCCCGGTGTCGCCGAGCGCTACCCGGAGGGCCTGGTCCCGCAGGGCATCAGCGCCGAACTCATCGCCGCCAAGTACTCCCTCACCCGGGCGCAGATGGACGAGTTCGCCGTCTCCTCCCACCGCAAGGCCGCCGCAGCGTGGCGGGAGGGGCTGTTCGACGACGAGATCGCGCCGCTGGACGGCGTCGCCCGCGACGAATGCGTCCGCCCGGACAGCACCCCGGAGATCCTCGCCGGCCTCCGGCCCGCCTACCACGACCCCGGCTTCGCCGAGCGCTTCCCGCAGATCGAGTGGAACGTCACCGCGGGCAACGCCAGCCCCGTCAACGACGGCGCCTCAGCCGTCCTGATCACGTCCGGCGAGACCGCCGCCCGGCTCGGCCTGCGTCCGCTCGCCCGGCTGCACAGCTTCGCCGTGACCGGCTCCGACCCGCTGCTGATGCTCACCGGTGTCGTCCCGGCGACGGAGAAGGTGCTGCGCAGGGCCGGCCTCAGCCTGGCCGACATCGACCTGTTCGAGGTCAACGAGGCGTTCGCCGCCGTGGTGCTGGCCTGGCAGCGGGAGACCGGCGCCGTCCTCGACAGGGTCAACGTGCACGGCGGCGCGATCGCCCTCGGCCACCCGCTCGGCGCCAGCGGCACCCGGCTGACCACGACCCTGGTGCACGCGATGCGGCGACGCGGCGCCCGGTACGGCCTCCAGACCATGTGCGAGGCCGGCGGACTCGCCAACGCGATGATCCTGGAAGGAGTCTGAGCCGGGAACCCGCCCGCAACACCGGTGCGGCTCGCGGCACCGGCGGGCCGCCGGGCCAGGGCGCGTCCCGCGGCGGCGACCAGGTCGTCGGTCGCCGCGACGGCGGCCTCGCGGCGGGCGGCCGGCACGGTTGGTCGGTGACGTCGGGACGCTGAACCCGGCCGGCGGGGCCCTGCGGGCCGGTTCCGCCAGGGGCGGCTCCAGCACGGAGACCGCGACCGGGGGAGCGTTGACGGCGGACCGGGTGGCTCGGGACGCCGCCCGGGCCGCCGCGGCGGCCTCCGTGCTCGCGCCGCTCAGCCGCAGGTCCTCGCGGTGCCACATGGCCCGCCGATGGCCGCCCGGCACGGCCACCGGCTCGCCCGGCGCCGACCGCGGCGCATCCGCCCCGCCGTCGGCACGGGCCGCCCGCTCGTGCCCGAACTGCGTCAGCCCGGTGAGCGCACCACCGAGCGGCGTGCCGGCCGCGGCGATGACGCCGGACCACAACGAGGCATTGTCCTCGGCCGACTGACGCAACCGGCTCCGTCGCCTCCTCGGCCGACCGGTCCGCCGGGACGGCCTACCGGCCGCGCAACTGGTGGCGTTTGCGCCAGGCCACCACCGAGCCGGCCAGCGCCGGTACGGCGATGCAGCCCATCGCGATCAGGAAGGCCGGGGACGTCGGCGCCGAGGCGCGGGCGCCGGCCACCGCGTAGGCGGCCGTGTTCGGGATCGAGCCCAGGGCCGTCGCCAGCAGGAACGGCAGCCAGCGCATCCGGGAGACGGCCGCGCAGTAGTTCGCCGCCCAGAACGGCACCCCCGGGAACAGCCGGGCGATCAGCATGGACCGGAACCCGTGCCGGCTCAGCTGTCCGTCGGCCGCCTTCAGCCAGCGTCCCCGCAGCAGCGGGCGCAGCGCGTCCTGCCCGAGCATCCGGCCCAGCCCGAACGCGACCCCGGCGCCCAGCACGGTGCCGGCGAGTGCCGTCGTCAGCCCGAGCTGCGAGCCGAACAGCGCGCCCGCGGCCAGGTTCAGCAGGGGGCGCGGGACGAACGCCACGGTGCACAGTCCGTACGCCGCCGAGAAGACGACGGCCGCCGCGACCCCGCTGAGCTGTGGCGGCCAGCCGTGCGTCAGCAACCGCTGCGGCTCGAACAGCAGCACGGCCACCACGCCGCCCGCGAGCAGGGCGAACAGCAGCGAGAGCCGGACATGCGGGGACCGCAGCACACGGGCGCAGCCGGCGGTGAATCTCGAGTGCGGCAGCGGTGCGGCGGGCGTGGCCGCGGGGACACCCGCGGTGACGGCCGCGGCCGTGGGCGCGGTCAGGGGAACGGTGAGCTCCGTGCCGGTGGCCCGGGGAGAGGCCGTGGCGGTGCCAGAGCGGTTGGCATCGAGCATCTGGTGACACTAACCGACGGACGTGTGTGATCGCCGTATGGTCGGAACTCGCCCACGGTGGAAAAGGGTTCGACGCCGGACAAACCGTCGGTGATGATGGACGGCATGTCCCGGTTCGCCTTCCTCCCCGCAGCATCCGCCGTCGCGGATGCCTCGAAGGCTGCCGTCGCGCTCCTCGTGGCCGCTGTCGGCGGCGCCCGAAGCTGACCCTCTCCGGACAGTCCGGCGGACCCCGCAGGGGGAGGGTCGGCGGGTCCCAGGGGTCCCCGCGTTCTTCTTCCCGGCTGAGAGGCTTCGAGGTACAGCCATGTCCGCAACGGCCTACGTGCGCACCAAACCACACCTGAACATCGGCACCATGGGTCACGTCGACCACGGCAAGACCACCCTGACCGCCGCCATCACCAAGGTCCTCGCCGGGCGCGGCACCGGCACCTTCGTGCCGTTCGACCGCATCGACCGCGCCCCCGAGGAAGCCGCCCGCGGCATCACCATCAACCTCACGCACGTCGAGTACGAGACCGACACCCGGCACTACGCCCACGTCGACATGCCGGGCCACGCCGACTACGTCAAGAACATGATCACCGGCGCCGCGCAGCTCGACGGGGCGATCCTCGTCGTCTCCGCACTCGACGGGATCATGCCGCAGACCGCCGAACACGTGCTGCTCGCCCGGCAGGTGGGCGTCGACCACATCGTCGTCGCGCTCAACAAGGCCGACGCGGGGGACGCGGAGCTGACCGACCTCGTCGAACTGGAGGTCCGCGACCTGCTCACCGCCCAGGGCTACCCGGGCGACGCCGTCCCCGTCGTACGCGTCTCCGCACTGCGCGCGCTGGAGGGCGACCCGCGCTGGACGGCGTCCGTCGAGGCGCTGCTCGACGCGGTGGACACCTATGTGCCGACGCCGGAGCGGTATCTGGACGCGCCGTTCCTGCTGCCCGTGGAGAACGTGCTGACCATCACCGGGAGGGGGACCGTCGTGACCGGTGCCGTCGAGCGGGGCGTGGTGCGGGTCGGCGACCGGGTCGACGTGCTCGGCCCGGGCGTCCGGACGGTCGTGACCGGGCTGGAGACCTTCGGCAGGCCGATGGCACAGGCGCAGGCCGGGGACAGCGTCGCGTTGCTGCTCCGGGGCGTTCCCCGGCACGCCGTTCGGCGGGGACACGTGGTGGCGGCGCCGGGAAGCGTGGTGCCGGCCCGGCGGTTCTCGGCCCGGGTGTACGTGCTGCCGGGGCGTGACGGGGGCCGTACCACCCCGGTCACCACCGGCTACCGGCCGCAGTTCCACCTCCGTACGGCGGACGTGGTGGGGCGCGTAGACCTGGTTGGGGCGGGTGTCGCCCGGCCCGGGGAGACGGTGGAGATGAGCGTGGAGCTGGGCCGGGAGGTGCCGTTGGAGCCGGGGCTCGGGTTCGCGGTCCGCGAGGGCGGGCGGACCGTGGGCGCGGGGACCGTCACCGCGGTGGGATGACCGGTGCCGCCGGGGGCCGCGGGGCCGTACCGGCACGGTCCCGCGGTGCTCCGGAGCACGTCACAATGAACGGGTGACCGAGCAGATACCCGTGTCCCGCACCACCGATCACGGCACCGCCAGGCTGATGCCCGACGTCGACCGGGAGCGGGCCTGGCTGCTCACGGTCGACGGGGCGCCGCAGTCGTACGTGGACCTGGACGATCCGGCGTACCTGGAGTTCGAGTACACGCGCCGGCTGGGTTTCGCGCTGGACGCCGTGGCCGCTGAGGGCGCGCCGCTGGACGTCGTGCACCTCGGCGGCGGCGCCCTCACGCTGCCCCGGTACGTGGCGGTGACCCGGCCCGGCTCACGGCAGGACGTCGTCGAGGCGGACCGGGGGCTGCTGGACCTGGTCGCCGAGCACCTGCCGCTGCCGCGGGACTCGGGTGTCGTGCTGCACGCCGACGACGCCCGGGCCTGGCTGGAGGGGGCTCCGGACGACCACGCCGACGTACTGGTCGCCGACGTGTTCGGCGGGTCCCGGGTTCCCGCCCACCTGTCCACGCTCGCCTACGCGCGTGCGGCCGAGCGGGTGCTGCGTCCCGGCGGGGTCTATCTGGCCAACCTCGCCGACGCGGCGCCGTTCGGCTTCCTGCGGGCCCAGCTCGCGAACCTGGCCGCCGTGTTCGAGGAGATCGCGCTGATCGCGGAGCCGGCGGTGCTGCGCGGCCGGCGGTTCGGCAACGCGGTGGTCGTGGCCTCGCACCGGCCGCTGGACGTCGCCGCGATGGCCCGGCGCAGCGCGGCCGACGTCTTCCCGGCCCGGGTCGAACACGGCGCCTCGGTGCGGGAGTTCATCGGTTCGGCCAGGACGGTCGAGGACGCCGACGCCGTAGCGTCACCCGAGCCCCCCGCCGGCGCCTTCGGCATCGGCTGACGCGGCGGGGGCGGGCGGGGGAGGGGAAGTCACTCCACGACCGGGTCGCCGTGCAGCCGTACCGTGGCGAGGATCTTGTCGACCGTGGCGTCGGGGATCTCGTCCTTGACACCCTTGGCGCCGTAGAGGGTCCACGCCACGAAGCTGCCCTTGGAGTTCTTGAAGGCGAACGTCGTGGCCTTCCCGTCGGTGTCGCACTTGTCCTTCTTCGGCACGCCGACGACGTACGACGTCGCCACACTGCCCTCGACGCCCGACGTCGTCGTGAATTTCCTGGGCTTGCCGATCCGCAGGTACTTCTTGGCGGCGTCCGACTGGTCGGTGTAGCCGCCGAACACGAACGCGGCCGAGTCGCCGCGGGCGATCCCGGCGGTGTTCTTCGCCCCGTTCTCGCCCTTCGTGCCGCTCGCCGCCAGCGCCTGCGACTCCTTGGTGCCGCCCTTCTCGGACGTGCAGTAGTCCGGCTTCAGGTACGAGGGACTGGAGAAGCCGATGTACGGGGAGCCGTCGCCCTTCTGCTCGTCCTCGAAGAAGGAGAAGACGCCGGGCCGCTCCACCTCCCAGTCCCCGGGCACGTCGAACGCGGTGCCGTACTTGGGGTTGACCACGAGCTTCCAGCCCGCGACGGTCGGCTTCTCACTCCCGCTCGCCCGCGGGTTGCCGGCCGCGGAGGAGGCCGGTGAGTCGGCGGGGTCGGCCGTCGGTGACGGGGCCGTGCTGTGTCCGCCCTTGCCGTTGTCCGCCTCGTCGTTCTTCGAGCCGCGGCCCAGCACCAGGTATCCGGTCACGGCGGCGGTGACCACCACGGCCGTGGCCGCGACGATCGCCACCAGCTTCGTACGGCCGCCACCGCCCTGCGGCGGCTGCGGCGAGGACGCCGTGGGCGGCTGTCCCCACTGCGCCTGCTGCCCGGCCTGCGGGTACTGCTGGTACCCGGGCTGCTGGTACGGGTTCGGCTGCTGGTGACCCGGCTGCTGGTACGGGTTGTGCTGCGGGTTGTGCGCGCCCCCTGGCGGCTGCTGATCTGGCCACATGGCCAGTAACCCTAGTGGGGTGCGGGACACGTTTCGGTCACCGGTGTTCGTCAGGTTCGTGGCGAATCCGCGGTGCCCGCGGGCACCGGCTCTGGTCAGCTCCGGCTACTCGTGAGTAACATGACGGAATGAGCGCAGACCAGATGTCGATCGGCGACATGCTCGCCGCCACCGTGCCCATGGCCCGGACGCTGAACCTGGAGTTCCAGGAGACCACCGCCGACAAGGCTGTGGTGTTGCTGCCGGACCAGGGCGCGTACCACAACCACGTGGGCGGCCCGCACGCCGGCGCGATGTTCACCCTCGGGGAGTCGGCCAGCGGCGCGATCGTCCTGGCCGCCTTCGGAGACCAGCTCTCGCGCGCCGTGCCGCTCGCCGTACGCGCCGAGATCGCCTACCGGAAGCTGGCGATGGGCGCCGTCACCGCGACCGCGACGCTGGGCCGTCCGGCCGCCGACGTCCTCGCGGAACTGGACGCCGGACAGCGCCCCGAGTTCCCGGTGGCGATCGAGATCCGGCGCGCGGACGGTGCCGTCACCGGCGAGATGACGGTCGTCTGGACGCTGCGGCCCAACGGCTGACGCGGCAGTCGGCAATCGCAGCCCGCTCCCCGGCGCACCGACGGCGGCGCCGGGGGGAGAGGGCGACCGGGGGCGGTGAAGTCCGGCAGCCGACTGCGGGGCGGCGGCCGGAAGTCGGGAATGTGGTGCGCCATACGGCTTTTACGGCAGCCGAGTTGGCGGAATCCACGAGAACCGCCCTGGGGATACCGGCGGTAACTATTGTGCGGTGAACGGATGTTGGCATCGGGGGTATTCGCACTTCTTGTTTCCCGCGACCCGCGTGTGCGAAGGTGAGCCTCCCCGCGGGAAGGCAGAGGCAGACGCCGATGTCAGGGCCGGCTCTCAGGTGCATACCTCTCAGGTACGTACCTACCAGGTAGTGCTTTCCGACAGGACGCGCCTGCGTCTGCGTTTCCTGCGGCTGGAAAGGAAATGGTTCCGTGCCGTCCCCTCACCCCCCACGCCCGCCGTTCCCGCCCCCGCCCGCTCCGGCCGGTGAGTCCGACCGTGCCCTGGTCGCCCGGCTGACCGGTCCCGGCGACGCCCGCCATCACGCCGTCGCCCTGCTGCTGGCCCGGCACTGGCGCCCCACCCGCGACTACGCGGTGGTCTGCCTGGCCTCCGCCGGTCCCGCCGCCCAGCTGGTGGCCACCGCGGCCTTCCATCAGGTGCTCGGCCGCATGGCGGGTGGCGTGCTCGGCGGTGCCCTCCGGCCGCAGCTGCTCGTCGCCGTCCGGGACACCGTCCGCTCCTGGGCAGCCGACGAGGCGGCGCGCATCGCCCTGCCGGAATTGCGCAAACCCACCGGCGGCCGGGGCCTTCGCGCGACGAACCCCGGGACACCGGAAAGCCGGCAGCTCGCCGCGCGCGCATTCCAGGCCCTTCCCGGCGCCTCGCAATGCCTTCTCTGGCATACCGAGGTCGAAGCCGAACCCATAAACATACCGGCAGGTCTGCTGGGGGTCGACCCCGCCACCGCCATCGCCGCACTGGAACAGGCACGCGAGCAATTCCGTGCCGGGTGCGTCCGCGCCCACCGGGAACTCGCACCCTCCAGCGAATGCCGTTTCCACAACCGCCTGCTCGACGCCCCGATCCGCCGTGGCGGCGCCCTGCTTCCCGACGTGCGCCGGCATCTGACGGTCTGTGAGCACTGCCGGTACGCCGCCGGACAACTCGGCCACTTCGACGGCGGTCTGCACCTCCTGCTCGCCGAGACCGTGCTCGGCTGGGGTGCCCGCCGCTACCTCGACTCCCGCCCGGGCCGCGGCGCCCCCGAGGAATGGCCGCCTCCGCCGGCGGTGCGGCCCGCGCCCCCGGCGACCGCCGGCCGGCACCGCACCGGGCCGGGCAACCGCCGCCGCACGGCCGTGGCCGTCGGGGTCGCACTGACCTCCCTCGCCCTGCTCGCCACCGTGCTCGCGGCCAGGAGCTGGTCCGATGACAACGGTGTCCCCGCACCAGCCACCTGGTCCGCCCCCGCCGGCGGTGCCACGCACCCGGACGCCACCGGCACCCGCTCCGCGGCCTCGCCCTCCGCCGCCTTTGCCGGTGGGTCCGCGGAGATCGTTCGCGGCGCCCTGCGCGGCCTCGGTTCCCGGCTCTGCCTGGACGTGCGCGGCAACCGGGTCACCGCGGGCGCGGGCGTCCGGCTCGCGCCGTGCTCCTCGGCCGCCTCGCAGCAGTGGTCGTACCGGGACGACGGACTGCTGCGCAGCGCCGCGGACCCGTCCCTGTGCCTGGCCGCCGACCCCGGAACGCGGCGCACCGAGCTGGCGGGCTGCCTCGTTCCCACCGGCGAGGTGTCGTACGACGTCACGGTGCGCGGCGAGATCCTGCTCCGCCGGCACAAGGGCCTGGCGCTCATACCGGGTCCCGGCGGTTCCGGCACGCGGGTCGCGGTGGCCGGACGCGACGGGTCACCGGAGCAGCGGTGGGTGCTGGAACCGGAAGCCGCCGAGGTGCCCCGGTCCTCCGGTACGGCGGCGCGGCCTGAGGGTGCGTCCGGGGCGCCCGGAGCGCCGGACGGACCGGGGCTGTCCGGCGGGACCGGTACGGCGGGGAGGGGGGCGTCGTCGCCGGGCGGCGCCGCGCCGGACTCCGGGCAGCGGGGGGACGGCTCCGTCGCACACGGCAAGCCGGAACGCGAGGGTGCGGGAGCCGGGCAGGGGAACGAGCCGCGGATCGCCCAGGTGCACACCGAGGAGGACAGGCGGCGGGGCGCGGCCGGTGGTGCGGGCCGCCTGGGCCGCGCGGGCCGTGCGGCGGACGTGGCGAAGGCCGACGTGGCGGACGTGATGGTGGCGCTGGGGAGTGCCGTCAGACCGGTCGGGGGCGACCTCACCCCACCGGCCGGCGCACGGACGGCCTCGCTGGGCACGGTCACCGCCGACGCGGGATCGCAGGCCGTACGGGCGCTGGTGGGCTGACCGGTGCCGGGTCCGCCCGGCGGGCGCCCCGGCCGGGCCCCTCGACCGTTACGCCGGCGCCGGCCGGGGAATCCCCGGCTCACCCGCACCGGGGTACCGGAGTCGTGCCGCGGCGATGCCGCCGCACGACCCGCTCCGCGGGCCTCCCCCGCGCCGTGCCCCTGAACCGGTCCGCGCCGTGGCCGCCGGCCCACCCGCCGCGCCCCCGCCCGGCGTCCGCCGGCCGGTGGCCCGCCGGGAATGGCCGCTCGCGGTGCGCCGTGGCACACCGCGGTGGCCGCGCACCTGGGGGGCGGGGACGGGGCGGCGGCCGGACGGTGCGAGCAGGGAGACGTTCACCGCCGACCAGGTAGCCTTCCTGGGGGGCGCGCCGCACATGCGGTGACCCGGAGGGCAAGGGCAGCGACAGGGGAGGTACCGGCGGTGCACGTCCAGGAATGGCTCGACTCGGTGCCGGCGGCCGCCGTCTACGCCGTGGTGGCCCTGGTGATCGGCCTGGAGAGTCTGGGCATCCCGCTGCCCGGCGAGATCATCCTCGTCTCGGCGGCCCTGATGTCCTCCCAGCAGTCGGGCGTCAACCCGGTCGTGCTCGGTGTGTGCGCGACCGCGGGCGCCGTGATCGGCGACTCCATCGGCTACGCGATCGGCCGCAAGGGCGGACGCCCGCTGCTCGCCTGGCTCGGCGCCAGGTTCCCGCGGCACTTCGGCGCGGGCCATGTGGCCACCGCCGAGCGGTCCTTCCAGAAGTGGGGCATGTGGGCGGTCTTCTTCGGCCGCTTCGTCGCCCTCCTGCGCATCTTCGCCGGCCCCCTCGCGGGCGTCCTGCACATGCCGTACTGGAAGTTCCTGATCGCCAACGTCCTCGGTGGCATCTGCTGGGCCGGCGGCACCACGGCCGTCATCTACTACGTCGGTCTGGTCGCCGAGGACTGGCTGAAGCGGTTCTCCTACCTGGGCCTGGTGGCGGCCCTGCTGATCGGCCTGGCGTCGGTGCTGGTCCTGAAGCGCAAGGCGAAGAAGGCGCAGCCGGCCGAGCGGGAACCGGAACCCGTGAACGCCGGGGACTGAAGCCCCCCGCGCCTGCGCCCCCGCGCCCTCGCACCTGCGCCCCCGCACTCGCCCCGGTCCTAGCGGTGCACATCCGCGTGGGCCCTGCCCAGCTCCGCGTACAGGGTGCCGTTGAGGGTGACCCCTTCCCGCTCCTGCGCGGTCAGTTCCCGCTTCACCTTCGCCGGCACCCCCGCCACCAGCGACCCGGCCGGCACCACCATCCCCTGCGGCACCAGAGCCTGCGCGGCGACCAGCGACCCGGCCCCGATCACCGCCCCGTTGAGCACGGTCGCGCCCATCCCGATCAGGCAGTCGTCCTCCACGGTCGCCCCGTGCACCACCGCGTTGTGCCCGATCGACACCCGCTCCCCGACGGTCACCGGAAATCCGGGATCGGCGTGCAGCGTGACGTTGTCCTGCACATTGGCCCACGCGCCCACGGTGATCTTCTCCACGTCGCCCCGCAGGACCGCGCCGTACCAGACGCTCGCCCCCGGGTGCAGCGTGACATCCCCGATGACGGAGGCCGTGGGTGCCACGAACGCCTCCGGATCCACCCGGGGCTCCCGGCCCCCGATACCCACGATCAGTGCCTTGTGCGTCATCACCCGTCTCCTCCTGGTCGGCAGTACACCGCACGGTACGACACCGGGTGGGGTGAAGATCACAGCAGCCCGCGCCCTCCGCCGGGCGACCGGTGAGTAACGTGAGCCCGTGTCGAAGCGCAAGAACACGTTCTCATCCTGGCGACGCCGGCTGGCGCAGCGCGCGGTGCACGCGGGCTGGTCGTGGGTGCGCGACGCGGGTTCGGTGACGGCCGAGCACCCCGGCCGCTACCGGTTCGGCGCGATCGGCGAAGCCACCCGGCTGGCCTTCCCGCTCGGCACGGTCTTCGGCGAGCCCTGGATCCGGCTCGGATCCCACTGCATCATCGCCGAGCAGGTCACCCTCACCGCCGGCCTGATGCCGGACCTGGACCTGGGCCCTGAGCCCATCCTGCGCATCGGCGACGGCGTGGTGCTCGGCCGTGGCAGCCATGTCATCGCGGACACGACGGTCACGATCGGCAGTGACTGCTACTTCGGCCCGTACGTCTACGTCACCTCCACCAACCACTCCTACGACGACCCGCACCAGCCCATCGGCCGGCAGTGGCCGCGGATGGAGCCCGTCGAGATCGGCCCGGGCTGCTGGATCGGCACCGGCGCGGTGATCCTGCCGGGCGCGCGGATCGGCCGGAACGTCGTCGTGGCGGCCGGCGCGGTGGTCCGGGGCATGGTGCCCGACCACGCGGTGGTGGCGGGGGCGCCCGCCCGGGTCGTACGGCGCTGGACGGCCGGCGACGGCTGGCAGCCGCCGCTGCGGACCCCGGCCCCGGTGCCGATCCCGGACGGGACGACGCCGGAGCAGCTGCGGGCGCTGGGGGAGCTGGACGAGGACGTGGTCGCCCGGCTCGCCGCGCTCGAACCGGAGGCCTGACGCGACCGGCCGGCCACCGGCACGGCCGGCCTCGCAGTACAGTTCGGTGAACGCTCGGGTGCACCGCACCGTAGTGCGGTGCACGGCACCGCGCTATGCGTCACCTCGGACTTCCCGGATATTGGACCCCACGTGTCGGACCTCGAACTCCTGACCCAGTCCCTGGCGCGCAACGTCAAGCACTGGCGTGCCGTGCGCGGCTTCACGCTGGACGTGCTGGCCGCCCGGGCCGGTGTCAGCCGGGGCATGCTCATCCAGATCGAGCAGGCCCGCACCAACCCCAGCATCGGCACGGTCGTCAAGATCGGCGACGCGCTCGGCGTCAGCGTCACCACGCTCCTCGACTACGAACAGGGCCCGACGGTCCGGGTCGTCCCCGCCGAACGGGCCGTGCGGCTGTGGCACACGGAAGCCGGCAGCTACAACCGGCTGCTCGCCGGCACGGAGGCGCCGGGACCGCTGGAGATGTGGGACTGGCGGCTGATGCCGGGCGAGAGCAGCCCCTCCGAGCCGCATCCCGGCGGCACCGTCGAGCTGGTGCACGTGACCGCGGGCGAGCTGACGCTCGTCGTGGACGGCGCGGAGTACCGCGTTCCGGCGGGCGCCAGCGCCTCTTTCGAGGCCGACGTCCCGCACCGGTACACCAACCGGGGGGACCTGCCGATGGAGATGGTGATGGCGGTGTCCGTGCCGCCCGTGCCCTGAGACAGGGGTACGGCGCGCGGACGGGTCTTGCTAGCGTGCGGCCATGCGCCCACCCATCGGAGACTTCGACACCGCCACCCCCGCCCCGGACTGCCTGGACGAGCTGACCGCGCCCGTCGCCGATGCCGTACGCCACTGGCAGGGCGCTGTACCGGCCGAGCGGATCCTCTATGTGGACACCGACCCGCGGTGGGCCGACACGGCCGTCTTCGTGGAGCACTACGGCCGCGACCTGCTGGAGCGGTCGGCGAACTGCGTCGTCGTCGCGGGCAAGCGGGGCGGCATGACCGCACTGGCCGCCTGCGTGGTGCTCTCCACCACCCGGGTCGATGTCAACGGCGCCGTACGCCGTCAACTGGGCGCCCGGAAAGCCTCGTTCGCCCCCATGGAGACCGCGACCGGCGAGACCGGCATGGAGTACGGCGGCATCACCCCGCTCGGACTGCCCACCGGCTGGCCGGTGCTGGTGGACGCGGCCGTCGTCGACCAGCCCTACGTGCTGATCGGCAGTGGCCGCCGGCGCGGCAAACTGCTGGTGCCGGGCAAGGCCCTGGCCGAACTGCCGGGCGCGGTCGTACGGGAGGGCCTGGGCGTCGCCTGACCGGCGAGCGGCGGCCCGTCACGCGCTCAGTACGCGCCCGCCGTACCGAGGTACTGCTCGGCGAAGGCCGCCGCCGCGGCCGGTGAGGTGAACAGCCGGCGCAGCCGGGCCCGGGCCGTGCCGGCCCGGTAGGGGTCGCCGTGGGACATACCGTGGTAGATCTCGGAGAGCCACTGGGAGAAGTCCTGGTAGTCCCACACCCGGCGCAGACAGGCCTCCGCGTAGCCGTCCAGGGCCGTGCCGTCGCCCTCGGTCAGGTGGGCGACGAGGCCGTCACCGAGCAGGAACGCGTCGTGGAGGGCCAGGTTCATGCCCTTCGCGGCGATCGGCGCGACGAGGTGCGCGGCATCACCGGCCAGGAAGAGCCGGCCGGACACCATGGGCTCCACCACGTAGTTGTGCATGTCGAGCACGCGCTTCTCCAGCAGCCTGCCCCGTGTCAGCGGCGGGCGGTCCGCGGCGTGCAGGCGCCGCTGGAGTTCGTCCCAGACCCGCTCGTCCGGCCAGTCGTCCGGGTCGTCGCCCGGCGGGCACTGGAGGTAGTACCGGGTCAGGTGCGGAGCCCGGGCCATGTGCCCGGCGAACCCGTCGGGGTGCATGCCGAACAGCACACAGTCGGAGGACGGCGGTGCCTCGGCGAGCAGCGCCAGCCAGCCGATGCCGTAGTCGTGCCGGGAGATCCGCGCCCGTTCCGGCAGCGCCGCCCGGCTCACCCCGCGGGCCCCGTCGCAGCCCGCCACGAAGTCGCAGCGCACCAGGAGCCGTTCGCCGCTGTCCGGGTCGGTGTACGAGACGGAGGGCCGGTCGGAGTCCAGGTCGTGCAGGCGGACGTCGCGCACGCCGAAGCGGACGGCGCCGCCGCGCACGTCGGCGTACTCGCGAACGAGGTCCGTCACCAGTGACGGCTGCGGGTAGACCCAGTGGTGGCGCCCCGTCAGGTCGCCGTAGGCGAAGCGGTGGCCGCGGCCGTCGAAGCGGAACTCGCACTCGGTGTGCCGCTGGGCGTGCGCCGTCAGGTTGCTCCCCAGGCCGCGCTGTTCCAGGCCCTGTACCGCCCATTCCTCGATGACCCCGGCGCGGGGCCGCTGTTCGATGAACGCACGGCTGCCCGCCTCCAGGACCAGGCAGTCGACGCCGGCGGCCCGCAGGATGTTGCCGACGGTCAGCCCGGCCGGGCCGGCGCCCACGATGACGACCGGACGGTGGGGCACGGCGGAGGAGCCGGAGTGGGGGGAAGGAGACGTCATCCGTGCATTATGACGGTGTCCCGTCAGGCGAGCCGACGGGACACCGTGGGGTGGGGCGGGAGCGGGGTCAGTGCGCGGGCGCGTCCGTGACCACGACCTCCTCGATGCTGCGCTCGATCGCCTGGGGGCTGGACGCGGTGGCCCTGGCCCAGTAGTAGACGCCCAGCGAGAAGACGGCCACGACGAGGATGTCCCACCACAGCGGGATCACACCCCGGCCGCCGAAGCCGCCGAGCCAGGAGATCACGCCCAGGCCGAGCAGGTAGCCCGGCAGCCACTGCGCGGCCCGGAAGTCCAGCCGGGGCGCGTCGGGCAGCCGCTTGCTGGTGGCGTACCAGGCGTAGGAGCCCAGCAGCACGTAGCCGAGCAGGATCGCGAAGCCCAGCCGCCACAGGGTGTCCCAGCCGGCCCAGTAGATGATGAGGTTGGCGACCACGAACGACAGCGGCGAGATGAACCGCCCGCCGGGCAGCCGGTAGGGGCGGTCGTGGTGCGGCAGCCGGTCGGCGAAGACGCCGTAGGCCAGCGGCGCGCCCGCGTACATCAGCACGCTCGCCGAGGTGATGAAGCCGACCAGCTCCTGCCAGCTCGGGAACGGCAGGAAGCAGATCACACCGGTCACGAACGACATCAGGAGACCGAACCACGGCACGCCGCGCTTGTCGGTCCTGGCGAAGGCCTTCGGCGCATAGCCGTTCTTGGCCAGGCCGTAGGAGACGCGCGAGGTGGCGGTGGTGTAGATCAGGCCGGTGCCACCGGGGGAGATGATCGCGTCGATGTAGAGCACCCAGCCGAGCCAGCCCAGGCCCACGACGGTCGCCAGGCCCGCCCAGGGACCGCTGATGCCGGGGAAGTCCAGCTTCGCCCAGCCGTGGGCGAAGGACGCGTGCGGCAGCGCGGCGATGAACACGACCTGGAGCAGGATGTAGATCACGGCGCCGATCGCGACCGAGCCGAGGGTCGCCCGGGGCAGGTCACGCTTGGGGTTGCGGCTCTCGCCCGCCAGCTGGATCGCCTGCTCGAACCCGAGCAGCGCGAAGATGATGCCGCTGGAGCTGATGGCGCCGAGCATGCCCTTGGCGCCGAACGGCGCGAAGCCCTCCGAGGTGAAGTTGCTGGCGTGGAAGTTGCCCGCGGCGATGATGAAGATCGCCCCGAGCGGGACGGCGATCTTCCACCAGGTGGCGGCGCTGTTGGTGTGCGCCAGGGCCCGGACGCCGAAGAAGTTGACCCCGACGAAGACCGCCATCAGCAGCACGGCCGTGAGGAGACCGACGGGCGTCAGCGTCCCGTCGGCGTGCTGGAGGCCCTGCGCCCACTGCCAGTGACCGGCGTAACCGATCATGGCCTCGACCTCGATCGGGGCCACGGTGGCCGCCTGGAGCCAGGAGAACCAGCCGAAGGACATTCCGGCCAGGCCGCCGAAGGCGTAGTGCGGGTAGCGGGCCGTGCCGCCCGCCACCGGGAACATGCCGCCGAGTTCGGCGTGCACGAGCGCCAGCAGCACGATCGCGACCGCGCCGATCACCCACGAGACGATCGCCGCGGGACCGGCCACGACGACCGCCTTCTCGGCGCCGTACAGCCAGCCGGAGCCGATGATGGAGCCGACGGAGGCCCACATCAGACCGATCAGTCCGACATCGCGGCGCAGGCCGCCGGACTCCGTCGTGGCCTGTGGCACGGCATGGTCGACTTTCGCCATGTCAGGTGGCCTCTCAGTTCATGAACACGAAACAAACGAGCAAGGACGCCACAGGCTAGAAAGACTTTCCGCTTCAGCAGAAGACTGTTTCCCAAAACTTGACCCAGGATCTTGTCGGTCTTGGGAACAGCGTTCACACAGGTCAGAGATCAACTCAGAATGTCAATATTCAGCGACGAATTGTGAGAAGAAAGTGAGACAAGGGGTGGGCGGGCTAGTTCAGGCGTGGAATTTCGATCGCCGGGCACCGGTCCATGACCATCTCCACACCCGCGGCCCGGGTCCGCTCGTACGCGCCGGCGTCGACGACCCCCAGCTGGAACCACACCGCCTTCGCGCCCCGCGCCACGGCCTCGTCGGCCACCGCGCCGGCCAGCGCGCTGTTGA
The DNA here is from genome assembly GCF_043195475.1 of Streptomyces sp. Y20. Taxonomy (NCBI): domain Bacteria; kingdom Bacillati; phylum Actinomycetota; class Actinomycetes; order Kitasatosporales; family Streptomycetaceae; genus Streptomyces; species Streptomyces sp. Y20. The sequence continues at coordinate 73,005 of NZ_JBIDDP010000017.1, forward strand.
CGAAGACGTCGACCACGTCCACGTCGAAGGGCACGTCCGCGAGGGAGGCGTACCCCCGCTCGCCGTGCACCGTCTCCGCCTTGGGGTGCACCGGCACGATCCGCTTGCCGAACCGCTGGAGCACCTGCGCCACCCCGTACGCGGACCGGTTCCGGTTCGCGGACAGGCCGACCACCGCCCAGGTGTCGCCCAGCTCGGTCAGGATCCTGCGGATCGTCGCCTCGTCGCCGTACATCGGCCGCCTCCTCGGGCTGCGGGAACAGAACGTGGGGGCAACAGCGCGCCCACCGGTGCGGATTCCCGCCGCAGCGCGCCACGACGGCCGCAATCGGCGCAAGCTGCCCGCATGCGGCCGTCCGGCCGCCTACGCTCGCCCCGTGCTGCGCATCCTCGACGTCCGAACCGGTGAGCCCGTCGCCGCCGCGCCCGCCCGCCGCGGCCTGACCCGCGTCGAGGCCCACGCCTCGGGTCTCGACCCGACCGCCCTGCGGGTGCTGCTCACCGCCGACCTGCTCGTGCGGGCCCTGGAGCTGGGCGGCACCCCGGTCTGGACGATCCTCACCGCACCCCGTGAACAGCCCGAGCTGCGCACGGCCGCCACCCACCTCGCCATCCGCCCCTTCGAGGACGGCCGGGACCTCGCGTCCGGGCTGGGAGAGGCCCAGGTGATCCACGTCGCCGGACCGAACACCGCGACCGTCCGCACCGAGGGACCGGTGGCGGCCGTCGCGCCGGTGGCCTGGACCGGGCCCGAGCCGCCGCTGCCCGCCCTCCTCGCCGACCCCGCCGCCCTGCGGCTCGCCCTGCTCTCCGTCCCCCGGCGGGAGACCGCGCGGCTGGACGCCGCCGCCCTCGACCGGTCCGCCGGGCAGCTCGCCCACTGGCGGCGGGCCGTGGCCGGATGGGCCCGGCGGCCCTCACGGCCGGTGCCCGAAGAGATCCGGACCAGGCTGCGGGCCGCCTGGGACGACGACCTCGACCTGCCCCGCTCGCTGGCGGTGCTGCGGGACGTGGAGCACGCCCCCGACCTGCCCGACGGCGCCCGCTTCGAGACCTACGCCCACGCCGACCGGCTGCTCGCCCTCGATCTCCTCCGCGACCTCGGGAACCCGGCGTGATCGAACGGGCGGGCGCCGGACCGCTGCGCCGGCTGGTGCTGCTGCGGCACGCCAAGTCCGCGTGGCCCGAGGGCGTCGAAGACGCCCGCCGCCCGCTGGGGCCCCGGGGGCTGAGAGACGCCCCGGCCGCCGGCCGCGCTCTCGCCGACTCCGGTTCCCTGCCCGACCTCGCCCTGTGCTCCACCGCCGTCCGCGCCCGCCGGACCTGGGAGCTGGCCGCCGCCGAGTGGGGCACCCCGCCGCCGGTACGCCTGGACGGGCGGCTGTACGCGGCCGGCGTGCCGGAGCTGCTGGAGGTCGTGCACGAGGTGCCGCCGGAGGTGAACACGCTGCTGCTGGTCGGGCACCACCCGGGCCTCGCCGACCTGGTGCGGGCGCTCGCCGCGGACGGCCTGGACGACACCCTGGAGCGGGTGGGGGAGAAATTCCCGACGGCCGCGATCGCCGTCCTCGCCTGGCGCGGCACCGGCTGGCCGGCACTGGCCCCGGGCACGGCCCTGCTGACCTCGTTCACGGTGCCGCGCGGAGCGAAGGGGGAGCGGCCGCGCTGACGCGGGGGCGAGCCGGTGACGTGCTGCGCATAGGCTGACGGGATGCAGGACGAGTACCGCACCGTCGCCCGCGCGGGTGTGCACGAGACCGAGATCAACCGCTCCCGCTTCCTGTGCGCCCTCGCTCCGGCCGCCACCGAGAAGGAGGCGCAGGACTTCGTCGCGGCCGTCCGCGGGGAGCACGCCGACGCCAGCCACAACTGCTGGGCGTACGTCATCGGTGCCGACGCCTCCGTGCAGCGGGCCAGCGACGACGGCGAACCGGGCGGCACCGCCGGCGTCCCCATGCTCCAGATGCTGCTGCGCCGTGACATGCGGTACGTCGTCGCCGTCGTCACCCGCTACTACGGCGGGGTCAAGCTCGGCGCCGGCGGACTCATCCGCGCGTACGGCGGTGCCGTCGGCGAGGCCCTGGACGCGCTCGGCACCCGCACCCGGCGCCGCTTCCGGCTGGCCACGGTGACCGTCGACCACCAGCGCGCGGGCAAGGTGCAGAACGACCTGCGGGCCACCGGACGCGAGGTGCGGGACGTCCGCTACGGCGAGGCCGTCACCCTGGAGATCGGCCTGCCGGACGCCGACGTGATCGCCTTCCGCGCGTGGCTCGCCGATGTGACGGCGGGCACGGCCGGCTTCGAACTGGGTGGCGAAGCCTACGGAGATGCTTGACTATTGCGGCGAAACGGGCATAACGCCTCTGTTGCGGGCGGGTCGTGACGGGCTGGTACGGGAGTGACCGCCCGTGATGTCGGACCCGGCCGATAGTCTCGGGGCCCATGAGATTGCTGCACACGTCCGACTGGCATCTCGGCCGGGCCTTCCACCGGGCGAACCTGCTCGGGGCCCAGGCCGGGTTCATCGGCCACCTCGTCACCACCGTGCGCGAGCACGCGGTGGACGCGGTGGTCGTGTCGGGCGACGTGTACGACCGGGCGGTGCCCCCGCTCGCCGCCGTGGAACTGTTCGACACCGCCCTGCACCGCCTCGCGGACCTCGGCGTGCCCACGGTGATGATCTCCGGCAACCACGACTCGGCTCGCCGTCTCGGCGTCGGCGCCGGACTCATCGACCGCGCCGGCATCCACCTGCGCACCGAACCGGCCGCCGCCGGCACCCCCGTGGTGCTCCAGGACGCCCACGGCGACGTCGCCTTCTACGGCCTGCCCTACCTCGAACCCGCCCTCGTCAAGGACGAGTTCGCCGTCGGCAAGGCCGGGCACGAGGCCGTGCTCGGCGCCGCCATGGACCGCGTCCGCGCCGACCTCGCCGGCCGCCCGGCCGGCACGCGCTCCGTCGTCCTCGCCCACGCCTTCGTCACCGGCGGCCAGGCCAGCGACAGCGAGCGGGACATCACCGTCGGCGGGGTCGCCGCCGTACCGGCCGGCGTCTTCGACGGCGTCGACTACGTGGCGCTCGGGCATCTGCACGGCTGCCAGACCATCACCGAACGCGTGCGCTACTCCGGCTCCCCGCTCGCCTACTCCTTCTCCGAGGCGGGCCACCGCAAGAGCATGTGGCTGGTCGACCTGGACGCGGACGGCTCGGTCACCGCCGAGCGCCTCGACTGCCCGGTGCCGCGCCCGCTCGCCCGCATCCGCGGCACCCTGGACGCGCTGCTCGCCGACCCCGAGCTGACCCGCCACGAGGAGGCCTGGATCGAGGCCACCCTCACCGACCCGGCCCGCCCGGCCGACCCCATGGCCCGCCTCACCGCACGCTTCCCGCACACCCTCAGCCTCGTCTTCGACCCCGAGCGGGCCCCCGACGACCCCCACCTGTCGTACGCCCGGCGGCTCGCCGGCCGCAGCGACCACCAGATCGCCCAGGACTTCGTCGCCCACGTCCGCGGCACCGGACCCGACGAGCACGAGACGGCCGTCCTGCGCGACGCGTTCGACGCCGTCCGCGCCGACGACGCCGTACGAGAGGTGGCACGATGAGGCTGCACCGGCTCGACATCACCGCCTTCGGGCCCTTCGGCGGCGCCCGCACCGTCGACTTCGACGCCCTGTCCGGCGCCGGCCTGTTCCTGCTCCACGGGCCCACCGGCGCCGGCAAGACCTCCGTCCTGGACGCCGTCTGCTACGCCCTCTACGGCTCCGTCCCCGGCGCCCGCCAGAGCGGCCAGGGCGCGCACCTGCGCAGCGACCACGCCCCGCCCGGCACCCGCACCGAGGTCCGCCTCGACCTGACCGTCGCCGGACGCCGTCTGGAGATCACCCGGCAGCCCCCCTGGGAGCGGCCCAAGCTGCGCGGCAAGGGCACCACCGTCGACAAGGCCCAGACCTGGCTGCGCGAGTACGACAGCACGGCCGGCGTCTGGCAGGACCGCAGCCGCTCCCACCAGGAGACGGGAGAGGAGATCACCCAGCTGCTCGGGATGAGCCGCGACCAGTTCTGCCAGGTCGTCCTGCTGCCCCAGGGCGACTTCGCCCGCTTCCTGCGCGCCGACGCCGAGGCCCGCAGCAAACTGCTCGGCCGCCTCTTCGACACCCGGCGCTTCGCCGACGTCGAAAAGCGCCTCGCCGACCGCCGCAAGGCCACCGAGGCGCGCGTGCGCGACGGCGACGCGGCGCTCCTCGCCGACGCCCACCGCATGCAGCAGGCGGCCGGTGACGCCATGGACCTGCCCGGCCTGGCCCCCGGCGACCCCGGCCTGGCCGAGGCCGTCCTCGCAGCCGCCGCCGTCGCCCGCAGTACCGCCCGCGAACGCCTCACCGTCGCCCGCTGCCGTCTGGCCGCCGCCGAGTCCGCCCACGCCGCGGCCCGCCGCGCCCTGGACGACATACGCGAACGGGCCCGTCTCCAGCACAGGTTCGCCGAGGCCCGGCAGCGCGCCGAACGGCTCCAGGAGAGCGCCGCCGCCCGCCGGGAGACGCGCGAGCGCATGGAACGGGCCCGCAAGGCGGAGGCCGTCGCGCCCGCGCTGGAGCTGCGCGACGCCGCCGAGGCGGACCACCGCCGGGCCGCCGAGGCCGAGGCCGGCACGCGCGGGCGGCTCACCGCCCCCCACGCCGGTGCCGACGCCGGCGCACTGGCCGCCGCCGCCCGCCGGACCGCCGAGGAACTCGGCGGCCTCGACGCGGCCCGGCGCGCCGAACGACGGCTCGCCGAGCTCACCGAGGAGCGCACCGGACTCGACCGCCAGGAAAGCGCCGACGAGGACGTCCTGCGCGAGGCCGACGCCTGGCTCGCCGAATGGGACGGCACCCGAGCGGCACTCCAGGCCCGCGTCGACTCCGCCCAGGAGGCCGCCACCCGCGCCGAACAACTCGCGGTCCAGCGCGCCCCGATGCGGCGGCGGCTGGACGCGGCCCGCACCCGCGACCGCCTCGCCACCGACCTCGCGCAGGCCCGGCAGCGCACGGAGTCCTCGGCACAGCGTGCCCTCGACGCCCGCGCCCACTGGCTCGACCTCAAGGAACAGCGGCTGAACGGCATCGCCGCCGAACTCGCCGCCCACCTCACCGACGGCGAGCCCTGCGCGGTCTGCGGAGCCACCGCACACCCCGCCCCCGCCCGCAAGACCACCGGACACGTCGACCGGGACACCGAGGACCGCGCCCTGGCCGCGTACCAGCGGGCCGAGGAGCGGCACAGCGACGACGAGCGGCAACTCGGCCAGGTCCGCGAGGCGCTGGCCGCCGCTACCGCCGAGGCCGGCGAGACGCCCACCGACCGGCTCGCCGCCGAGGCCGGCGAACTGGAGGAGGAGTACGCCCGCGCCCGCCGCGCGGCCTCCGCCCTGCACGCCGCCCAGGAGGAACTGCGGCGCGCCGGACACGAACGCGAGCAGCGCCTCGCCGACCGCCACCAGGCCGCCGTGCGGGCCGCCTCCCGGCTCACCCGGCGCGACACCCTGGAACGCGAACAGGCCGCCCTGAAGGCCGAGTTGACGCAGGCGCGCGGCACCTCGGACAGCGTGGCCGCGCGCGCCGAGCAGCTGGAGCGGCTCACGCAGCGGCTCACCGAGGCCGCCGACGCCGTGCGCGCCGCCGAGGACACCGCCCAGCGGCTGAAGGACGCCGACGCCCGCCTCGCCGACGCCGCCTACCGGGCCGGCTTCGACACCCCGCAGGCCGCGGTGGCGGCCCTGCTGGACGCCACCGCCTACCAGGACCTGCAACACCGCCTCGACGCCTGGCAGCAGGAGGAGGCCGCCGTCCGCGCGGTCCTCGACGAGCCCGGCGCCGCGGCGGCCGACCGGCAGCCGCCCGCCGACCCGGCCACCGCCGAACGGACGGCGGCCGGCGCCGAACGGCGGCTGCGCGAGGCCGCCTCCGCCCGCGACGCCGCCGCCCGCTGCTGCACCGAGCTGGACCGCCTCTCCGCGCGCGCCACCGAGGCCGTACGCCACCTCGCCCCGCTGCGCGAGGAGTACGGCCGGGTGGCCCGGCTCGCCGCGCTCACCGCCGGCAACTCCGCCGACAACGAACGCCGGATGCGCCTGGAGTCGTACGTCCTGGCCGCCCGGCTGGAGCAGGTCGCCGCCGCCGCGACCGTCCGCCTCCAGCGCATGTCGTCCGGCCGCTACACCCTCGTCCACTCCGACGACCGCGCCGGACGCGGACGCAGCGGGCTCGGGCTGCACGTGGTCGACGCCTGGACCGGGCGGGCCCGGGACACCGCGACCCTGTCCGGCGGCGAGACCTTCTTCGCCTCCCTCGCGCTCGCCCTCGGCCTCGCCGACGTCGTCACCGACGAGGCGGGCGGCGTCCGCCTGGACACCCTCTTCATCGACGAGGGCTTCGGCAGCCTGGACGACCAGACCCTGGACGAGGTCCTGGACGTCCTCGACTCATTGCGCGAGCGCGACCGCAGCGTCGGCATCGTCAGCCACGTCGCCGACCTGCGCCGCCGCATCCACGCCCAACTGGAGGTCGTGAAGGGCAGATCGGGTTCGACGCTGCGCCAGCACGGAGTGGGCTAGTGGCCCAGCGGGCGTCGGGGTAGCGGGGAGGAGTACACGACGCTGGTGGTGACCGGGCCCAGGGAGCCGATCCTGCCCGAAACCTCCTCCAGGTGGGACATGGAGCGCGCGGCGACCTTGATGACGAAGCAGTCGTCGCCCGTCACGTGGTGCGCCTCCAGGATCTCGGGCGTCGCGGCCACCAGGTCGTGGAAGGGCCGGTAGTTGCCGTTCGGGTAGCGCAGCCGCACGAACGCGAGGATCGGCAGGCCCAGCCGTTCCGGGTCGACCACCGCCGCGTACCCCTGTATGACACCCGCCTCCTCCAGCCGCCGTACCCGTTCGGTGACAGCGCTCGGTGACATCGACACGGCGCGCGCCAGCTCGGCGTAGGTGGCCCGTCCGTCGCGCTGGAGGACCTCGAGGATGCGCCAGTCGGTGGCGTCCGGGGAATACACGGTCATCAGGGATGAATAGCAGGGAGATCCCCGGCCGGGCAAGGGCAGGCCCGTGGATCGTCCCTTCAGGCCGCGGCTCAGGGACCGTAGATTTCCCGTCATGACCGACGCCGCTTCCGAGAACCCCGTCCTGCGTGTCCCGCCCGCCGCCCCCGCCGAGGCCGCCGCCCACTTCCGGGCGAGCCTCGCCCGCCACGCCGACGTCGCCGACGTGGCCGAGGCGCTCGCGGCCGGTGGTGAGCCCGGCTTCGTCGTGGTCGACTCCCGCTCCACCGAGTCCTGGGACCAGGGCCACATCCCCGGGGCCGTCCACCTGCCGACCGCGCTCATCCCCGAGCTGGCCGGACAGCTCCTCGACAGATCCGTGCCCGTGGTCACGTACTGCTGGGGCCCCGGCTGCAACGGCGCCACCCGCGCCGCGCTCGCCCTCGCCGAACTCGGCTACCGGGTCAAGGAGATGCTCGGCGGCTTCGAGTACTGGGCACGTGAGGGCCTCGCCTACGAGACCCGGCAGGGGCCGGCCCGCCGGGACACCGACCCGCTGACGGCACCCGTGGCGGGCGGGTGCGGCTGCTGACGCCTCCCGGCGCGGGTCAACGCCACCCCTCGCAGTCGATGCGCAGATGCCGGGGGCCGCGCAGCACGGCGTTCTGCCGGTACGGCGGCGGATCCTCGGCCAGGCGGGGATCGTCCATCCGCCGGGCCAGCTCGGCCAGGGCGATCTGGGTCTCCAGCCGGGCCAGCGGGGCACCGAAACAGCTGTGGATGCCGCTGCCGAATCCGAGGTGCTGGAGGTCCTCGCGGTCCGGGTCGAAGCGCCCGGGATCCTTGAAACGCTCCGGGTCGCGGTTGCCCGCCGCCAGGACCAGCCACAGCCGTGACCCCTTGGGGATGGTCACCCCGCGCACCTCGATGTCGGCGATGCAGGTGCGCTGCGGCACGATCTGCACCGGCGGCTCGTACCGCAGCAGCTCCTCCACGATCCGCACCGACAGACCCGGCTCCACCCGCAGTCGGGCCAGGATGTCCGGATGGCGCAGCAGCGTCAGCATGCCGTTCGTGATCAGGTTGACCGTCGTCTCGTGGCCGGCGATCAGCAGCAGCACCGCGGTGCTGAGCACCTCCATCATCGTCATGGAACCGTCCGCGCCCTGGCTGTGCACCAGGTCCGACAGCAGGTCGTCCCGCGGTTCCTTGGTGCGTTCCTCGACCAGACCGGCCAGGTACATGCCGAGCTGCATCCGCGCCTCCCGGGCCGCCTTCATGCCCTCGGTGTCCGCCGTCGTGCGCGTCGCGGGATCGAGGCTGGCGACCAGCGGATCGACCCAGGCGCGGAACCGCGGCTCGTCGTCCCGGGGCACGCCGAGCAGCCGGCAGATCACCGCCACCGGGAAGGGATAGGCGAACTGGTCGACCAGGTCGATCTGCCGGGTGTCCGCGAGTCCGTCGATCAGCCCGCTGACGATGGCGGCCATCTCGCCCCGCATGTTCTCGACCCGGCGCGGCCGGTGCGGCGGCCCGAAGGCGCTGTTGGCGATGCGCCGGAGCCGGTCGTGCTCGGGCGGGTCGAGCCGCAGGAAGGACGGCGGCAGTCCCGTGTTCTCCCCCTGCGAGACCTCGTCGTCCCCCGCCGCGGCGAGGTTGGCGGCGTCGGAGCTGACCCGCGGATCGTGGAGCAGGCCCTCGATGTCGTAGTACGAACTGATGACGTAGGGGCCGCCCTCCTCCTCGTGCAGGACCGGCGTCCTGCGCAGCTCCTCGTACAGCGGGTACGGGTCGGCGCGGTGGGCGAAGTCGGTGATCTGGCGCACCAGCGAGGCTTGCGTCATGACAGGTCCTTGGAGCGTCGGGGCCGGGGCGGTCAGTGCCGGGCGGGGTGGAAGACCAGCTGCTGATCGGCCGGTGAGTAACCGCTGAGGGTCACTGTGGGGCCGTGGGTCGGAAGGGAGGGGTCGGGGAAGTCGGCCGCCACCGGCCGCAGGCCCTCGGGCCGCCGGTCCATCGTCGGGAACTCCACCGGGAACGGCGCGCCCCGCTCGATCTGCCGCTGGTAGAACTCCAGCCACCGGGTGTTGTCGAAGCTCACGGCGGCGATCATGCGGCCCTGGCAGCCGTAGACCCCGACGAACCGGCGCTCGGCCAGCGAACCCTGCGTGATCATGAGCTGCTCGCCCATGGGCGGCACCCCGACCGACTTGATGTTCACCCCGAACATCGAGGACCAGAAGGCCGGCATCCACAGGTGCGGGCGCCGCTCGGCGCCGTGGCAGATCATGTTGTGCGCGGCCGTCTCCGCCTGGGCGACGGCGTTGCCCCAGTGCTCCAGCGACAGGAACTGGTAGCCGAAGAGGGCGTGCGGGGAGCGTGCCACGTCACCGGCCACGAAGACGTCGTCGGTGACGATGCCCCGGAAGTCGAAGGCACGGCACCCCGCGTCGCAGGCGATGCCCCGCGGCCCGGCGCCCAGCCCCGACCCGGCCAGCCACTCCGTGTTCCGCAGCGAACCCAGGGAGACCACGACCACGTCCGCCTCGACGACGGTCTCGTCCGACAGGTGGACGGCCCGCACCCTGCCGATCGGGTCACCCTCCAGGGAGGTCACCGTGACGTGGGTGCGCAGATCCACGCCGTTCTCGGTCTGGAGGCCGGCGGCGACCGCGCCGATCACCCCGCCGAGCGCGCCCACCAGCGGTGCGCCCGCACGCTCGGCCACGGTGACGGGGATGCCCATTTCCCGGCACGCCGAGGCGACCTCCGAACCGGCGAACCCGGCACCGATGACGAACACCCGGCGCGGCCCGGCCTTCAACCGCCGGTAGAGGTCGGCCGCGTCCTCCCGCGTGCGCAGCAGACAGACGCCGTCCAGCCGGGCCTCCTCCTCCTTCGGCCACGGCCGGGCGCGGACGCCGGTCGCGATGAGCAGCCGGTCGTACTCCACCTCGTCGCCGTCGGCCAGCCGGACCCGCTTGGCCGTCAGGTCCAACCCGGCCGCCGCGACGCCCAGGCGCCACTTGGCGTCGATCTCGCGGCGGTGCGGGAGCTCCGTGCGGTGCGGGGACGCCTTGCCGAGCAGCACCGACTTGGACAGCGGCGGCCGGTCGTACGGCTCGTACGGCTCGTCACCGATCAGGGTCAGCTCGCCGGCGAAGCCCTCGGCGCGCAGCGTCTCGGCGGCCCGCAAGCCGGCCAGCGAGGCGCCCACGATCACGATCCGGCCCTCGCGCCTGAGCCATTCCACGTGGTCAGCGGGCATCGGACGCCTCCCCGGCGGAACCGGTCACCGGCTCACCCGCGGCGCCGTCCAGCCCGTCCGCCGTGATCGCCTGCACCGGGCACGCGGCGACGGCACGCGCCAGCCGCTCCCGCTGCTCCTCGTCCGCGCGCGGGTTGTAGATCAGCGACTCCTCGCCGTGCATGGCGAAGACGTCGGGTGCGAGGAACGCGCACTGGGCGTACCCCTGACACTTGTTGAGATCGACGACGAGCCTCATCGACGCTCCGCCCTTCCGATGGCCAGGTCCGGTGCGGCCACGCGGCTCGCGCGGGCGTCTCCGGACGGCAGTCGTCCCCCGGGCCAGCATGCGAGCAGGACCGGGGTGCCCGCGCGCCGGGCGCGCCGATCGAGTGAGGGGCGCTCAGGGCGCGGAGGTCACCGGGCCGCGGCCGGCCGTGGCCGGTCACGGCGGCCGACCACGAGGAGGTACACGCTGATCAGCAGTGACCAGGCGGGAAAGGCGAGCTCCGCCCAGGGCACGTTGGACGACAGGAGGAGCAGCGTCAGCGCGGTCAGGACGCCCAGGACCGTGAGCCAGCGCGGCAGGACGCCGAGGCGGTGGCCGATCACCGACAGGGAGGAGACGAAGACGGCCGCCATCCGCATGGCGTACCCGGTCATCAGCGTGTACGCGAAGTGGCGTCCGAAGTCCCAGGTGGCCGGCGCCGGCGCCGCACCGGCGGGGTGGGCGACCGCGAGCACGGCACCGGCCGCCGCCGAGGCACCGAACATCATGGCGGTGAAGACCAGTCCGCTGCCGAGGAAGACGGTGGCCAGGAACCGGTCCTCGGCGTCGCCGACGTGCGCGCGTACCGCGCCGATGAACCACAGGAAGAAGATGCCGGCGAACGGCACCAGCGCCAGGGCCGTGCGCAGGGCGTCGCGCCGCCCGGGGTCCGTGAACCCCCGCGCGCCGATCGCGTCGGCTCCCTCGGGGATGCCCAGCCGGACCAGGACGATCGCCGCCGCCAGAAGCAGCGCGAAGACGACTCCGGCAAGTCCCGCCGCCCGCGGTGTCTCCAGCGCCTGCTGTCCCGGCCCTTTCTCGCGCATGCCCGGCCCGCCTTCCGCATCGGCCCCCGGCACCAGCTAGCCGCCTCCACCCCGCCCGCGCCACCGCGGGGCGCCCGTACGGACGCCCCGCGGGCCTTCGCCGGACGGGGCGGCACGGTGCTCACCGCGCCCCGGCCGACGGCAGGGGCGCGGTGAGCGGCTGACCGTCACAGCCGGGACAGCTCGTCCACCAGGTCGTCCAGGCCGAGCGAACCCTGCGACAGCGCCGCCATGTGCCACGCCTTCGGGTCGAACGCGTCGCCGTGCCGCTCGCGCGCCTTCTCCCGGCCCAGCAGCCACGCCCGCTCGCCCAGCTTGTAGCCGATCGCCTGGCCCGGGATCGTCAGGTACCGGGTCAGCTCGCTCTCGATGAAGTCCGCCGGCCGGCTGCTGTGCGCGCCGAAGAATTCCTGTGCCAGCTCCGGCGTCCACCGCTCACCGGGGTGGAACGGCGAGTCCGCGGGGATCTCCAGTTCCAGGTGCATGCCGATGTCCATGATCACCCGGATCGCCCGCATCATCTGGGCGTCGAGGTAGCCGAGCCGCTCCTCGGGGTCCGTGAGGTAGCCCAGTTCGTCCATCAGCCGCTCCGCGTACAGCGCCCAGCCCTCGAGGTTGGCGCTGACCCCGCCGACCGTCGCCTGGTAGCGGGAGAGGTTCTCCGCGACGTGCGCCCACTGGGCGAGCTGGAGATGGTGCCCCGGCACGCCCTCGTGGTACCAGGTCGACACCAGGTCGTAGACCGGGAACCGGGTCTGGCCCATCGTGGGCAGCCAGGTGCGGCCGGGCCGGGAGAAGTCCTCCGACGGGGGCGTGTAGTAGGGGGCGGCCGCGCCGCCGGGCGGGGCGATCCGCGACTCCACCTTCCGCACCCGCTCGGCGAGGTCGAAGTGCGTGCCGTCCAGGTCCTCGATGGCCTTGTCCATCAGGCCCTGGAGCCACGTACGGACCTCGTCCACGCCGTCGATGTGCCGGCCGTGCTCGTCCAGGTGCGCGAGTGCCACCCACGGCGTCCCGGCGCCGGGCAGGATCTTCTCGGCTTCCTTCTTCATCTCCGCGAGGAGCCGGTGGAACTCGGCCCAGCCGTACGCGTACGCCTCGTCCAGGTCCAGGTCGGTGCCGTTGTAGAAGCGGGCCCAGCGCGCGTACCGCTCGCGGCCGACCACGTTCGGGGCATCCGCGACCGCGGGCGCGTACACGTCCCGCATCCAGTCCCGCAGCTCCCGCAGGGCGCCGGTCGCCGCCCGCGCCGCCTCGTCCAGTTCCGCGCGCAGCGCCTCGGGGCCGGCGGCGGCGAAGTCCTCGTACCAGCCGCGGCCCGAGCCGTCCGTGTCCACCCACTCGGTGAGCTGCTCGATGTAGGTCGCGGTCGGCCGGGGCGCGGCGAACAGCTCGCGCTCCAGACCGAGTTCCAGCGACGTCCGGTATCCCGCGAGCGCGCCCGGCACGGCACGCAGCCGCTCGGCGATCGCCGACCAGTCCTCGTCCGTGTTCACCGGCATGACGGTGAACACGTCCCGCACCGCGTGCCCGGGCGTGCCCATGTTGCCGACCATGCGCAGGTGCTCGTCCGCCTCCAGGACGGCGAGTTCGGCGGTGAGCCGTTCCCTCAGCAGCCGCCCGCAGCGCCGTTCCGCGTCGCTGTCCGCGCCGGGCTGCCGCTCCGCCTCGTCCAGCCGGGCCAGCGTGGTGCGGATCAGCGCCGCCAGGGCTTGCTGACCGGCGGGTGAGTAGTCGGGCAGCCGCCGCGAACTCTCGGGCACGCCGAGATACGTGCCGGTGACCGGGTCGAGGGCGATGAGGTCGTCCACGTACGCGTCGGCGACCTGACGGGGCAGCGGGCTCTTGATCTCAGACATGCGGTCCATCCTCGTACGAGGACGATCTCCACGTCACCACGTACGGAGGATTCAGCTCTGGGCGTGGCCGGGAGGCAACAGCGGCCCGCATTCCCACTGCTGGAAGATGAGCCGGGTCTCCACCCGCGCCACCTCGCGCCGCGCCGTGAACTCGTCCAGCACCAGCCGCTGCAGGTCGGCCATGTCCGCTACGGCCACATGCACCAGATAGTCGTCCGGCCCGGTCAGATGGAACACCGACCGGGCCTCCGGCAGCGCCCGGACACGGTCCACGAAGGGGCCGACCAGCTCCCGCCGGTGCGGACGCACCTGCACCGACAGCAGGGCCTGGAGTCCGCGCCCGAGCTTGGCCGGATCGAGCCGCAGCCGGTGCCCGAGGATCACCCCCGAGCGGCGCAGCCGGGTCACCCGGTCCAGGCAGGTCGACGGCGCCACACCCACCTGCGCGGCGAGATCGCGGTAGGTGGTCCGGGCGTCGTTCTGCAACAGCCGCAGCAGATGCAGGTCCACCGGATCCAGTACGACGGAATCGGCCATGGGCCGAACGTAACACGGTGTTTGTCCCCAGTGAACCGTTCACTGTTCACCCTTCCGGCCATGGACACAGCGAGCACCGGCGCCTACGACGACGTACGCGCCGCATCGAGAGCCCTGGCCACGGAGGCCGTGCACGCCGGCCGCGACGATCTCGCCCGCCAGGGCCTGCACGCCCCGCCGATCGACCTGTCGACCACCTACCCCTCGTACGACAGCCGCGCCGAGGCCGCCCGCATCGACGCCTTCGCCACCGACGGCGCCGATCCGGCCGGGCCGCCGGTCTACGGCCGCCTCGGCAACCCGACCGTGGCCCGCTTCGAGACCGCCCTCGCCCGTCTGGAGGGCACGGAGTCCGCGGTCGCCTTCGCCAGCGGCATGGCAGCGCTCAGCGCCGTCCTCCTCGCGCTTCCCGCCATGGGCCTGCGGCACGTGGTCGCCGTACGGCCCCTGTACGGCTGTAGCGACCACCTGCTGACCGCCGGGCTGCTCGGCACGGAGGTCACCTGGACCGACCCGGCCGGCATCGGTGACGCGCTGCGCCCGGACACCGGCCTGGTGCTGGTCGAGTCCCCGGCCAATCCGACGCTCGCCGAACTCGACCTGCGGGCCGTCGCGCGCGCCTGCGGCCCGGTGCCGCTGCTCGTCGACAACACCTTCGCCACGCCCGTGCTGCAACGCCCGGCCGAGCAGGGCGCGCGGCTGGTGCTGCACAGCGCCACCAAGTACCTCGGCGGCCATGGTGACGTGCTCGCCGGCGTCGTCGCCTGTGACGAGGAGTTCGCGGGCCGGCTGCGGCAGATACGGTTCGCCACCGGGGGAGTCCTCCATCCGCTGGCCGGCTACCTGCTGCTGCGAGGACTGTCCACCCTCCCGGTAAGGGTCCGGGCCGCCTCCGCGAACGCCGCCGAACTGGTCCGCCGGCTCGGCGCCGATCCCCGCGTGGCCCGTGTCCACTATCCGCGGCTCGGCGGCGCGATGATCGCTTTCGAGGTGTACGGCGACCCGCACGAGGTGATCTCCCGGGTCCGGCTCGTCACCCCCGCGGTGAGCCTGGGCAGCGTCGACACGCTGATCCAGCATCCCGCGTCCATCAGTCACCGCATCGTCGACGCCGACGACCGGCGCGGGGCGGGGGTGAGCGACCGGCTGCTGCGGCTGTCGGTGGGCCTGGAGGACGTCGACGACCTGTGGAGCGACCTCGACCAGGCCCTGGGCGCCCGGGATCCCCTGGGGGAGCCGACGCGGAAGCCGGTGCGGCAGCCGGTGCGGGAGGCCGTGCGCTGACGGCACCGTCGGCCCGTGGCGCCCCTGCCCCGACGCGGTCCGGTGGGGCACCCGAGGCGTGAGCGCTGCGGTCAGGGCGGTCGGACTCGCCGTCAGCCGAGGTGTGGTGGGTTGCTCCGGGGGGCCGCGGCCAGTGCCGTGGTGTCCAGGCGGGCCGTGATGACCAGGGTGCCTTCCTCGATCTGGTAGTCGAGGGGCAGGCCGAGGCCGCGCATGGCGGCGACCATGCCGGTGTTGGAGGCCTGCGTCACGGCGTACACGCTCTCGCAGCCGGCCTCCACCGCCAGCGCCACCAGCCGGCCGAGCAGTTCCCCGCCGATGCCCCGCTGCTGCCAGTCGTCCTCGATCAGCAGCGCGACCTCCGTCTCGTCGCCGTCCCACAGCAGGTGCCCGAGGCCCACGATCCGGCCGGACGCGGTCTGCGCGGCCAGCGTCCGGCCGAAGCGGGGGCTGAGCAGGTGGGTCAGATAGCGGTCCGCGTCACCGACCGGGCCGTGGTAGCGCATGCCGAGCGTGCGGGGCGAGCACCGCTCGTGCATCTCCCTGGCCGCGGCCAGGTCACCGGTGTCGACCCGGCGCACGGTGATGTCGTTGCCCTCCGGCAGGGTCAGCACGTCCTGACCGCGCGGGATCCGCGGCCCGAGCCGGCTGTCCAGCTCCACCAGCGCCCGTGCCCGAGCGAACTCGGTCGGTGTGAACGGCAGATACGGCCGCTCCACGGTGAGCACACCGCCCTCCGGTGCCCGCAGCCGCATCACGGTCTCCTCGAGGACGCCCCCGGCCGGCACCGGTTCGGGACCACGGCCGCCGCCGACCGGGGTGCCGGGCAGTGACCGGATCGTGCAGCGCCCCAGCAACTGGCGCAGAGCCAGCGGAAGTTCGGCGGCGTCCAGGGCGGTGCGGGTGGCCAGCCCGAGCACCCGGGTGGGCGCGTCGACCAGGTCGTGGGCGTCGGCCCGTTCGATCCAGGTGGCCGTACCCCCGGCCAGCGCGACCGCCCGGGTGATCTCCGCCGCGGCCAGTGCGCCCGGGGACCGCAGCAGGAACTCGTCCACGGTGCCGTCGGCCAGCGGGTGCGTCTGGAGGCTCAGGATGTCCACCCGTCGTTCGGCCAGCGCCGTGCACAGCGCGGCCAGCGAACCGGGCGCGTCCCGCACCGTCGTACGCATCCGCCACAGCGTGCCGGCGTCGGTGACCCCACCGGCCGTGGCGCCGGTCCGGGTGGAGGGCCCGCCCGGCCGCGGGGCGGCGGCCGGCCGGGCGCCGGTATCACCGACCGGCGGCGCGTGTCCGTGGCGGCGTGACCACCACACGTGGAAACCCGCCGTCGCGGCCAGCACGACGGCCGACATCACCAGCAGGGCCGGCCCGTCCGGTCCGTGTCCGATCAGGTTCGCCGTGGCGTCCGCCACGGCGACCGCGGTGAACAGCGCGGCGAGTTCGACGACGTCCCGCCGCCAGTGGTGCACGGGCCGCCCGTGCCTGGCCCGGGTCACATCAGGCATGTCTGGAGTCATGCAGCCACTGTGAAGGAACGGTGTTGCGTGATCACGAACTGATTGTGACCGATGGGTAAAGCATGCTCCGTCCTATTTGTTGCCCTTTCTACAGGAGGCGGGCCCGGTGACCGGCCCACCGGCCCACCGGCCCACCGACCGCCGGGCCCGCCCGCCGCACCGCTACTGGCCGACCCGGCCCGGCTGCAACGTCCGTGTGAACAGCACCGTGCCGTCCTGCTCACGCAGCCGCACCGTCAGCTCGCCGCTGGCCCCGTCGATGTCGACCTCACCGAAGAACTGGTAGCCGCCCGCGGGCGAGACGTTCGACGCGGTCGGCGCCTTCACGAACACCCGCTCCGGGCCGAACGTGCCGTCCAGCGCGCTCGCCGGGAACGCACCGGCGTTCAGCGGTCCTGAGACGAACTCCCAGAAGGGCTCGAAGTCGGTGAACGCGGCCCGCGAGGGCTGGTAGTGCTGGGCGGAGGTGTGGTGCACGTCCGCCGTCAGCCACACCGTGCCGGTGATCCGCCGGTGCTTCACGAACCGCAGCAGCTCGGCGATCTGGAGCTCCCGGCCGAGCGGGGCCCCCGGGTCACCCTGCGCCACCGCCTCGAAGTTCGGCCGGTTCTCCGTCGTGTCGGGCACCACGAGCCCGAGGGGCATGTCGGCGGCGATCACCTTCCACACCGCGCGCGAGCGGGCCAGCTCCCGCTTGAGCCACTCCAGCTGCTCGCGGCCCAGGATGCCCTGCGGGTCGACGGTCCGGTCGTCCGGCGAGTTGGCGTTGCGGTAGGTGCGCATGTCGAGCACGAACACGTCGAGCAGCGGGCCCTGGCGCAGTACCCGGTGGATCCGGCCCTCACGGGCGCCCGGACGCAGGGTGGAGACCGGGGAGTACTCGCTGAACGCCCGCCGGGCGCGCGCCGCGAGGACGTCGATGCTCTTCTCGGTGTACCGGGTGTCGGAGGAGGTGATCACCTCGCCCGGGTACCAGTTGTTGCGGACCTCGTGGTCGTCCCACTGCACGACCGAGGGCACCTGGGCGTTGAAGCGGCGCAGGTTGGCGTCGAGCAGGTTGTAGCGGAAGTTGCCCCGGTACTCGTCGAGCGTCTCGGCGACCTTCGACTTCTCCTCGGTGGTGACGTTCCGCCAGGCGCTGCCGTCGGGCAGTGCCTGGGTGGCGGCGATCGGCCCGTCGGCGTAGACGGCGTCGCCGCTGAACAGGAAGAAGTCGGGGTCCAGCCTCGCCATCGCGTCGTAGATGCGGTAGCCGCCGCGATCGGGATCGATGCCCCAGCCCTGGCCGGCCAGGTCGCCCGACCACAGGAAGCGCACGCCGTCCCGGCGGCGCCGGGAGACCGTGCGGAACGTACCGGTCACGGGTGCGCCGGTGCGGCGCGGGTCGTCGGGGTCGGCGAGCAGCACCCGGTAGTGGATCTGCTCACCGGACGGCAGGCCGTGCAGCCGGGTGGTGCCGGTGAAGTCCGTGCGGGCGTCCAGCAGCGGGCCGTGCCATCTGCGCGGGTCGCGGAACGACTCGGTGGCCGCGGTCTCCACGACCATCCTGGCCGGACGGTCCGAACGCACCCAGACCAGACCGGAGTCGGCGCTCACGTCGCCCGTCTGCACGCCCCAGGCGGCCTCGGGGCGTCCGGAGCGGGCGAACGCCGGTGCCGCGCCGAGGCCCACGGGCAGGGTCAGGGCCGCCGACGTGACGAGGGAGCCGCGCAGAACACTGCGGCGGCCGGGGAGCGGACGGTGGGACATGGCTGCGCCTCCAGGGACGGGATCCGGCCGATGTGCGGAGCCACACCTACTCGGGCGCCGCGGCGCGCGCGCGAACGCCGGGTGAACAACGGCCCGCTCGGCCGGCCACCGCTCACCCGGTCGGGTGGCTCAGCGGCTGCCGTCCAGGATGACCCGGGCGATCAGCGCCGGGTCGTCGTTCATCGGGCAGTGCCCGCAGCCGGGCAGCCGGACCAGCCGGGCGTGCGGGATGAGCTGCTTGGCCCGGATGCCCTGACGGCGCACGAGAATACGGTCCCGGGTGCCCCAGGCCACCGTGACCGGCAGGCCCGGCAGGGTGTCGGCGAACCGGACGGTCGTGCCCGCCCGCAGGGTCGCCTCGAAACCGGCGGCCCCCACGAGCGCGAGCGTCTCGGCGACCACGGCCTCCGGTGAACGGCGGCCGGGGCGGGCGTAGATGGTGCTCGTCAGCGCCGTCCGGCCGGCCGGCGTGCGCGCCAGCCGCTCCACCAGCGGCAGCGGGAGCCGCTGGGCGATGCCGCGCATCGCGAGCAGCACCGCGAACGCGTACCGCCGCTCGGCCTCCGTCCAGAAGCCCGCCGGCGAGAGGGCGGTGACGGAGCGTACGAGCTTCTCCCGGCCCAGCTCCAGCGCGAGCAGGCCGCCCAGCGAGTTGCCGGCGACATGCGGCCGGTCCAGCTCCAGCGCCTGGAACAGGGAGCCGAGCACGGTGTGGGTGGTGGACAGGTCGTACGCCAGGCCGTCGGGCAGGGCCGGCGACGCGCCGAAGCCCGGCAGGTCGACGGCGATCACGTCGCGCTCGGTGGCGAGGATGTCCACGACCGGGTCCCAGGCCTGCCGGTGGTGGCCGATGCCGTGCAGCAGGACCAGCGGCTCGCCGCGGCCCACGCGCGCGTAGGACACGGTCACGTCCTTCGGACCGTGCGGAGTGGGGACCGGGAAGGAGACGGTGGCGGACATGGGGGTGCTCCTCGTCTGGGCTGCTGACGGACGCCGTAGACAGTTTGTCAGCAATCACTACCGGCGGGTAGCCCCCGGCGTCCCTCCGGCACGCGATCCCGGCCTCGCCCCCACCCGCCCCGCCCCCGGAGCGGGTCGTTCCGGGTGGACACAGGCAGATGCGCCGGGATGGGATGGGGTCGTGACCGCAGACCTCGCCACCGACGTCTTCGAAGAACACCGGCCCTTCCTCATGGGCGTCGCCTACCGCATGCTCGGGCGCGTCGCCGACGCCGAGGACGTGGTGCAGGACGCCTGGCTGCGCTGGTACCAGGCCGACCGCACGGACGTCCGCGAACCGCGTGCCTACCTCGTGCGCATCACCACCCGCCTGGCCATCGACCGGCTGCGGCAGGTGCGGTCGCGCGGCGAGGCGTACGTCGGACCGTGGCTGCCGGAGCCGTACCTCACCGAGTTCGGCGACACCGCGCCGGACTCCGCCGACCGCGCCGTGCTCGCCGACACCGTGTCCCTGGCCGTCCTCGTCGTCCTGGAGTCGCTCTCACCGCTGGAGCGGGCGGTCTTCGTGCTCAGGGAGGCGTTCGGCTACCCGTACGCCGAGATCGCCGCGCTGCTCGATCGCGGCGAGGCGGCGGTACGGCAACTGGCCGGGCGCGCCCGCCGGCATGTGGCGGAACGGCGCCCGCGCTACGACGTCGATCCCGCCCGGCGCCGGGACCTGACCGAACGCTTCATCGCCGCCGCGGTCGAAGGCGACCTCAACGGGCTGATGTCCCTGCTCGCCCCGGACGTCCGGCTGGTCGGCGACAGCGGCGGCAAGGCGAAGGCGCCGCTGCGGATCCTGCACACCGCCGACAAGGTCGCCCGCTTCCTCGTCGGCGTCTCGCGGTCCGGCCCGCCGGGACTCGCCCTGCGGCTCGTGGAGGTCAACGCGGGCCCCGCCGTGCTCGTCCTCAGCGACGACCGCCCCGACAGCCTGTTCCAGCTGGACATATCCGACGGCCGGGTCACGGCCGTGTACGTCGTCCGCAACCCGGACAAGCTGCGCTCGCTCGCCGCCCGCTGAACCGGCCACTTCGTGAGCCCCCGTCGTACGGCGGGGGCTTCGCCGTGCCGTGGTGACTCCGCGGTACGACGGGGGTTTTGCCGCGATGTCACAGACACCGTCCCGCGCGAACGGCTCGTGAACGCTCCGCGGCGGGTCCGCCACGGGTTCCCCACGGACCGAGGATTGGTCTTGACCAAGGGTGGCGGCAGCCCTATGGTCGCAGATAAGTGCAACAACCTTTAATAAACAAGGGCGCTAAAAGCCGCCGGACCACGGCTCTTGCGGAGGACAGGGTGGGGACCACGCAGCTGGAAACGGTGCCGGAACCGAAGTACTTGCATCTCAAGACCGTGCTTACCGAGGCACTGGACTCCGAGTTCTCGGTCGGCGAGATCCTGCCCAACGAGCGTGACCTCGCGGCCCGCTTCGGCGTGGCCCGCGCGACGCTCCGCCAGGCCCTCGAACAGCTGGAGCTGGAGGGCCGGCTGCAACGCCGCCGCGGGGTGGGCACGACCGTCGCGCCACCGCGCGTGGGTGTGGCCGTCGGCACCGAACAGCACACCTGGCCCGGCGCCGCCGGGGACGACTGGCAGCTCCTCGACTGTGTGCAGGCACCGCCGCCCGCCCCCGTCGCCGCGGCCCTGGAGACAGGCGCGGACGAGGCCGTCCATACCGTCCGGCGCTCCCGCATGTCCCACGGCCAGCAGGTCGCCACCGAGCTGCTCCACATCCCGGCGGCCTCCCTGGCCGACCTCACCGCGATCGACGCCCCGTCCGGCGCCGCACGCGCGCGTGCGGTGCTGCGCGAGTTGCAGCACCTGCCGCTGGAGGGGAAGGACCGCGCCGTCGAGCTGGGCTCCGCGCGCGCGGAGGACGCCAGGGAACTCGACCGGCTCCCGGGCTCACCCGTCCTGGTCGTCACCACCCGCTTCTTCGCCCAGGGCCGTACCGCGGCACTGTCGGTCGCCACCTACCGCGCCGACACCTGCCGGCTGACCTTCGGCGAGTCGGCGGGCGTGGAGATACACCACGACCCGGAACGCCAGGCGTCCTGACCCGGCCCCCCCGGGGCCCGCGAACGCACCCGGCCCGGGGCCGCACGGCTGCGGGTAACCGGGGGACGGCGCCCTTCCGGACGCGCCGGACCAGCACGCTCGCCCCGGGGCGCCTCGCCGTCCGCGCGGCCGGCGGCCACGCCCGGCGCCGGAGCGGCACACTCCCGGCGCCGGGAGCCCCGTCCCCGGCGTCGCGGCGGCCCGACCGCCGCACCCGGTGGGCCACAGCCGTACGACTGCCGCCCCCCTGCGACGCGATCACCGGACCTGCCGCCCCGACGGCCCGGCTGCCGCCCGGGTGCCACAGGAACGGCCCCGGCGCCTGGCAGCCGGTCGGCCGCCCCCGGGCGGGCCGGTGCCGCAAGGACGGCCCCCGGCGCCCCGACAGCCGGTCCGCCGCCCCCCGGCGGGCCGCGGCGGCACGCTCGCCGTACCCGGCGCCCCGCAGCCGGACTGCAGTGTTCAGCGCCCGAGCCGCGGCCCCTGGTCGGCCGGCAACCGCAGCCGGGGCGCCGGCGCCCGCACCCGGTCGCACCCGCACCGCGCATCCCCGCGGACCGCACCCGGGGGCCGCCACTCCCGTCCGCCCGTCAGCGGCGGGCGGTCACCGTGGCGTCCACCGCGAACAGTTGTTCCTCGACGTGGTCCATCGCGAGGCGAAGTGCCCCGGTGGCGACGGCCGCCTCGCCCAGGAGGGACAGGGCCACCTGGGGCGGACGCAGGCAGTAGCGGGCCAGTTCGCGGCGCAGGGGCTCCAGGACGCCGTCCAGGCCGGCCGCCCAGCCACCGATCACGACCAGTTCGGGATCGAGTGCCAGCACCAGCGCGGCCACGTCGTGCACGAGCCGCTGGATGAACCGTTCGACGGCTGCCCGCGCCCGCTGGTCACCCTCGCGGGCCAGTGCGAACACCTCGGCGACGGCCTGCTCGTCCAGCGGGTGCAGCGGTTCGTCGGTGGTGGACAGCAGCGTCTCCGGCGTCGCCCCCCGGCCCAGCAGATGCAGCGCGCCGATCTCCCCGGCCGCCCCGCCGTACCCCCGGTGCAGCCGTCCGCCGATCAGCGAACCCGCCCCCGGGCTCAGCCCGGCCAGCACGAACACCACGTCGTCCGACTCGCTCGCCGCGCCCTTCCAGTGCTCGGCGACGGCCGCCGCGTTGGCGTCGTTCTCCACCAGCACCGGGCACTTGAAGGACCGGCTCAGCCGCTCGCCGAGCTTCAGGCCGGTCCACTGCGGCAGGGCCGTGCTCAGCCGTACCGTGCCGTCCGCGTCCACGATGCCCGGCGTGCCGACGCCCACCGCCCGCAGCGAACCGCGGGCGACGCCGGCCCGGCGCAGCAGTTCGGCGACCGCTCCGCGCAGCCGGTCGAGCCGCTCGTCCGCCGGGGCCCTCTCGTCGACGTCCTTGGCCTGCGCGCCCAGCATCCGTCCGTCCAGCGCGGACAGCACCGCGGCGACCCGGTGCGGCCCGATCTCCAGGCCCAGCAGATGCCCCGCCTCGGCCCGGAACCGGAACCGGCGGGCGGGCCGGCCCTGCCGGCGCGCGCCGCCCTCGTCGGCCGCCGCCTCCACGACGAGCCCGCCCTCGATGAGGCCCTCCACGACGCCCTCGACGGTCGGCCGGGACAGCCCGGTGACGCGGGTGATCTCGGTGAGCGTCGCGCAGTCCGTCGCCCGCAGCGCGTGCAGCACCACCGCGGAATTGATCCGTCGCAGCAGCGAGGGATCGCCGCCGGTCAGCTGCCCCACCGTCCGTCCTCCCAGCTCGCGGCCGTGTTGGCCGGATCGTACTCGGCCCGGTCCGCCCCGGCGAGTGCCCGGTACCGCCCGCGGCGGGCGCAACTCGCTCACCCCGGCTCCACGAAGCCCGACTCGTAGGCCGCGATCACCGCCTGGGTGCGGTCGCGCGCCCCCAGCTTGGCCAGGACGGCGCTCACATGTGACTTCACCGTCTCGGTGCCGACGAACAGCCGGCCGGCGATCTCCGCGTTCGACAGCCCCCGTGCCATCAGCCGCAGCACCTCCGCCTCCCGCTCGGTCAGCCGGGCCCGCTCCAGCGCGGCCCGCGCCGGACCGCGGGCGTCGCCGTACCGGGTGGCGAGGCGCCGTACGGAGGCCGGGAAAAGCAGCGACCCGCCCTCCGCCACCAGCCGTACCGCGTGCACGATCTCGGCCGGCCGCGCCCGCTTCAGCAGGAACCCGTCGGCGCCCGCGCGCAGCGCCTCGTACACGTACTCGTCGTCCTCGAACGTGGTCACCACCAGGATCTTCGGTGGCTCGGCCACCGTGCGCAGCACCGCGCGCGTGGCCTCGATCCCGTCCAGCAGCGGCATGCGTACATCCATGGCGACCACGTCCGGCCGCAGTTGCCGGACCAGTGGGACGACCGCCGCGCCGTCGGCCGCCTCGCCCACCACTTCGATGTCGGGCTGTGCCGTCAGCACGGCCCGCAGACCCGCGCGGACCAGGGGTTCGTCGTCGACGAGGAGAACGGTGACCGGCATCCGGCCAGCGTAGATCAGCCCAGCGGCAGCTCCGCGCGCACCTGCCAGTCGCCCTCGTCCGGACCGCTTCGGGCGGTGCCGCCGAGCAGCGCGGCCCGTTCCCGTATCCCGCGCAGCCCGCTGCCCCGCCCGGAGCCGGGTACGGGCCCGGGCAGCGGGTTGCGGACCTCCAGCGCGAGCGTGCCGCCCGTGACCGAGACGCGGACCCGCACCGGCACGGCGCCCGCGTGCCGCAGCACATTGGTGAGCGCCTCCTGGAGGATGCGGTAGCCCTCACGGGAGACCGGCCCCGGTACCGCCTCGACCCCACCCGTCACCTCGGCGTCGACCTTCGCCCCGGAGGCCCGCGCCGCCTCCAGCAGCAGCCCGGCGTCCGCGAGCGTGGGCCGGGCGCTCACCGGCCGCCCGGCCTCCCGCAGGACGCCCAGCACCCGCTCCAGGTCCTCCAGCGCGGCCCGGCCGGTCTCCTCGATGGCCCTCAGCGCGCGGTCGGTGAACTCCGGGTCGCCCGCCGCGCGCGCGGCACCGGCCTGCACCACCGCGACCGTCAGGGCGTGCCCGATCGAGTCGTGCAACTCCCGGGCGATCCGGGTGCGTTCCAGGAGCTGTTCGGTGCGCTCCTCCAGGGCGGCGAGCCGCTCGGCCGCGGACGGTCCGAGGAGTCGCCGCCCGGCGGCCGTGACCAGCTCCCCGAGCGCGACCACCACGCCGTACAGGGCGAGCAGGGGGAGCGGGGCCAGCAGGGCCCAGGCGCGGTGCGCCGGCAGCCGGTCCAGCAGTGGTGCCCCGGGCGGCCCCCCGGTCCACGCGCAGCGCGCCAGCTCGAAGCAGAGGACGGGAAGCCACACGGTGGCGAGTGCGGTCACCGCGCCCAGGAGCATGCGCAGTTCCAGCCAGAGCACGGTACGCAGCCGGTCCGGCCAGGTCGCCGACGGGGCCTCGGAGACGCCCGGCTCCGGCTCGCCGGGCGTGAGCAGCAGCCGTGCCTGCACACCCTCCCCTCGCCGCACCGCGGGCACGAGTCCGAACGGGACGAGCAGCAGCGCGGGCACCCAGGGGGTCGACATGTCGATGAAGAGCCAGACGCTGACCGCTGCTATCGGCACCCACAGATGCAGCAGGCGCGTGTACGTCGTCCCGCGCAGCAGCGGGCGCAGAAGGCGGGCCATGACCTCATCGTGGCAGGCGGCACCGACAACGGCCGTCCCCCGCACGGGGGAGAGGGTCCCCACCGGCGGGGGAGGAGCCGACGCGCCCGGGCGGCCAGGCTGGTGCCATGACCAGCATCGATGTACGAGACCTCACCAAGGAGTACGGCGGACGGCGGGCCGTGGACGGCCTCACCTTCGCGGTCCGCCCCGGCCGGGTCACCGGCTTCCTCGGCCCCAACGGCGCCGGGAAGTCCACCACCCTGCGCCTCCTGCTCGGCCTGGACCGGCCCACCGCCGGCACGGCCACCATCGGCGGCCACGCCTACGCCCGGCTCCGCGACCCCCTGCACCGGGTGGGCGCCCTGCTCGACGCCCGCGCCGCGCACGGCTCCCGCACCGCCCGCGACCACCTGCGGTCCCTCGCCGCCAGCAACCGCATCCCGGCCGGCCGTGTGGACGCCGTCCTGGAGGAGACCGGGCTCGCCCCGGTGGCGCGGCGCCGGGTACGGACGTACTCCCTGGGCATGCGCCAGCGGCTGGGCATCGCCGCGGCCCTGCTCGGCGAACCCGAGGTCGTCCTGCTCGACGAACCCGCCAACGGCCTGGACCCGGAAGGCATCGTCTGGATCCGGACGATGCTGCGCCGGCTGGCCGCGGAGGGCCGTACGGTCCTGGTCTCCAGCCATCTGATGGGCGAGACCGCCGCGTTCGCCGACCACCTGCTGATCCTCGGCCGGGGCCGTCTGCTCGCCGACACACCGGTCCGGGAGTTCATCCACGCGCGCGTACGGCCCCACGTCCGCGTCCGGACCACCGATTCCGCCGCCCTCGGTGCCCTGCTCGCCCGGCACGGCCACGACGCGTCCCCGGGCGAGGACGGCACCTGGATCGTGCGGCACGCGCGCGTGGACGACCTCGGCCGGCTGATGTCCGAGGCGGGCCTGCCCGTTCTGGAACTCGCCGCGCGGGAGGCCACCCTGGAGGAGGCCTACCTCGATCTGACCGCGGCCGAGGCCGAGTTCACCGCCCCGTCCCAGGAGGCCTGACCATGCCGTTCGCACCCGTGCTGCACGCCGAGTGGATCAAAATCCGTACGCTGCGCTCCCTGCTGGGCAGCCTCGCCGCGATGCTCGTGGCCACCGCCGCGTTCTCCGCGCTCGCCTCAGTCGACGCGGACGACTCCGACCCGCTGTACTCGATGTTCTTCGGCATCAGTTTCGGGCAGATCGCCGCGATCGCCTTCGGGACGACGGCCGTCTCGTCGGAGTTCCGGGGCGGAGCGCTGCGGCTCAGCCTGGCGGCGGTACCCGACCGGGTGCGCTGGTTCGCGGCGAAGGCCACCGCGATCGCCCTTCCCACGCTGGCGGTCGGGCTGCTCACCGGCCTCGTCACGCTCCTGGGGGGCCGCGCCGCCCTCGGCGCGTCCGCGCCCGGCTGGGCCGAGGGGCTGCGCGGAGCCGTCGGTTGCGGCCTGCACCTGACGCTGATGGCGCTGTTCGCCGCCGGCGTGGCGGCCGCCCTGCGCAGCGGCACCGCGACCCTCTCCGTGCTGATCCCGTTCCTGCTGATCGTGTCCTTCGTCGTCGGCGACCTGTCCGGCGGCGTCGCCGACTTCCTCCCCGACCGGGCCGGCCAAGTCGCCCTGCACAGTACCTGGAACGGCACCCTCGGCCCGTGGAGCGGACTCGCGGTGACCGCGCTGTGGACGGCGGCGGCCCTGGTGGCGGGCGGATGGAGCCTGCGGCGCCGGGACGCCTGACGCCGGACGGGGCACGCCTGACGGACCGCCAATTGTCAGTGGTGCCCGCTTTACTTGACGGCATGGACATCGCGACGTGTCTGAACCTCATCGACGTGCTGTGCGCCCGGGAGTTCCCGGCGGCGCCCGGCAGGACGGAGCACGGCGAGAGCGGGCCCGGCTATCACATAGCCGCCTTACGGACGAGCGGGGACTTCCTGGGCGGAGGAGACGCCGACGGCAGCGAGCGGGACGAGACGGAGGCGCAGTACGAAGCAGAGCGGGACGGCCTCGCCGAGCGCCTCGAAGAGCGGTGGGGACAGCCGCAGTACCTCAGCCTGTACAGCGTGCTCGACCGGACCGTGGCGGGCGAGGACGTCGCCGAGCCGTGGGCCGGGCTGAGCGGTCACGTCCCCGACGTCCAGCTGTGGCGGGCCCCGGGGGCGGACCGCTGGGTCGCCCTCGGGGTGTCCCGGTGGGACAGGGAACTGCCCTGTCAGCTGCTGGGGATAGTGACGGAGGCCGACCCGCCGTGACCGGCCCCGTCCGCGGCCTCCCGCAGCCGGGCGAACTCCTCCGCCATCGTGGCCGCCGTCCAGTGCGCGTTCAGCCCGCTCGGGTTGGGCAGCACCCACACCCGGGTGGCGCCGATCGTCCGCTCCTGCGGGCCCACCCGGGCCGTACGGTCGGCGAAGGCGGCCCGGTACGCGGTCACTCCGACGACGGCCAGCCACCTCGGCCTCAGCCGCGTCACCTTCTCGGTCAGCAGCCGCCCGCCCTCGGCGTACTCCTCGGCGGTCAGCTCGTCCGCCCGTGCGGACGCCCGCGGCACCATGTTGGTGATGCCGAGCCCGTAGGACAGCAGCTCCCCCTGCTCGGCCGGCTTCAGCAGCCGGGGCGTGAACCCCGACAGGTGCAGCACCGGCCAGAACCGGTTGCCGGGCCGGGCGAAGTGGTGGCCGGTCGCCGCCGTCATCAGACCGGGGTTGATGCCGCAGAACAGCACCCGCAGACCGTCCGCGACCAGGTCCGGGACGAGACGGTCGCGGGCGGCCTCCAGTTCCGCCTGGGTGAAGCGGGGAGCGCGAGGGGGGCGGGACACGGGGGTCAGAGGATCGCTCCCGGGGTGTAACCGGCGGCCTCCGGGTGCCGCTTGACGATCTCCTCGATCCGGCCGGCGACCAGAGCCACCTGGTCGGCGGCGGCGCCGGTGAAGGACAGCTTGTCGGCCATCAGCGTGGCCAGCTGCTCACGGTCGAGCGGCAGCCGCTCGTCCGCGGCCAGCTTGTCCAGCAGGTCGTTGCGCTCGGCGCCCTGCTCGCGCATCGCGAGCGCCGTGGCCACGGCGTTCTCCTTGATCGCCTCGTGCGCGACCTCGCGGCCGACACCGGCCCGCACCGCCCCCATGAGCACCTTGGTGGTGGCCAGGAACGGAAGGTAGCGGTCCAGCTCACGGGCGACGACGGCCGGGAAGGCGCCGAACTCGTCGAGGACGGTCAGGAAGGTCTCCAGCAGGCCGTCCAGCGCGAAGAAGGCGTCCGGCAGCGCGACCCGGCGCACCACCGAGCAGGACACGTCGCCCTCGTTCCACTGGTCGCCCGCCAGCTCGCCCGTCATCGAGGCGTAGCCGCGCAGGATGACCATCAGGCCGTTGACACGCTCGCAGGAGCGGGTGTTCATCTTGTGCGGCATCGCGGAGGAGCCGACCTGGCCCGGCTTGAAACCCTCGGTGACCAGTTCGTGCCCGGCCATCAGCCGCACCGTCTTCGCCAGC
The DNA here is from genome assembly GCF_043195475.1 of Streptomyces sp. Y20. Lineage (NCBI taxonomy): Bacteria > Bacillati > Actinomycetota > Actinomycetes > Kitasatosporales > Streptomycetaceae > Streptomyces > Streptomyces sp. Y20. The sequence continues at coordinate 101,543 of NZ_JBIDDP010000017.1, forward strand.
GACGACGGCGCCGCCGCCAGCTGCACCAGCGCGGTGACGACCTCGTAGTCCAGCGAGCGCGGGTAGACCTGGCCGACCGAGGTGAAGGCCTGCGAGAAACCGAGGTGCCGGGCGATCCGGGTCTCCAGCTCGGCGAGCTTGCCGGCGTCGCCGCCCAGCAGGTCCAGCATGTCCTGCGCGGTGCCGACCGGACCCTTGATGCCGCGCAGCGGGTAGCGGGCCAGCAGGTCCTCCACGCGCCCGTGGGCCACGAGCAGCTCGTCGGCGGCGGTCGCGAACCGCTTGCCCAGGGTCGTGGCCTGCGCGGCGACGTTGTGCGAACGGCCGGCCATCACCAGCTCGGCGTACTCGCCGGCCAGCTTGCCGAGGCGGGCCAGCACGGCCACCGTGCGGTCGCGCATCAGCTCCAGCGAGAGCCGGATCTGCAACTGCTCGACGTTCTCGGTGAGGTCGCGGGAGGTCATGCCCTTGTGCACGTGCTCGTGCCCGGCGAGGTCGTTGAACTCCTCGATCCGCGCCTTCACGTCGTGCCGGGTGACCTTCTCGCGCTCGGCGATCGAGGCCAGGTCGACGGTGTCGAGGACACGCTCGTAGTCGGCGATGGCCTCGTCCGGAACCTCGATGCCGAGGTCCTTCTGGGCCCGCAGCACGGCGAGCCAGAGCTGCCGCTCCAGTCTCACCTTCTGCTCGGGGGACCAGAGCGTGGCGAGCTGGGCGGAGGCGTAGCGTCCGGCGAGGACGTTCGGGATGCGGGGCTTGGCGGGCGCAGAAGTCACGTGTCCAGAGTCTACTGGCGGTTCGTGCAGGCCAGCGCCATGGGGGTGTTCGGCGGAAGCTACGAGACCGGTGCCACTTCCCGGCGGCGCCCCGCCGGGCCGCTAGGCCTGTCCCTCGTACGGCAGCAGTTCCGGACGCTTGGGCGGGCGGCCGTCGCCCGACGAACGGCCGGTCAGGCGGCGGCCTATCCACGGGAGCAGGTGCTGCCTGGCGAACCGGGCGTCGGCCACCCGGCGGGAGACCCAGCCCGGCGGGAGCGTCCGCGCCATCGGGACATGCCACTCGGCGTCCTCCGCCTCGTACCCGAGCGTCTGCCACACCGCCTCGGCCACCCGGCGGTGGCCCTCGGCCGTGAGGTGCAGCCGGTCCACGTCCCACAGCCGCGGGTCGGCCAGCGATGGCGCCCCATACAGGTCGACCACCAGGGCGCCGTGCTTGTCCGCCAGCTCCTCCACACAGGCGAACAGCTCCTCCATGCGCGGCCGGAACCGTTCGAGCACCGGGCCCCGGCGGCCGGGGCTGCGCATCAGCACCAGCTGCTCGCAGGAGGGCGCCAGCCGCTCCACGGCCTCGGTGAGCAGGTCCCGGACCCGGTTCATGTCGCACTTGGGGCGCAGGGCGTCGTTGAGCCCGCCGACCAGGGTGATGACGTCGGGCCTCATGGCCGCCGCCAGGGGCACCTGCTCGTCGACGATCTGCCGGATCAGCTTCCCGCGCACGGCGAGGTTGGCATACCGGAACCCGGGGGTGCGGGCGGCCATCCGCGCGGCGAGCAGGTCGGCCCAGCCGCGGTAGGAGCCGTCGGGCAGCAGGTCCGACATGCCCTCGGTGAACGAGTCACCGAGGGCGACCAGGCTGGTGCAGGGGGGAGGAGTGGGATTCGTCTGCATGGCGACAGCGATGCTATCCCGGCCCCATACCTGCCGGTCGGTCGGGTCCGCCACATTGGTCAGGTCAGGTGAGGTCGGGTCCTGTCTGGGCGGGCTGGCCGAACAGCTGGCGCAGGACGTCCTCCATGGTCACCAGACCGGCCAGCCGGCCGTCGTCGCCGAGTACGGCCGCGACGTGCGTCCGGCCGCGCCGCATCGCGGTGAGCACGTCGTCCAGCGGCGTCCGCTCCCGTACCCGCGCGATGGACCGCATGTCGCCCAGCCGGAACGGCAGGTCGCGCGGGGTCATGTCCAGCGCGTCCTTCACGTGCAGATAGCCCACGATCCGGCGGCCGGCGTCGACCACCGGGAAACGGGAGAAGCCCGACTCGGCCGACAGCCGCTCCAGCTGCTCCGGGGTGACGCCCACGCGCGCGTAGACCACGCGTGCCAGCGGTACCACCACGTCCCGCACCGGGCGGCTGCCCAGCTCCAGGGCGTCGTGCAGCCGTTCCTGCGCCCGGTTGTCGATCAGGCCCGCCTCGCTGGCGTCCTTCACGATCTCCGCCAGTTCGGAGTCGGTGAAGGTCGCCGCGACCTCGCCCTTCGCCTCCACCCGGAGCAGCTTCAGCAGACCGTTGGCGAAGGTGTTGACAGTGAAGATCACCGGCCGGAGTGCCCGGGACAGCGCGACCAGGGGAGGGCCGAGGGCCAGCGCGCTGCGCACCGGCTCGGCGAGCGCGATGTTCTTGGGGACCATCTCGCCGAGCAGCATGTGCAGGTAGGTCGCGAGGGCCAGCGCGATCACGAAGGACACGGCGTGACCGACGCCCGCCGGCACGCCGGCCGCGTGGAACACCGGCTCCAGCAGGTGCGCGATCGCCGGCTCGGCGACCACACCCAGCACCAGGGTGCACAGCGTGATGCCGAGCTGGGTGGCGGCCAGCAGGGCCGACACGTGCTCCAGACCCCACAGCACACTCCGCGCCCGCCGGTCGCCCTCCTGGGCGAGTGGCTCGACCTGTGAGCGGCGCACGGAGATGAGCGCGAACTCGGCGCCGACGAAGAAGGCGTTGACGACGAGGGTCGCCAGGCCGATCAGCAGTTGCAGGGCGGTCATCGGGTCCCCTCCGGCCTCTCGTCGGTCCGTCCGGCCCTGCCGCCGGCTCGGTCGCCGGCCCTTCCACCGGCTCCCCCGGCGGCTCGTGCGTGGGCACGCGCGTCGGCCGCTGCGTCGGCCTGCCCGCCGCCCTTCCCGGCGGCGCTCTCGTCGTCCAGAGGTGCGTGCAGCAGTACCCGGGCGGCCCGCCGGCCGGCGGCGTCGGACACGTCCAGCCGCCAGCCGGCCACGTGCACGCGGTCGCCGGCGGTGGGTATCCGCCCCAGCTCGGTGGCGACCAGGCCGGCCAGTGTCTCGTACGGTCCCTCCGGCAGCCGCAGGCCCACGCGCGCGAGCTGGTCGGCGCGGGCCGCGCCGTCGACCAGGTACAGGGCCCGCCCCTCGTCGTCGGCGCCGGCGGGGGCGAGACCGGACGTCTCGTGCGGGTCGTGCTCGTCGCGCACCTCGCCGACGACCTCCTCGACGATGTCCTCCAGCGTCGCCACGCCGGCCGTGCCGCCGTACTCGTCGATGACGACGGCCATGGTGCGCCGGCCGCCGAGCCGGTCCAGCAGCCGGTCGACGGTCAGGGACTCGGGTACCAGCAGCGGCTCGCGCATCACCTGGGCGACCGTGCGGTGGCGCCGCTGGTCCGCGGGGACCGCCAGCACATCCTTGATGTGGGCGGTGCCGACGACGGAGTCCAGGACGCCGCGGTAGACCGGGAACCGGGACAGGCCGGTGGCCCGGGTCGCGTTCGCCACGTCCTCGCAGGTCGCCTGGAGGTCCAGGGCGACGACCTGGACGCGCGGTGTCATCACGTTCTCCGCGGTCAGGTCGGCCAGGTTCAGTGTGCGCACGAACAGCTCGGCCGTGTCCGCCTCCAGGAGGCCCTGCTTGGCGGAGTGCCGGGCGAGGGCCGCCAGCTCCTGCGGCCCGCGCGCGGAGGCCAGTTCCTCGGCGGGCTCGACGCCGAACCGCCGTACGAGACGGTTCGCGGTGTTGTTCAGATGGGTGATGAAGGGGCGGAAGGCCGCGCTGAACCAGCGCTGCGCGTTGCCCACCCGCAGGACCACGGCCAACGGTGAGGAGATCGCCCAGTTCTTCGGCACCAGCTCGCCGACGACCATCAGGAACACCGTGGACAGGGCCGTGCCCAGCACCAGCGCCGCGGAACTCGCCGCGCCGGCGGACAGGCCCATCGCCCGGAACGGGCCGGCGAGCAGCTTCGCGATGGACGGCTCGGCGAGCATGCCGACCACCAGGTTGGTGACGGTGATGCCGAGCTGCGCGCCGGAGAGCTGGAAGGTCAGGTTCCGTACGGCCTTCAGGGCGCCCGCGGCGCCGCGCTCGCCGCGGGCGGCGGCCCGCTCCAGCTCACCCCGTTCGACCGTGGTCAGCGAGAACTCCGCCGCCACGAAGGCACCGCAGGCGACCGACAGCAGGATCGCCACCAGAAGGAGGAGCACTTCGGTCATCGGGTCACCCCCGTCCCATGGTGGGACAGGGCAGGGGAGGACGCGCGGTGTCGCGCACGGGGAGGCTCGCCCATGGGCGGACGCTCACAACCTTTCATAGAGGGCCGAGTGCTCCCTCAAGAGTAAAGGATGGGCAAAAAACCTTCGGTCCCTGTGGATGAGCGGCTTCAGCCGGGGGTTGCGCCCCGGTCGGCGAGCGGCTTCACCCAGCGCCGCCACCGCTCCTCCGGCCCGTATCCGGCGGCCTGCCAGGCGTGGTGCGCGGTCGCGTTGCGGACCAGCACCATGGCGTCCGCGCGCCGGCCGCCGAGCCGTACGAAGTGCTCCTCGGCGGCGGCCAGCAGCGCCGAGCCGATGCCGTGGCGCCGCCACCGCGGGTGCACCGCGAGCCGGTACAGATGGCACCGCCAGCCGTCGAAGCCGGCGATCACCGTGCCGACCAGCTCGCCGTCCCGCTCGGCGACGAGGAGCGCCCCGGGGTCGCGGCCGACAAGCCGCTCCACGCCGGCACGGTCGTCGCTGATGCTCGTCCCCTCCGCGGCCGTCTCCCAGAAGGCCAGGACGGAGTCGAGGTCGTCGGGCACGGCGGCGCGTATCCGCAGATCGTCCATACGGTCATCGTGCGGGTCACCGCCCGTCCGGCACCGGGATTTCCATCATGCGGACCGGCGGGCGCGCTGCAGCGGGCCGCGCGCCCGTCCGGCTCGCCGGTGCCGAGTGGTGCCGGGCGTCCCCCGGGCCGGGCTCCGGCGCAGGACTCGGCTTCCGCCACCGGGGCCGGCAACGGCTCGGCTGTGCCGAGGCGGTCCGGGACGAGGATCACGTCGTGTCCCAGCTCCTCGGCCCGGCGGCACGTGGCGCGCCACTCGGCGGCGGGGGCGGCCGTGAGCACGCTGACTCCGAAACCGAAGTGATCAGCAATCAGCCGAAGCGGTCAGCGGTCAGCGGTCAGTCGTCAGTCACCAGTCGTCAACGGAGATGATCAGCCGATGTGATCATTCATGGGCGATCGCCGCCAGCACGTTCATCCGCGACGCCCGCAGCGCCGGCAGCAGGGCCGCCACGACACCCACCACCGCCGAGCCGACCACGACCGCGACGATCGTGCCCCAGGGGATCGCCAGCGCCGTCAGCCCGCGCAGCGCCAGCACCTGCTGCATGCACACACCCCACACGAGCCCCAGCGCCAGCCCCAGGACCGCGCCGAACACCGCGATGACCACCGACTCCAGCCGGATCATCCGGCGCAGCTGCCGCCGGCCCAGCCCGATCGCACGCAACAGCCCGATCTCCCGGGTCCGCTCCACCACCGACAGGGCGAGGGTGTTCACCACGCCGAGCACGGCGATGACGATCGCCAGTCCCAGCAGTGCGTACACGAGGTACAGCAGCACGGCGATCTGGTTGTGCACCAGCTCCTTGTAGTCGGCCTGGTCACGCACCTGCACCTGCGGGAACGGCTTGAGCGTCCGCTCCAGCCGTTCCCGCAGGTCCGCCGGCTTCGTGCCGGGGGCCGCGTTCACGTAGAGCGCCGAGTCCTGGCCGTTCGGCAGGTACCTCCGCAGCGTCCCGAGGCCGAAGAAGACGCCGCCCTGGGCGCCGAAGGACTCGGCCGCCTGCTGGTCGGTCAGCGCGCCGACGGTCAGCTCCGCCCGGCGCCCGCCCGGGAACTCCACCGGCAGCACGGTGCCGGCCCGCACGCCGTGGTCCCGGGCGTAGTCGGCGTCCATCGCGAGGTGCCCGTCGGCCAGGGCCGCGGCCGAACCGCCCCGCGCGTAGGTGAGGTGCGCGACGTCGTCCAGGCCGGGGCCGTACCCGGCGGCGGTGGTCCGCACCCGCTCGCCGTCCGGCAACCGTACGGCGAGGGGGGTGAGCCGCTGGGCCACGACCAGCCCGGCGCCGGGCGTCGCGGCCACCCGCTTGCCGACCTCCCCGGTGAACGGCGTGAAGTTGCCGCTCTGGACCACGAAGTCGGCGCCCAGCGTCCGGTCGATCTGCCGGTCGAAGGACGCCGACATCGACGCGCTCGCCACCGACATCCCGCCCACCAGGGCCAGCCCCACCATCAGGGCCGCGGCCGTGGCACCGGTACGGCGCGGATTGCGCAGCGCGTTGCGCTGGCTCATCCGGCCGACCGGGCCGAACAGCGCGGGGAACGCCGCGCCGAGCACCCGGATCACCGGCCGCACCAGCAGCGGCCCGGCGACCACGGTCGCGACGAGGGTCAGCACGACCCCGAGGCCCAGCAGGGAGGCCGCCTGAGCGGTCCGCGTGGCCGCCGCGCACCCGGCCAGCGCCGCCGCGCCGGCCGTCCCGGCCACCGCCCCGGCGATCGCCCGGCCCCGCAACGGCCTGCCCACCCCGGCGACCTCGGCATCCGCGAGCGCCGCCATCGGTGAGACGGCCGCGGCGCGCCGCGCCGGCAGGTAGGCGGCCACGAACGTCACACCGAGACCGACGACGTAGGCGGCGACGGGTGTACCCCAGCCGATCACCATCTGGGTGCTCTTCAGGTTCATGCCGACCGCACTGATCAACCGGATCAGTCCGGCCGCCAGCCCGATCCCGGCGGCGAGACCGAACGTCGAGCCGAAGAGCCCCAGCAGCAGCGCCTCGGTGAGCACCGACCGCCGTACCTGCCGCCGGTCCGCGCCCAGCGCCCGGAGCAGGCCCAGCTCGCGGGTGCGCTGCGCGATCAGCATGGAGAACGTGTTGACGATCAGGAACACGCCGACGAGCAGGGCCACACCGGCGAACCCCAGCATCACGTACTTGATCACGTCCAGGAAGGTGCCGAGGTCCGCGGCGGCCGACTTGGCCTGCTCACCGGCGGTCCTCAGCGCGTACGTACCGGTGCCGATCGCCGCGCCGACCCGCCGTGCGAGGTCCGCGTCGGACACCCCCTCGGCCGCGTCCACCGAGATGCCGGTCGCCCGCGCCGGCGAGCCGAGCAGCTCCCGGGCGGCCACCGCCGGGTCCAGGTAGATCCGTGCCGCGCCCGGATTGGTGGTCGTGAAGGTGGCGATGCCGACGACCCGGACCCGGAAGGTGCCCGGCTGCGCCTGCACCGTCAGCGTGTCCCCGATCCGCACGTGCCGCCGGCCGGCCGTGTCCGCGTCCAGCAGCGCCTCGCCGGCCCCGCGCGGCGCGTGGCCGGAGGTCAGCCGCACCGGGCTCCGGCCGGTCGCGTACCAGGCGGCGGCGACGGTGGGGGCGCCGGTGGTCGGGCCGACGGACCTGTCCCGGCGGTCGACCACCACGACGTTCCGCACCGACACGTCCGCGCGGGCCGCCGCGACACCGGCGACCTTCGCCACCCGGTCCCGCAGCGCGGCCGGCACGGTCTGCACCGCGCCGCTCGCGCGGGCCGACCGCAGGTCCCCCCGGGGCTGGACCGTCACATCGGCGGCGGTGGAGGCGAACAGCCGGTCGAACGTGCGGGTGACGGTGTCGGAGAAGATCAGACTGCCCGCGACGAACGCCACCGACAGCACCACGGCCAGCGCGGACAGCGCCAGCCGCCCCTTGTGCGCGAGGAAGCTCCGCAGGGTCGCCCTGAGCACCGGTCAGCCCTCCGCGGCCGTGCCACCGGCAGCGGACCCGCCCGGAGCCCCGCAGGAGTCGGCGGTACGCGGACCTTGCGTGGACAGGACGCGCATCCGCTCCAGCACGTTCTCCGCCGTCGGCCGGGCCGTCCGGTCCACGATCCGCCCGTCGGCTAGGAAGAGCACGAGGTCCGAGCGGGCAGCGGCGCCCGGGTCGTGGGTGACCATGACGACCGTCTGCCCGAGGTCGTCCACGGCGCCGCGCAGGAAGCCCAGTACCTCCCGGCCGGCTTGCGAGTCCAGGTTGCCGGTCGGCTCGTCGGCGAAGATCAGCTCGGGCCGTGAGGCAAGCGCCCGCGCGCACGCCACCCGCTGCTGCTGACCGCCCGACAACTGCGCCGGCCGGTGCGTGAGGCGGTCCCGCAGCCCGAGGGTGTCGATGACCTGGTCCAGCCACCGCGCGTCGGGCTTCCGGCCCGCGATGTCCATCGGCAGGGTGATGTTCTCGGCAGCGGTCAGCGTGGGGATGAGGTTGAACGACTGGAACATGAACCCGATCCGGTCCCGCCGCAACCGGGTCAGCTCCCGCTCCCTCAGCCCCGTGATCTCGGTGGCGCCGAGCCACACCCGGCCGGCCGATACGGTGTCGAGGCCGGCGAGGCAGTGCATCAGCGTGGACTTCCCGGAGCCCGACGGGCCCATCACGGCCGTGAAACGGCCCCGCGCGATGTCCACGTCCACCCCGTCCAGGGCGAGCACGGCCGTCTCGCCGGAACCGTACGCCTTGACCAGCCCCCGGGCGCGGGCCGCGACCCCGCCGTCCGGGGTGTGCTGCGCAGCAGGTGTCGACACGAGCGCCTCCCGGTCGCCGAACCGTTCGTTCCGGGCGAGCGTAAGGGACCCGCCGAGCAGACGCAGCGCTTCCGTGCGCCCCTTGCCGCCGCTAGCATCCCGGCGCTAGCGTCGAGGGATGGCGAAGACCCAGCTGAACGTGCGCGTGGACGAGGGCACGGCCCGCGCGGCCCGGGAGCGCGCCCTGGCCCGCGGCATGAGCGTGAACCGCTACATCGAAGAGCTGGTCAGACGGGACACCGGGGAGGCCGGCCGGACGTTCGTGGAGGCCGCCGCCGACTTCATGAAGCAGTACGAGTCCGCGTTCGCCGAGGAGTGCGCCGAACCCCACGGCGCCGGCATCCGCGCGGACCGCGACCGACCCTGAAACCCCCACCTTGAACGATCTCCGCATCGACCTGGCCTGGCTCCTCATGCTCGCCGAACGGCAGACCCCCGGGGACCCGCAGGTCACCGACTGGGGCGCCCTCGTCGCCGCCGTCGCCCGGCACCGGGCCGAGATATTCGGCGTACCGGTCTACGACACCCCGCACGCGCGAGCCGCGTCGCTGCTCCAGCTGCTCATCCATGTCCCGGCGCTGGAGCGGTCCAACGCCCTGTTCGCCTCGGCGGTCGCCTACGGCTACCTGGTCGCCAGCGGCGTCAAGGTCGCCACCACCCCCGAGCAGGTCAGGGACCTCGCCCGCCTGGTCAAGGACGGCACCGCGAGCGTCGACGACATCGCCCGGCAACTCCACCGCTGGACCGCCTGACCGCTCTGCGGGCGGGGCGGCTCGGTCAGCGGGCTGCGGCGGGGCGGCCGGGCCCGCGGGCGCCGGCCGGTGGTTCGCTCCGCGGTGCCTGGCGGTGCTGCCTGTCAGCGCGTGGGCCCGGCGCGGTAGCCGGTCGGCGCTGCCTGTCCGGGCGGCTCGGCCGGCGGGCGGCGGCGGGGCGGTCGGCCGGTGGGTGTCTGGGGCGGTCGCCGGTCAGTGCGTGACCGGCGGGACCGCTGCCCGGCCGTGCCCGGCGGGGCGGTTTCGGTCAGTGCGTGGCCGCAGGCGTGCCGGTCAGCCGGTGTCCGGCGGTCGGTCGGCGCTCGACGGGGCCGGGTCAGCGCGTGTCCGGTCCGGGCGGTCGCCAGGCGGCGCCCAGTACCCCGTACGGGACCGGGAGTCGCGGTCCATGTTCCGCAAGTGACAGACGCCGGTGCGGGCCGGGTTCGAAGCCGGCCGCGCGGAGGGCGGCGACCGGCTCGCGGGCCAGATGGCAGCCGCCCGTCAGCGCGGGCCACACGGTGCGGTCCAGGGCCTGCTGGGTCAGCGTCATCACCCGGCCGCCACCCCGCCCGTGCTCCAGGAACCGCACCTCGCCGCCGGGCCGCAGCACCCGCCGTACCTCGCGGAGCGCCCGCGCGACATCCCGCACGCTGCACAGCACCAGCGACAGCACCGCCGCGTCGAAGCCCTCGCTCCCCGGCCGGCAGGTCCTCCGCCACGCCCGGCACCACGTCCACCGGCACCCGGGCGCGCAGCGCGGCCTCCAGGGCCAACCGCCTCAGCACCGGCTCCGGTTCCACCGCCACGACCTCATCGACCGTCCCGGGACAGTGCCGGAAGTTCAGTCCGTTGCCCGCGCCGACCTCGATGACCCGCCCGGACAGCCCGGCGAGCAGCCCCGGCCGGCCCGGGCCGGGCCTCGGCAGCCGCACTGACCAGGGCGTAGCAGCGGGCGAACAACGGATGGCGGACGCCACCCCGGACCACCTGGCCGGAGCGGGTGGACAGCAACCGCATGGCAACCTCCCGGACAGGACGGACCCGGGAGAAGTGTCCCCCGGCACCCCCCGCGTGTCCCGCCGAGTCAGGTCACGGGGCCTCGCGGATCCGGAACGCCTCCGCGTCCCACGTGCCGTCGAGCCGGGGGGCCAGCCAGGCCGGTGCCGCCGTGCGGAACTCGGTGGGCGGCAGGGATCCGGCCCCGGCGGGCAGGGCGCCCAGGAGCGGGGCGTCGGCGACCTCCGGCAGGTCGGCCACGTTGCAGCGGGTGGCCAGGTCGGGGGAGCCGGGCCAGCTGCCGATCACGACCCCGGCGAGGTCCAGTTCCCGTCGCCGCAGTTCGCGGGCCGTCAGCTCCGTCGCGTTGAGCGTGCCGAGCCCGGCCCGCGCCACGACCAGCACCGGCGCGCCCAGCAGCCGGGCCGCGTCGGCCAGCGTGCCGCCGGCCGCGTCGAACCGGACGAGCAGCCCGCCCGCCCCCTCGACCAGCACCAGATCGTGCTCGGTGGCCAGCTTGGCGGCCCGCTCGGCGACCTCGTGCGGATGCACCGGCGCCCTCCCGGCCCGCCGGGCCGCCGTGCCCGGCGCCAATGGGTCCGGGTAACGGGCTAGTTCGGCGGTCGTGACGGGACCGGCGAGCCGCGCGACCTCGTCGGCGTCACCGCGCTCATCCGGCCGTACGCCCGTCTGTGCGGCCTTCAGCACGGCCACCGAGCGCCCGGCCGCGAGCGCCGCGGCGGCGACGGCGGCGGTGGTGACGGTCTTGCCGACCTCCGTGCCCGTCCCCGTGATCACCAGTACCGGCATCTCAACCCTCCCGTGCCGCGGCGCACACCGCGCGCGCGATCCGTGCCACGTCCTCGTCCGAGGTGACGTACGGCGGCATCGTGTAGACCAGGTCGCGGAACGGACGCAGCCACACGCCCTCCCGCACGGCGGCGTCGGTGGCGGCCCGCATGTCGACCGGGTGGTCGAGCTGGACGACGCCGATGGCCCCGAGGACACGGACGTCCCGCACTCCGGGCAGCTCGCGCGCCGGGGCGAGGCCCGCCCGCAGGCCCGCCTCGATCCGCCCGACCTCCGACGGCCAGTCCTGCCCCAGCAGCAGCTCGACGGAGGCGCAGGCCACGGCCGCCGCCAGCGGGTTGCCCATGAACGTCGGGCCGTGCGCGAGCACCGGCACCTCGCCGCGCGAGATGCCGTCGGCGACCCGCGCGGTGCACAGGGTGGCCGCCATCGTCAGATAACCGCCGGTCAGTGCCTTGCCGACGCACATCACGTCCGGGCTGACGGCCGCGTGGCCGGCCGCGAACAGCGCGCCGGTGCGCCCGAATCCGGTGGCGATCTCGTCGAAGACGAGCAGCACGTCGTGCGCGTCGCACGCCTCGCGCAGCACCCGCAGGTAGTCGGGGGAGTGGAAGCGCATGCCGCCCGCGCCCTGCACCACCGGCTCCACGATCACCGCGGCCAGCTCGTCCGCGTGCCGGGCGACCAGCTCGCGCAGCTGCTCCGCGTAGGACTCGTCGTACTCCGCGGGCGGCGCGTCCGCGAACACCTGGCGCGGGAGCACACCGGTCCACAAGTCGTGCATGCCGCCCTCGGGGTCGCACACCGACATCGGCTGCCAGGTGTCCCCGTGGTAGCCGCCCCGCCAGGTCATCAGGCGCTGTTTGCCCGGCCGGCCGAGCGAACGCCAGTACTGGAGGCACATCTTCACGGCGACCTCGACCGACACGGACCCCGAGTCGGCCAGGAACACGTGCTCCAGGCCGTCCGGTGAGATGTCGGCAAGGAGTTTCGCGAGCCGGACGGCGGGCTCGTGGGTGAGCCCGCCGAACATGACGTGGCTCATCCGGCCGAGCTGCACGCGCGCGGCCTCGTTGAGCACCGGGTGGTTGTAGCCGTGGATGGCCGACCACCACGAGGACATGCCGTCGACCAGCTCGCCCGCGCCGTCGGCCAGCCGCAGCCGGACCCCGCTCGCGGCCTCGACCACGAGCGGCTCGGCACGTCCGGGCATCGGTCCGTACGGATGCCACACATGCCGCCGGTCCAGCTCCAGCAGTTCCGCCACGCCGAGGTCAGGCATTGGGCGCGAGGTCCGTCCCGGCGCCCCGGCGGCGGACGGCGACGAGGTCGGTCCGCGGCTCCCCCGCCGCCGGAGCGGCGGCGGACGTCGCCGACCCGCAACCGCCGCCCTCATGGCAGCCCCCGGCGTCCTCGCGGCAGCCCCCGGCGTTCGTCCGGTGCTCGGGCAGCGTCACCTCGCCGGCGCCCTCCACCTCGAACCCGGCGTCCGCGATCATCTCCAGGTCGGCCTTGCCGGCCTGGCCCTCGCTGGTCAGGTAGTCGCCGAGGAAGACCGAGTTGGCCAGGTGCAGCGCGAGCGGCTGCATCGTGCGCAGGTGCACCTCGCGGCCGCCCGCGATGCGGACCTCCACGTCCGGGCAGACGAACCGGACCATCGCGAGGATGCGCAGGCAGCGCTGCGGGGTGAGGTTCCACTCCTTGGCCAGCGGGGTGCCCTCGAACGGGATGAGGAAGTTCACCGGAACGGAGTCGGGGTCCAGCTCGCGCAGCGAGAAGACGACGTCGACGAGGTCCTCGTCCCTCTCGCCCATGCCGGCGATGAGACCCGAACAGGCGGACAGTCCGGCGGCGTGCGCCTTCTGCACCGTGTCCACCCGATCGGCGTACGTGTGGGTGGTGGTGATGTCCTCGTAGGTCGACTCCGAGGTGTTGAGGTTGTGGTTGTAGGCATCCGCGCCGGCTTCGCGCAGCCGCTCGGCCTGACCGTCGGAGAGCAGGCCCAGGCAGGCGCACACCTCGACGCCCTGGTTCTGCTCCTTGATCGCCTTGATGGTGTCCGAGACGCGGTCCACGTCCCGGTCGGTCGGGCCCCGCCCGCTGGCCACCAGGCAGACCCGCTTGGCGCCGCCCGCGAGCCCCGCGGCGGCGGCCTGCGAGGCCTCGTCCGGCTTGAGCCAGGTGTACTTCAGGATGCCGGCCTCGGAGCCGAGCCGCTGGGAGCAGTAGGAGCAGTCCTCCGGGCACAGGCCCGACTTGAGGTTCACCAGATAGTTGAGTTTCACCCGTCGCCCGAACCAGTGCCGGCGCACCTTGCCGGCCGCGGCCACCACATCGAGCAGGTCGTCGTCGGAGGTGGCCAGCACGGCGAGTGCTTCCTCGCGGGTCGGCAGCTCGCGCCGAAGCCCCTTGTCCACCAGCGTGTTCAGCAGGTCCATGAGGCCCGATCCTGTCCTACGGGACCGCTCGGGGCCAAGGAGAGTTTGCACAACGGAGACGGTTCACCGTGTGGGTATTGCCACACACTGGGCGGCTGGTCGTGCCGCTAAGGTCTGTCCGCTACCTACAAAAGCACCGGAGGACCCATGGCGTTCGGCTGGATCGACGAGCAGGCCGAGGCGCGCCGCCGCGCCGGACTCGTCCGCACCCTGCGCCCGCGCCCCGCCGACTCCCCGTTGCTGGACCTGGCGAGCAACGACTACCTGGGTCTGGCCCACCATCCGGAGGTCACCGAAGGAGCGGCCCGGGCGGCCCGGACGTGGGGCGGCGGCTCCACCGGGTCCCGGCTGGTGACCGGCACCACCGAGTTGCACACCGAGCTGGAGCGCGCGCTGGCCGCGTTCTGCGGGTTCGAGGCGGCCCTGGTCTTCTCCTCGGGCTATGCCGCGAACCTGGCCGCGGTCACCGTCCTCGGCCCGCACGGCTCGCTCATCGTCTCCGACGCGGGCAACCACGCCTCCCTCATCGACGGCTGCCGGCTGGCGCGGGGCGGCACGCAGGTCTTCGGGCACGCCGACCCGGAGGCCGTGCGCAAGGCGCTCGGCACGCACGGGGGCGCGGCGATCGTCGTCTCCGACACGGTGTTCTCGGTCGACGGGGACCGGGCGCCGCTGGCCGCGCTGGCCGCGGCGTGCCGGGAGTACGGCGCCGGGCTGGTCGTGGACGACGCCCACGGGCTCGGCGTGCTGGGCGACGGCGGCCGGGGCGCGCCGTACGCGGCCGGCCTCGCGGGAGCCGACGACGTGGTCGCCACGGCGACCCTGTCCAAGTCGCTGGGCAGCCAGGGCGGGGTGGTGCTCGGCCCGGCCCGGGTGATCGACCATCTGGTCAACGCGGCGCGCACGTTCATCTTCGACACGGGACTGGCGCCGGCGGCGGCCGGTGCCGCGCTGGCCGCGCTGCGGCTGCTGGAGCGCGAGCCGGGGCGGGCGGCGCGCGCCCGTGAGGTGGCCGGGGAACTGCACGCACGGCTGACCGCCACGGGTCTGGAGGCGGTGCGTCCGGACGCCGCGGTGGTCTCCGTGCGGGCTCCGTCCCCGGAGCAGGCGGTGCGCTGGGCGGCCGACTGCCGTACGGCGGGCCTGTCCGTGGGCTGTTTCCGTCCTCCCTCCGTGCCCGACGGCATCTCCAGGCTGAGACTGACCGCCCGTGCGGACCTGTCCGGGGCCGAGATCGAACACGCTGTACGCGTCATCGGCGAGACGCGACCATGAGTCGGCGTGACACGGTCGTGTGTGACCGGATAACGATGAAGAAGTGACCGATTCCGATCAGAGTGCGGTGATGAATCCCGACCAGCTGTCGGCGGAGAAGAACAGCGCCGGTCCGGCCGGAATCTTGGAGTCACGCACGGCGAGCAGCCCGGCTCCGGGGCCGGAGCGCGGCCGGGCCGTCTCCACGCAGTTGTTGGCGCCCGTGCTGTAGCTGCTGCGCAGCCAGCGCACGTCGTGCAGGTCGGTGCTGGCAGGGACGTTCCCAGGCGGTGCGGACATGGTGCCTCCTTACGCGCCGTCACCTATTGCGGCGATGTAGTCCAACGAGTCCTCGGGGGAAAGGGCGTGGAACTGAAGGGTCTGGAAGGCCTCGGCGTAGGCCACCAGGTCTTCTTTCCGTTCCAGGTAGAGGCTACTCGTCAACTGGTCGAGAACGACTACATCCAGATCAGAAGTGCTCGGAAATGAGAAGATAACGAAAGGTCCGGTGAGGCCGATATGCGCTCCGGCGCTGAAGGGCAGGATCTGGAGCCGTACCTGGGGCAGCGACGCGGCCTCCATCAGCCGCTCCAGCTGACGGGACATCACCCGGGGACCGCCGACCTCGCGGCGCAGCACCGCCTCGTCCAGCACGGCGCTCAGCGCCGGCGGCGGGTCCGCGCGTAACACGTCCTGCCTGGCCAGACGCACCTCCACCAGCGTGTCCAGCCGGTCCTCGTCCAGGTCCTTCACGGCCGCCCGGGTGACCGCGCGGGCGTAGTCGGCCGTCTGGAGCAGGCCGGGGACGACCGTGGTCTCCAGGGTGCGCATGGCGCTCGCCTGCGACTCCAGGCTGATGAAATCGCGATAGGTCGGCGGCAGTTCCCCGCGATAGGCGTGCCACCAGCGGTTCCGGCCGCCCGCGTCCTGCGACCCCGCCAGCATCAGCAGCAACTCGCGCAGGTGTCCGTCGTGGACGCCGTAGGCGTCCAGCAGTAACCGCAGATCGGCCGGTTTCACACCGCTGGCGCCGGTCTCGATTCGGCTCACTTTCGACTGGTGCCAGCCGACGAGCCCGGCCGCCTCACCGCTGGTGAATCCGGCACCGGTACGCAGCCTGCGCAGTTCGGCGCCCAGTTTCCGACGGCGCACTGCCGGACCGTTCTGCATGGGCTCCTCCTTACTCCTTCCGGGCCGCCCACATACGGTTTCGCAGCGCAGAGTTCACCGCTTCGAGCGACAGATATATGCATATCCCGGTGGATCGCTCCCCCTGACCGACCCGTTGATGGCAGTCTGGCGAACAAGCACCAGTTCCGGGACCGTACTCGAAGCATTCGCTGTATGTCGGACCGCGGTCCCGCGGGAAAGGGACGACGTCGCCATGGCAGACCATCTGGAAGCATCCGTCACTCTGCCGAGCGATCCCGCCTCGGTCTCCGCCGCCCGCTCCTACGTCGTGGGCACCCTCGCGGAGTGGGGCCTGCCGCCGGACACCGAAACGGCCGACACCGTGCGGCTGATCGTCTCGGAGCTGGCCACCAACGCCGTGCAGCACACCTTCGGCCAGTCACCCACCTTCACGGTCGACATCGCACTGGACCGTGACGAACACCTGCGCATCGGCGTGACGGACAGTCATCCCCGCTTCCCGAAGAGACTGCCCGCCGCCGTGCAGCAGGACAACGGCCGCGGCATGGTCATCATCCGCTGGCTCACCGCGGAGCACGGCGGCAGGCTCCGCGTCCGTCCCACCCGTGAGGGTGGCAAAACGGTGTGTATCGAACTCCCCTGGACGCTCCCGGCCGCCGCGTTACCGGCAGGCGTGCCGCAGGAGCCCTGAGCGGCACGCCCGCCCGGCCGGTTGCGCCGGAGGACGTGCCGGCCCCGGGCCGCCCGTGCCGGCGGGCGGGCACCGGGGCGGCGCTATGGCGCTCGAAGCGGGCCCGGTGCCCGGAGCCGGCCGTTCAGCGGGCCGGGGCCGGGCGCTCCCGTTCCGCGGCCGGTCAGCTGACCCGGCCGTACCAGACGCTCCTGGTCCAGATCTTCTGGAGCCTCACCACGTCACCGGTCCTCGGGGCGTGCCAGATCTTCCCGTGGCCCGCGTAGATACCCACGTGGTAGACGCTGGAACCCGAGTGGAAGAACACCAGGTCACCGGCCCTGCGGCTGCGGGCGGAGATGTGGTGGGTCTTGTTGTACTGCTGCGCGGCGGTGCGCGGCAGCTTCTTGCCCACCTTCTTGAAGGAGTAGAAGGTCAGCCCCGAGCAGTCGAACCTGCGCGGACCTGTGGCACCCCACTGGTACGGCGCACCCTTCTTGGAGGCCGCGACGTTGAGTGCCTTCGTCGCCATCGTCGCGGCGGACGCGCCGGTGGCGAGGCCGGGCACGGCGATCGAGCCGCCGACGGCGGCGAGGGTGAGGGCAGAGGCCGTGCCGGCCCTGGCCATCAGTGACGGGACACGATTGAGCGCAGTCATGCGCAACCCTTCGTCAGCCGCCTGTGAAGGATGACCTGTCGGATTCGGGCTGGCGAAGTTGCCCGGCCGTGTCGCCACGGCTTCACCCCAAGGGAGGCTCGGAACCCCGCCCGTCCGCGTCCAGCGGACGAACATGTGTTCCGGCGACCCGTCTTGCCTGGGTCCTCCACTCCTGCCGATCCACTCCTGTCGACCGGTCATCCAGGCGGCGGCAGGACTCGGCGTCCGCCCGGATCGCCCCGCCGCGGTGGCGGGGTCTTGTCGTCAGTCAGGGATCTTGACCTACAACTGTCGTAAAATCCCAACGGAATCGGGGCTTTGTGGTGTTACTCACCACTCGCCCGTTCGGGTGGACATGGCTGTGTTCGAGACATCGTCAGGACCCGTGCGTAGCCCCGGACCTGGGGCTAAACACTCGCGGACGCATACCCGACCCATATGCCGCACAAGTCGGGAAGCCTGAAAATCATTCCGGATATCCATCGGACGGGCGTACCTCGTTCGGGCCGTTTCGAGTCCGGTGCGAACGGCAGGCGTCGATACGGGGCCCGCAGCCGGCCGGCCGGGTGTCCGCCTCAGTCGACGGTGTCGGGCGGAAGCGCGACCCGAGCGGTACGGCGCTCGCCGTCCAAGACGCGCAACGCCCGTGCCAGCGTGCCCCCGTGCAGCTCCGTCTCGCCCCGCCGGTGCATCACCTCGAGCGCGTCCCGCAGCTCTGCCGCCTTGCGTACCAGGGCCTGCGCCGCGCGCAGCCCGCGGTACGTGTCCCCGTCCCGGGCCGGATTGACGCGACCCAGCAGGTCGGCCGCCTCCAGATAGCGGTCGATCAGGTCGCCCTCGGCGCGGGTCAGCGCGGGCAGCGGCGGCACTTCCGGCGGCATCGGGGGGCTCACCTCGGGTCCGGTGCGCCGGGCGCGTCCCGGCGGCTGGGCACGATGTGGTCCACCAGGCCGTAGGCGAGGGCCCCGGGGGCGTCCAGGAACAGGTCCCGCGCCAGATCCTCGCGCACCTGCCCGGACGTGCGCCCCGTGTGCCGGACGAGCATCCGCGCCAGCAGCGCGCGGACCCGGGCCAGCTCCTCGGCCTCGATGAGCAGGTCGCTGGGACGGCCGCGCACCGGCTCGGGCAGTCCGGGCTGTTCGATCAGCATCCGCGCGCCGGGCAGCGCGGACCGCTTGCCCGGGGCGCCGGCCGCGAGCAGCACCGCGGCGGTGGAGGAGGCCTGTCCCAGGCAGTACGTCGCCACGTCGCAGCTGATGTAGCGCATGGTGTCGTAGATCGTGGTCATGGCGTGGAAGGGGCCGCCAGGCGAGTTGATGTACAGCGTGATGTCCCGGTCCGGGGCCGCGTGTTCGAGGTACATGAGCTGCGCCGTCACGTCGCTCGCGGCGGCGTCGTCGACCGGGGTGCCGAGGAGGACGATCCGGGACTCGAAGAGCTTGCCGTACGGGTCGAGGGTGCGGGCGCCGCTGCCCGTGCGCTCGGTGAACTGGGGCAGGACATGGCGGGCGAACGGTCGGGACATGGGCACACCCCTCTCACGCGGACCGACTCCGGTCCGCTCTCTGTAAAAAATGTACAGGACGTACAGAGCGGAGAAGGTGTGCGAGGTGGACACGCCACCCGTCGCTCGGCGGGTCCGGGCGCCGGGCCGCGGCTGCCGGACCGGCCGGCCTCGCGGGGATGCCCCGTAAGCTGGTGGTATGGCCTACGAGATTCCGGTGACGCAAGCCAGGGCTGAACTCGCCGATCTGATCAACCGGGTCGTGTACGGCGGTGAGCGTGTCGTCGTGACGCGGCACGGCAAGCCCCTGGTCGCCCTGGTCTCGGCTGCCGACCTGGAACGCCTCGACGCCCTCGACGAGCCGGACGGGGAGCGGATCGTCAGCTCGGTGTCCCGGGTGGGCGAGAGCGGACCGGGCGGGCGCGAGCAGCGGCGTTTCGGGATAGCGGCCGAGCACCGGGGGCCGGGCGTGTCCTGAGGCGTCGCCGGTCGGGCCCGGTATGGCGGAGCCCATCTCGCGGTCATGCACCCATCAAGGCCTGGTTAACGTCGTTGAAACTCCGGCGTTCTAGCCTGCCGCTCCACGCCATCAGGGGTTTTCCTACCCGGGATCGACGACGATCCGGGGATTTGTCTGTGTGTTACACCTATCCCTGTCGTGGTGGCTGCGGCAACCGGACCCCGCACGGTCCGGAGCAAGGACTGTGAGGTGGGACGTGCAACTGACCCCGCACGAGCAAGAGAGGCTGCTGATCCATGTGGCGGCCGACGTGGCCGAGAAGCGCAGGGCCCGCGGGCTCCGGCTCAACCACCCCGAAGCGGTCGCCCTCATCACGTCGCACATCCTGGAGGGCGCTCGGGACGGCCGTACCGTCGCCGAGCTGATGTCCTCCGGTCGCAAGCTCTTGACCAGGGACGACGTCATGGACGGGGTGGCGGAGATGATCCACGACGTGCAGGTCGAGGCCACCTTCCCGGACGGCACCAAACTCGTCACCGTGCACGAGCCGATCTTCTGAGGGGCGCCGCGATGATTCCCGGAGAGATCCTGTTCGCGGACGGCCCCGTCGTCGTCAACGAGGGCCGCGAGATCACCCGCCTGACCGTCCTCAACGCCGCCGACCGGCCGGTCCAGGTCGGCTCGCACTACCACTTCGCCGAGGCCAACCCCGGCCTGGAGTTCGACCGTGCCGCCGCGCGCGGCAGGCGGCTGAACGTCGCCGCCGGCACCGCCGTGCGCTTCGAGCCCGGCATCCCCGTCGAGGTCGAACTCGTCCCCCTCACCGGCGCCCGGATCGTGCCGGGCCTGCGCGGCGAGACCGGAGGTGCCCTCGATGCCTGAGATCTCCCGCGGCGCCTACGCCGACCTGTTCGGTCCCACCACCGGCGACCGGATCCGGCTCGCCGACACCGACCTGCTGATCGAGATCGAGGAGGACCGCTCCCGCGGCCCCGGCGGCTCCGGGGACGAGGCGGTCTTCGGCGGCGGCAAGGTCATCCGCGAGTCCATGGGCCAGTCCCGCGCCACCCGGGCCGAGGGCACCCCCGACACCGTGATCACCGGCGCCGTCGTCGTCGACCACTGGGGCGTCGTGAAGGCCGACGTCGGCATCCGCGACGGCCGGATCACCGCCCTCGGCAAGGCCGGCAACCCGGACACCATGGACGGCGTCCACCCCGGCCTCGTCATCGGCCCCGAGACCGAGATCATCGCGGGCAACGGACGCATCCTCACCGCCGGCGCCATCGACGCCCACGTCCACTTCATCTGCCCCCAGGTCGCCGACGAGGCGCTGGCCTCCGGCATCACCACCCTGGTCGGCGGCGGCACCGGCCCCGCCGAGGGCTCCAAGGCGACCACCGTGACGCCCGGACCCTGGCACCTGGCCCGCATGCTGGAGGCGATGGAGGCCTACCCGGTCAACGTCGGTCTCCTCGGCAAGGGGAACACCGTCAGCCACGAGGCGATGCTCTCCCAGATCCGCGGCGGCGCCGTCGGCCTGAAGCTGCACGAGGACTGGGGATCCACCCCGGCGGTCATCGACGCCGCGCTCACCGTGGCCGACCGCACCGGGATCCAGGTCGCCATCCACACGGACACCCTGAACGAGGCCGGGTTCGTCGGCGACACCCTCGCCGCGATCGCGGGCCGGGGCATCCACTCGTACCACACCGAGGGCGCCGGCGGCGGCCACGCACCCGACATCATGACGGTCGTCTCCCAGCCCAATGTGCTGCCCAGCTCCACGAACCCGACCCGGCCCTTCACCATCAACACGACCGAGGAACACCTCGACATGCTGATGGTGTGCCACCACCTGAACCCGGCCGTCCCCGAGGACCTGGCGTTCGCCGAGTCCCGGATCCGCCCTTCCACCATCGGCGCGGAGGACATCCTCCACGACCTCGGCGCGATCTCCGTCATCTCCTCCGACTCCCAGGCCATGGGGCGGGTGGGCGAGGTCGTCCTGCGCACCTGGCAGACCGCCCATGTCATGAAGCGGCGGCGGGGCGCACTGCCCGGCGACGGACGCGCCGACAACCACCGCGTCCGGCGCTATGTCGCCAAGTACACGATCAACCCGGCGCTGGCCCAGGGCCTCGGCAGCCGGATCGGCTCCGTGGAGACGGGCAAGCTCGCCGACCTGGTGCTGTGGGAGCCCGCGTTCTTCGGGGTCAAGCCACTCCTCGTGCTCAAGGGCGGGCAGATCGCCTACGCGCAGATGGGCGACGCCAATGCCTCCATCCCGACCCCTCAGCCGATCCTGCCCCGGCCGATGTACGGCGCGATCGGCAGGGCCCCGGCCGCCAACTCCGTCAACTTCGTCTCAGACCTCGCGATCGAGGACGGGCTGCCGGAACGGCTGGGGCTGGGCAAGCGGTTCGTGGCGATCGACTCCACGCGTGCGGTCACCAAGGCCGACATGCGGGAGAACGACGCCCTGCCCGACGTCCGCATCGACCCCGACAGCTTCGCCGTGCGCATCGACGGGGAACTGGTCGAGGCCGTCCCGGCCGCCGAACTGCCCATGGCCCAGCGTTACTTCCTCTTCTGATGTCCAGGGCAGCACTGCTCGTCCTGGCCGACGGCCGCTTCCCCGCCGGAGGCCACGCGCACTCCGGCGGGGCGGAGGCCGCCGTCAGGGCCGGCCGCATCACCGGCGCCGCGAGCCTGGAGGCCTTCTGCCGGGGCCGGCTGCACACCGCCGGGCTGGTCGCGGGAGCGCTCGCGGCGGCCGCCGTACTCGGCGCGGAGCCGGAGGAACTGGACGCCGCGGCGGACGCCCGAACGCCGTCGCCCGCCCTGCGCAGCGCCGCCCGCCGGCTCGGACGCCAGCTGCTGCGGGCCACGCGGGCGAGCTGGCCGTGCGGCGAACTCGACGCACTGGCACGAAGGTTCCCGAAGGGGGCGCACCAGCCGGTGGTCCTCGGTGTCGCCGCGCGGGCGGCCGGACTGGGCCCGGACGACGCGGCGTACTGCGCGGCGTACGAGAGCGTGAGCGGGCCGGCGACGGCCACCGTGCGTCTGCTCGGTCTCGACCCGTTCGACGCGACCGGTGTGCTGGCCCGGCTGGCGCCGGAGCTCGACCGCGTCGCGGACCGGGCCGTGACGGCGGCCCGGCGGGTGGCCGACGACGGCCTCGACGCCCTGCCGGCCGCCTCCGGACCGGTGCTGGAGATCGCCGCCGAATGGCACGCGGCGTGGCCGGTACGGCTGTTCGCGTCCTGAAGCCCCCAGTTCTCGTTGTCCTGCCGCCCCGGACGGGCCGGGCTGCGGACCACCCCTTGCCCCACAGGAGCCGCACATGCACCTCGACCACACCCACGACGGCCCGGCCGCCCTCGGCGCCGACGCACACCGCCCCGACGGACGGCGCCGCGCCCTGCGCATCGGACTCGGCGGCCCCGTCGGCTCGGGCAAGACCGCCACCGTCGCCGCGCTCTGCAGGGAGCTGCGCGACGAACTGTCCCTGGCCGTCGTCACCAACGACATCTACACCCGCGAGGACGCCGAGTTCCTGCTCAGGGAGGCCGTGCTGCCGCCCGAGCGGATCACCGCCGTGGAGACGGGCGCCTGTCCGCACACCGCGATCCGCGACGACATCTCCGCCAACCTGGAGGCGGTGGAGGACCTGGAGGACGCCATCGGTCCGCTGGACCTGATCCTCGTCGAGTCCGGTGGCGACAACCTCACCGCGACCTTCTCCAAAGGGCTCGTGGACGCCCAGGTGTTCGTCATCGACGTCGCCGGCGGCGACGACATCCCGCGCAAGGGCGGCCCCGGCGTCACCACCGCCGACCTCCTCGTCGTCAACAAGACGGACCTCGCCCCGTACGTCGGCTCCGACCTCACCCGCATGGCCGCCGATGCCGAGGCGCAGCGGGCCGGACTGCCGGTCGTGTTCCAGTCGCTGCGCGGCGGGAGCGGCGTCGCCGACGTGGCCGCGTGGGTCCGCGAGCGGCTGGCCGCGTGGACGGCGTGAGGCTCGCCGGCGTTCGGGCGAGCGCCCGTGTCGTCGCTCGCGCCGACGGCCGCGGCGGTACGGCCCTGCCTGTCCTGGACGGCGAGGGCCCGCTCGCGCTGCGCCGGACCCGGGCGGCCGGCCCCGGGGCGCGGGTCATGGTCGTCGGTGCGATGAGCGGTCCGCTCGGCGGCGACCGCTTCACGCTGGCCGCCCGGGTGGAGCAGGGCGCCCGGCTGCACGTCGGCTCGGCCGCCGCCACGATCGCGCTGCCCGGACAGACCGGGGACGAAGCCCGCTACGACGTACGGCTCGACGTGGCCGACGGCGCGGAACTGCACTGGATGCCCGAGCAGTTGATATCGGCCGAGGGCAGCGATCTGTACGTCACCACCCGGGCCGAGGTCGGCGCCGGCGCCCGGCTCGTGCTGCGCGAGGAGCAGGTGCTCGGGCGGGCCGGGGAGCAGCCCGGGCGGCTCACCAGCCGGCTGACCGTGCGGGTGGCGGGCCGTACGGTGCTGGATCAGGAGCTGGCCTGCGGGCCCGGCGCGCCCGGCGGCTGGGACGGGCCGGCCGTGCTCGCCGGACACCGGGCGGTCGGCCAACTCGTGGTGGTCCGACCGGAGTTCGCCGACGAGCCGCCGGCCGCGCGGATGCTGGGGGAGTGCGCCGCACTGGTGCCGCTCGCCGGGCCCGCCGTGCTCGTCAGCGCGGTCGCCCCCGACGCGCTGCGGCTGCGGCGGCTGCTGGACGCGGAGTTGGACCGACTGGACGCGCTGGACCGGCCGGGCCGGCTTGGCGGGCTGGATGAACTCGGCCGGTGAACAGGGCCCCGCTCAGCGAGACTTGATCGTCCGGTTATCGGATTGGTAAAGATGGGCGGCAAACCCTGTTCTCAGCGGGCTCACAACCGAGAGGATCCCCGCCTGACCATTCTCAGCGAGGTACGGGGAGGGGCCCCCTTGAGGGAGAACAGACCGAAGAGCCGCCTGATGGCGTTCGGTTCCGCCGGAGTACTCGTCACCGCCACCCTGATCGCCGGGGCGGTGTCGGCCCCCACGGCCGGAGCCGCCTCCCGGCCCGGCCCGGACCGCGAGGCCAGGGGCGCCGCGACGGCCGCGACCCGCGCCGCCCGGGCCGGCATCGACTGGCAGGACTGCCCCACCGGCTGGGGGCTGGCCAAGCCCATCCAGTGCGGCTGGGTCAGCGTGCCGCTCGACTACGCCCACCCCTACGGCAAGCAGATCAAGCTCGCCGTGGACCGCATCGGCAACACCGGCACCCCGCAGGAGCGTCAGGGCGCCCTCGTCTACAACCCGGGCGGCCCCGGCGGCTCCGGCATGCGCTTCCCGACCCGGGTCACCAACAAGAACGCCGTCTGGGCGAACGTCGCCAAGGCCTACGACTTCGTCGGCTTCGACCCGCGCGGCGTCGGCCACTCGGCGCCCATCTCCTGCGTGGACCCGCAGGAGTTCGTCAAGGCCCCCAAGGCCGACCCGGTGCCGGACAGCGAGGCTGACAAGAGCGCGCAGCGCAAGCTGGCCCGTGAGTACGCGGAGGGCTGCGGCGAACGCAGCGCCGCGATGCTGCCGCACATGACCACGCCGAACACCGCCCGCGACCTCGACGTCATCCGGGCCGCACTGGGCGAGAGGAAGATCAACTACCTCGGCGTCTCCTACGGCACCTACCTCGGCGCCGTCTACGGCACCCTCTTCCCGGGCCACCTGCGCCGGATGATCGTGGACAGCGTCGTCGACCCCTCCCGCGAGAACATCTGGTACCAGGCCAACCTGAACCAGGACATCGCCTTCGAGGGCCGCTGGAAGGACTGGGAGGACTGGGTCGCCGCGAACGACGCCGCCTTCCACCTCGGCACCACTCGCGCGGCAGTCCAGGACAAGTGGCTCCAGCTGCGCGCCACCGCGAAGAAGAACCCCATCGGCGGGCTCGTCGGCCCGGCCGAGCTGATCTCCTTCTTCCAGAATGCGCCGTACTACGACTCCTCGTGGGTGCCGGTCGCCACGGTGTTCGGCAAGTACGTCGCCGGTGACACCCAGGCGCTGGTCGACGCCGCCGCCCCGGACCTGTCGGACACCGCGGGCAACATCGCCTCGGAGAACTCCAACGCCGTCTACACGGCCGTCGAGTGCGCCGACGCCAAGTGGCCCACCAGCTGGCACACCTGGGACCGGGACAACACCCGGCTCAACAAGGACTACCCGTTCATGACCTGGGCGAACGCCTGGATGAACCTGCCGTGCGCCACCTGGCCGGCCAAGCAGCACCACCCGCTGGAGGTCAGGACCCACCAGGGCCTGCCGAAGGTCCTGATCGTGCAGTCCACCCGGGACGCGGCCACCCCCTACCAGGGCGCCGTCGACCTGCACCACCGCTTCAAGGGCTCCCGCCTGATCACCGAGAGGGACGCGGGCTCGCACGGCGTGACCGGACTGGTCAACCCGTGCATCAACCAGCGCGTCGACGCCTACCTGATCGACGGCACGCTGGACGGCTCGGACGTGACCTGCGCCCCGCACGCCACGCCCAAGCCGTAACCGCACCGGCACGGTGACGAGGGGCGGCCGGACCACCGGCCGCCCCTCCGTCATCCCCGGGACCGGAGGGGCGGCTCAGCGGCGCCCGCCCGGACCGCGCTCCCGCCCGCGCCTCCCGGCCGCCTCCCGCTCCTTGACGACGGCCGCGTATTCGTCGACGTACTCCTGCCCGGACAGTGCCAGGACCGCGGACATGATCTCGTCGGTGATCGCCCGCAGCACCGCCTTCTCCCGCTCCATTCCGGCATAGCGGGAGAAGTCCAGTGGCCGGCCGAAGCGGATGGTGACCGGGCGGATCCGGGGGACGACCCGACCCGGCGGCTGCGCCTCGAACGTGCCGATCATCGCGCAGGGCACGACCGGGACCCCGGCCCTGAGCGCCATCACGGCCACGCCCACCTTGCCCTTGTACAGCCGGCCGTCGTGCGAGCGCGTGCCCTCCGGGTAGACGCCGAGCAACTCACCCCTGCCCAGCACCCTCAGGCCCTCCCGGATCGCCGCCCGGCCCGCCTCCTTGCCGGAACGGTCCACCGGGATCTGCCCGGCGCCGCGGAAGAAGAACGCGGTGAGGCGGCCCTTCACGCCGGGCCCGGTGAAGTACTCCGCCTTGGCGAGGAAGGTGATGCGGCGCTTGAGGATCGCCGGCATCAGGAAATGGTCGGAGAAGGACAGATGGTTGCCGGCGATGATCGCCGCCCCCGACGCGGGCACGTGTTCCAGGCCCTCGATCCGGGGACGGAAGACCAGTCTGAGCCAGGGCCCCAGCAGCACGTACTTGAGCAGGTAGTAGAACACGGCTCACTCCCAGGTCGGGTCGGGCAGCACGGACGGACGTGGGCTCACGCGTACCTGTCGTCAGGCTGCCCGTTCGCCGGGATGTGAAGCCGCCGCGTGCACGGGCCGGACGTCGGTGCGGCGCCCGGGTAGGGGCCGGCGTGCGATGTCCGGCCGGCGGGCCAGCCGCTGCTCGGAGCGGGTCCGGGGCACGGCCGCCACCAGTGCCCGCCGGGCGGGGAAGTGCCGGTGCAGCGTGCCGGGGCCGGTGCCCGCCTCCTCGGCCGACCGGGTGAGGCGCCGGGCGCTCAGCGCTTGGTGGTGCTGTTGAACAGGGAGCGCGACCAGGCGTAGCCGAACAGGGCGATGCCGGCGCACCAGCCGAGCGAGATCCAGCCGTTCGCGCCGATCTCCGAGCCGGAGAGCAGGCCGCGCAGCGTCTCGGTCATCGGCGTGAACGGCTGGTACTCGGCGAACCAGCGCAAGCCCGGGGACATCGAGCCGGCCGGCACGAACGCGGAGCCGAGGAACGGCAGGAACTGCACCAGCAGCGGCTTGTTGCTCGCGGACTCGACGGTCTTGGAGATCAGGCCGAACGCCGCCGCCAGCCAGGTCACCGCGAACGCGACGGCCGTGAGGAGACCGGCGGCGGCGAGCCACTCCAGGGGAGTGGCGTCCGGCCGGAAACCCAGGGTGAGCGCCACCGCCACGACCAGGACGACGCTCACCATCGTCTGGATGACGCTGCCGACGACATGGCCCGTCATGAACGACGAACGCGTGATGTTCATGGTGCGGAAGCGGTTGATGATGCCCTCGGTCATGTCGGAGCAGACCGCGATCGAGGTGGACATCGCCCCGGACGCCACGCCCATGATGACGATGCCGGGCGTCAGGTACTCCAGGTAGGCGTCCCGGCCGCCGCCCATTCCCGCTCCGATCGAGTCCCCGAAGGCGTACACGAACAGCAGCAGCATCAGGATCGGCATCATGGAGGCGCCGAGCGACACGGCCGGATAGCGGAGCGCGTGCCTGAGGTTGCGCCGCAGCATCGTCATCGAGTCGTGCACGGCGTAGGTGAGGGTGCTCATCGCGGGGTCTCCTTCAGGTGCGGCGGGGTGCCGGTTCCGGTGGTGCCGTCACCGGTCAGGGCGAGGAACACGTCGTCGAGGTCGGGGGTGTGCACGGAGAGGCCGGCGGCCCGGACACCGGCGGCGTCCAGCTGGTCCAGCAGGGCGCGCAGCGTGTCGGGGCCGCCGTCGCCGGCCACGCGCAGGACGAGGTTCTCGTCGTCGCGGGCCGCGCCGGGGAAGGCGGTGGCCGCGCGGTCGTACTCGGCCGAACCGGTGAACCGCAGCCGTACGTGGCTGCCGGGTATCTGCGCCTTGAGTTCGTCGGCGGTGCCCTCGGCGACGATCCGGCCGCCGTCGAGCACGGCGATCCGGTCGGCCAGCTGGTCGGCCTCCTCCAGGTACTGGGTGGTGAGGAAGACGGTGGTGCCGCCCGCGACCAGGGAACGCACCGTGTCCCACATGGTGCGCCGGCTGCGGGGATCGAGCCCGGTCGTCGGCTCGTCGAGGAAGATCACCCGGGGGTCGCCGACCAGTGTCATGGCGAGGTCGAGCCGGCGCCGCATACCGCCGGAGAAGGTCGCGGCCCGTTTCCCCGCGACGTCGGCGATGTCGAACCGCCGGAGCAATTCCGCGGTCCGGGACCGTCCCTCCCGCTTGCCCAGACGCAGCAGGTCGGCCATGAGGTGCAGGTTCTCCTCGGCGGTGAGCAGGTCGTCGAGCGCGGCGAACTGCCCGGTGACGCCGATCGCGGCGCGCACCCCGTCCGGCGACGTGGCGATGTCGTGGCCCGCGACCTGGGCCCGGCCGCCGTCGG
Source organism: Streptomyces sp. Y20 (assembly GCF_043195475.1). Classification (NCBI taxonomy): domain Bacteria; kingdom Bacillati; phylum Actinomycetota; class Actinomycetes; order Kitasatosporales; family Streptomycetaceae; genus Streptomyces; species Streptomyces sp. Y20. Next base: position 130,082 of record NZ_JBIDDP010000017.1, read on the forward strand.
CGGCGATCAGCGTGGACAGGATCTGCACGGTGGTGGTCTTGCCGGCGCCGTTGGGTCCGAGCAGCGCGAACACGGACCCGGCCGGGATGTGCAGATCGATGCCGTCGAGCACGGTCTTGCCGCCGTAGGACTTGCGCAGACCGAGGGCGGAGACGGCGGGAGGCGACTGGGGACCGTCGCCCGGCTTGGTCGTGGGCATGACAGATAAGGGCATGGGGCGCTCCCGTTCGGAGGCTGACGTGACGATGGGGGAGTGGGCGGGTGGGCGAGTGTACGGAGCCGGTGCTCAGGGGCGGGCGCGGCGCACGTCGATGTTCCCGTAACGGGTACGGGCGCGGACCTCGACGGTGCCCTCCGACTTCTCGGGGGTCTCGGAGGCGGTGAGCGTGTTGCGCACCTGCCCGTGGCCGGAGCTGACGTCGAGCCAGGCGGCGGTGCCCTCGCGGACACCGACCTCGATGGCGCCGTAGGACGTCTCCAACTGCACGGTGCCGCGCGCGACCTCGACGACGCGCAGGGTGCCGTGGGCGGTGGTGGCGGTGACCGAGCCCTCGGCGCGCGCGATGTCGATGTCACCATTGGCGCCGCTCACCCGCAGCTCACCGGTCGCGGCGCCCACGGTCGTGGTGCCGTGCGAGTTCTTCAGGACGGCGGGGCCGTCGACCGTGCCGACACGCAGGCTGCCGGAGCTGGTGGCGATCTCGGCCATGCCCTCGATCCGGTCGACGGTGATCGAGCCGTGGGAGGCGGTCAGGTGGAGCGGCCCGGTGGTGTCCAGGCGGACGTCACCGGACGAGGTCTTCACGCGCACCTCGCCGAGCCGGCCCTCGCCGAGCACCTGCACCCACGAGCCGGTCATGTCGACGTGCGAGCCCGTGGGCAGTTCGACCGTCACGTCGACGGTGCCGGCGCGCCCGACGAGACTGCGGCTCTTGGGCGTCCTGACCGTCAGGACTCCGCTCGCGTACGTCACCTCGGTCTGGGCCGCGGCCCGCACGTCCTGGTCCCGCTTCGGGTCACGGGGCAGCACCTCGACGACCGTGTCGGGGCGGTCGCCCGCGGCGAACCGGATGGAACCCGCGTACACGTGGGCGGTGGCCGAAACCGGTTCGGGAGTGTCGAAAGAAGGCATGACTGTTCCGTCCTCTTGGGTCTTCGGTTCGTCCCCGCTGGTGGGACGTGGTGTGGGTGAAGTGGGGCGGTGTGACGGGCGGGTACGGTCAGCGCACCCAGCCCGTGAAGCTCTGGCCGATGGTCTGGGTCTTCTCCGGCGTGCGCGGCCGCGTGCCGCTGTCGACCGCGGCCGACACGGCCCGGACCAGCCACGCGTTGACCGACAGGCCCTCGCGGCTCGCGGCCTCCTCGGCGCGGGTCTTCAGCTGGGCCGGCAGACGCAGGTTGACGCGGGCGGTGCCGCCCTCGTCGGTGTCGGCGGGCGCCTGGGCCCTGGGCGGTTCGACGGGCGCGGTGACCGCCTCCGTCGCACCGGCGTCGGTGGGGGGCGGTGTCACCACGAAGTCGGGGTCCAGCCCGCGCAGCCGTACGTCGACCGAGCCGGGGGCGAGGTCGCGGGTGACCTCGTCCATCGCGGCGGAGAGCACGTGGAGCATGGTCAGCCGGGTCGCCGACTCCAGGGGTGCGGTGAGCCGCTCGGCCAGCTCGCGGGCTTCCTTCCCGCCGGCTTCGGCGGCCACCGCGAGTTCCCGGCGCAGGGCTTCGACATAGGGAGTGAGGTCCATGACGCCATCATGGCGCCAAAGTGGTGCCATGCGCAAGCCTTGGTGATGCCTCACTGGGGGCAGATTTTCGAGCGTGGCGCGGAGACATCACTTGGCGGTGGGTGGCGCCAAGCGGTGCCACGTGGTGTCACTGGGGATCGAGAGAAGCTGCCGGCCGTACGTGTGACAGAACTGCGGGCGTGCGGCATGGAGAAAATCTGTCACGGCGGCAGTAGACATTGCCCTGCCGCTGGGCTACTGTTGTCCACATAGCCAAGAAGTCCAGACGGGCACGGCAGAGACGAACTGCCGTGCATGCAGCTCAAGCACGATGTGACCCGAAAGGTCACCAGCAGTACGAGCAGTACAGAACCAGGTAACGAAAGTAAGGAGCGGACGCCATCAGGATCGCCCGGGCGAGGAAGAAGTCCGCCCGGGTACCGCAGGCCCCGGAATGGAAGGTGGTCCCCGGTCACGCATCCGCGATCCCCGCAGCCCCGCCCTCCCAGGCGGAGTCTGTGGACAGAGAACGCCGGCGAAGTCTGCCGGTAGATGGTGTTGAAAGCTCGGGGCCCGGGTGCCGCAAGGCGCCCGGGCCCCCCGATGCGTCCCCGGGAAGAAGAGGTCTATGCCCCCTCGCAGTACCCGCGCCGTCGACACTCTCGACGATGACGACTACCCCGCCTACACGATGGGCCGGGCCGCCGAGATGCTCGGCACCACCCCCGCCTTCCTCCGCGCACTGGGCGAACACCGCCTGATCACCCCCCTGCGCTCCGAGGGCGGCCACCGCCGCTACTCCCGTTACCAGCTGCGCGTCGCCGCCCGCGCGCGCGAACTCGTCGACCAGGGCACCCCGATCGAGGCCGCCTGCCGCATCGTCATCCTCGAGGACCAGCTCGAGGAAGCTCAGCGCATCAACGAGCAACTGCGCGCCCGGGGCGGCGGGGCGCAGTCCAAGATTCCGGTCTGACCCGGCCTCCGAGGCCCGGACCCCGGCCGCCGGCAGGCGCACGCCCCCTGCCGGCGGCCGGGGCCGTTCACAGGGGTGTCCGTACGGCCAGCAAGGCGACGTCGTCCAGGCCGGGCGGGTGGACGCGGCGCAGCAGCTCGTCGGTGAAGGACTCCAGGGAACGGTGGGCGAGGGCGGCGGCGTGCTGGCGCAGCCGGTCCAGGCCGTCGTCCAGGGTCTGCCCGGGCGCTTCGATCATGCCGTCGGTGTACAGCAGCAGGGTCGACCCGGGCGGCAGCAGGACCGTGGCGTCGGGGCGGGAGGCGTTGACTCCCGTACCCAGGAGGAGTCCGTGGCCGTCGGTGAGGTAGGACGCCAGGCCGTCGCGGGTGACGAGCAGGGGCGGCGGGTGGCCGGCGTTGGTCCAGGACAGCACCCAGTCGCCGCCGCCGTCCCGGGCCACCCGGGCCATGACGAGGGTGGCCATGGTGACGTCGGTGATGGGCATCATCGCCTGGTCCAGCCGTTCGACGATGCGGCTGGGGGCTTCCTCGTGCGACCAGGCGTAGGCGCGCAGCATGTTGCGCAGCTGGGCCATGCCGGCCGCGGCCTCCAGGTCGTGGCCCACGACGTCCCCGATGACCAGGGCCGTGGCCCCGTCGGACAGGGTGAAGGCGTCGTACCAGTCGCCGCCGACGTGCGAGCCGTCGGGGGCGGGCAGGTAGCGGACCGTCATCTGGAGCCCGGGCACGCGCGGCATCTGCGGCAGCAGGTGGTTCTGCATGGTCTCGGCGACCTTGCGCTGGCGCTGGTAGAGGCGGGCGTTGTCCAGGGCCAGGCCGGCCCGGCGGGCGATGTCCTCGACCAGGGGAAGGTCGGTGCCGGTGAAGTTCCCGGGCTTCTCGGCCCGGCCCAGGGTGAGCGCGCCCAGGACCTCACGGGCCGTGCGTATCGGGGCGATGGCCGCGGAGTGGATGCCGGTGACATCGAACAGGCGGCGCTGTTCCACCGCGATGCCCGAGTCCGGCGGCCCGTGGTACGTCTCGGGGCCGGCCAGGGTGGAGGCGACGCCGCGCAGGGCCCGGGACAGGGGCATCGGGGACTGCTCCGGCACGGGCGGCATCGGCCCCTGGAGATCCTCGTGATGCGTCAGGCGGTCGCCGTCGGCCTGGACCACGGCGGTGCGCCACACCTCGTCGCGTTCGGTGATCAGATCGATGACGACCCAGTCCGCCAGCCGGGGCAGGACCAGGGCCACCAGCCTGCGCAGGGTCTCGTCGACCTCCAGGGTGGAGGTCAGCTGGGTGGTGGTCTCGGCCAGCAGAGCCAGTCGTTCGAGTTCGGTCAGCGGCTCCGCGGCCGGCTGCGGGAGCGCATCCGGATTCGGCACCGGCTCGGGAGGATGGAAGACGACGAGCGTGCCGCTCCTACCCGGACCCAGCGTGTACGGGCTGATCAGCCAGGAGATGGTCAGCACGGAGCCGTCGGCGTGGGCGAAGTAGTCCTTGTCGGCCTGCGCCGGACGTCCGGCGTGGAAGGCCTGCCGCATGCTGCACCGAGTGGCGGGCAGCAGCTGCCCCTCCGGCCCGCGGTGCAGCAGCTCATGGGCGTCATGGCCGACGAGTTCCCCGGCGGAGCGGCCCAGCAGGCGTTCGGCGCCGCTGTTGACGACGAGGATGCGGCCCTGCTCGTCCACGACGTACGCGCCCGCCCCGATGGCCTCCAGCGCGCAGGCCGATCCGGCGGAAGGCACTGCCCGGGTCTCCCGCTGACCGGTCTGCGTCTTCTCCGGTTCCGCCATCTCCTCGCCTCCTGGACCCTCGAGGTGCCACCCCGCTCGTCGCTTCGCACTCGCGGCGCGCCGAGATGCGCCGCACGCCTGGTTGCCGTATGCCCCGTCCTGACGGGGACCTCTCCCATCATGCCGTGCCCGCGGATGTCGGCATCGCCACAGCGTGACCCGGCGCACGCTCCGTCGCGCGCACGCCCGGCCGTACCGAGGCTCACACCCACCGGCCGGAACGCTCGCGTGCACGGCTCCGCCGAGGTGTGTCCGCACGGTGATCGTCCCCGGACCCGTACGATATGGCCGATGTCCCCGACGACCGGTGCCCGATCGCACGCCTCGCCACCGCCCCAGCCGCGGCGGCGTGCGCTGCTCGTGCTGGCGGTGCTGGCCGGGCTGCTCGGTATGCACGCCCTGGCGCCCGGCGGGGGCATGGGGCACGAGGCACACGGGGGGCAGGTCCGGGCCGCGCACGGCACGATCGCCGCCACCGCGCCGGACGACTGCCCGGACGGCGACGGCCACTGCGGTGGCCACCGGCCGCATCACGCCGACCCCGCGTGCGCCTCCGGCGCGGTCGACGGCGGCCCGCAGCTTCCTCCACCGGTCCCCGGTCCGGCGCACGCCGCCGCACCGGTCACCTGCCCGCGTCCCGGCCCGGCCACCGCGCCGGAGGGCGCCCGTGCGCCGCCCGACCTGGCCGAACTCCAACTCCTGCGCATCTAGAGGCCGCTCCGGCCGCCCCCGCCAGGCGCGGGTGCCGCGGCCGTGTCCACGCGTGCCCGAAACCCTCCGGAACAGCAGGAGTTCCCGTATGAACCCCCGTACGCAGACCCCCCGCGCCCTGACGCGCCGTGCCGCCGTCACCGTGGCCGCCGCGACGGCCGCCCTCCTCCTCGCCGCCTGCGGCGGGAGCGGCGGCACCGCGGGCGCCGGCGGCTCCACGCCCTCGGCCACCCCGAGTGCCTCCGCCACCGCGCACAACGCCCAGGACGTCGCCTTCGCGCAGGGCATGATCCCGCACCACCGGCAGGCCCTGGAGATGGCGGAACTCGCCGACGGCCGGGCCTCCTCGGCGCGGGTGAAGGACCTCGCCGCCCGGATCGAGAAGGCCCAGGGGCCGGAGATCCGCACCATGACCGGCTGGCTGACGTCCTGGGGCGAGCAGGTGCCCAAGACCGGCATGGACCACTCCAGTCACTCCGGCATGAGCGGAATGAGTGGCATGCCGGCAATGCCAGGGATGATGGGCGACGACGACATGGCGGCGCTGAGGAAGACCACCGGCAAGGAGTTCGACAGCCGGTTCCTGTCGCTGATGGTCGCGCACCACCAGGGCGCCGTCGAGATGGCCAGGACCGAGCGGAACGAGGGCCGCTACGGTCCCGCCCTGACCATGGCGGACGCCGTCGTGACCGCGCAGACCGCCGAGATCGAGGAGATGAGGCAGCTCCTCGGCGCCGGCTGACCGCACGGCGGGCGGGCGGCGGTGTCCTCACCGCCGCCCGCCCGTCCCTCAGGCCAGTACCTTCGCCAGGGCGGCCAGCGCGCCGCGCAGCTCCTCCGCCGTGATCGTCAGCGGCGGCGCCAGCCGGATCGTGGAGCCGTGGGTGTCCTTGACCAGGATTCCCTCGCGCATGAGGCGCTCGCTGATCTCGCGGCCGGTGCCGAGGGCCGGGTCGACATCCACGCCCGCCCACAGCCCGCGCGCCCGGAACCCGGCCACACCGTTGCCGACCAGCCCGGTCAGCCCGTCCCGCAGGATGACGCCCAGCTCGGCCGCCCGGCGCTGGAACTCGCCGGTCTCCAGCAGCTCGACCACGGCCGTGCCGACCGCCGCCGCGAGCGGGTTGCCGCCGAACGTCGAGCCGTGCTCGCCGGGGTGCAGCACGCTGAGCACCTCGCGCCGGGCCACGACCGCCGACACCGGCACGATGCCGCCGCCCAGCGCCTTGCCCAGCAGCAGCACGTCCGGGACGACGTCCTCGTGGTCGACGGCGAGGGTGCGGCCCGTGCGGCCGAGGCCGGACTGGATCTCGTCGGCGATGAACAGGCAGCCTTCGCGGCGGGTCAGCTCGCGCACCCCGGTGAGGTAGCCGTCGTCCGGGACGACCACACCCGCCTCGCCCTGGACGGGCTCGATCAGCACCGCCGCCGTGGTGTCGTCGACGGCCGACTCCAGCGCGGCCAGGTCGTTGTACGGCACGATCCGGAAGCCGGGCGTGAAGGGACCGAAGCCCGCGCGGGCCGTCTCGTCGGTGGAGAAGCTGACGATCGTCGTCGTCCGGCCGTGGAAGTTGTCCGCGACGACCACGATCGTCGCCTGCCCGTCCGGCACCCCCTTCACGTCGTACGCCCACTTGCGCGCCACCTTCACGCCGCTCTCCACCGCCTCCGCGCCGGTGTTCATCGGCAGCACCATGTCCAGGCCGGTCAGCTCGGCGAGCCGTTCGGCGAACCCGGCCAGCCGGTCGTTGTGGAAGGCGCGGGAGGTGAGGGTGAGCCGGTCGAGCTGGCGGTGGGCGGCCTCGATCAGCGCGGGATGCCGGTGGCCGAAGTTGAGGGCCGAGTAGCCGGCCAGCATGTCGAGGTAGCGGTTGCCCTCCACGTCCTCCACCCAGCTGCCCTCGGCGCGGGCCACCACCACGGGCAGCGGGTGGTAGTTGTGCGCGAGGACCGGCTCCTCGGCGCGGATCAGGTCGTCGGACGTACGGGCGCGCGCGGGTGCGGTCATCAGCGGATCTCCTGGGTGCAGCACTTGATGCCTCCGCCGGCCTTGTGGAACTCCGACAGGTCGACGGGGACGGGGACGTAACCGTGGCCGGACAGGCGCTCGGCCAGCGCCTCGGCCCGGGGTGCGATGAAGACGTGGCGGCCGTCGGAGACGGAGTTCAGCCCGAACGCCATCGCGTCGTCTCGGGAGGCGAGCACCGCGTCCGGGTACAGCCGCCGCAGGACCTCCTGGCTGCCCGGCGAGAACGCCTGCGGGTAGTAGCAGATGTTGTCGTCGTCCAGGACGAAAAGCGCCGTGTCCAGGTGGTAGAAGTACGGGTCCACCAGGGTCAGGCCGATCACCGGGTGGCCGAGGAACTCCTGCACCTCCCGGTGCGCCTCCCGGGTGGTGCGGAACCCGGTGCCGGCGAGCACGTACCGGCCGGTCCACACCAGGTCGCCCTCGCCCTCGGCCACGGATCCGGGCCGGTGGACGTCGTAGCCCGCCGTCTTGAACCAGGTGTCGTAGTGCACCGACTCCGGGCGCCGCTGCGGGGCGTGGAAGAGGGAGCCGAAGACCCGGCCGCCGACGACGAACGCCGCGTTCGCCGCGAACACCATGTCGGGCAGGCCCGGGACCGGCGGGACGGTGTCGATCGTGTGGCCGTGGGTGCGGTAGGCGTGGATCAATGCCTGCCACTGTTCCCGGGCGAGATCCACGTCGACGGGCCGGTCGGGAGACATCCAGGGGTTGATCGCGTACTCGACGGTGAAGTGCCTGGGTTCGCAGACCAGGAACCGCCGGGAGCGCTGCACACGCACGTCGGACACAGAGGGTTTCCTCCGCTCTCCTGTGTGTCACGGGGGGTGCCACCACGGTAGGAAGAGAGGGAGACGGACGACAAGCGACATGAGCTGCGCGGACACGCAGGAACGCTGCGTTGTTCCCCGCGGCGGCGCACGAACGCTGCGCGTCCCGGCGCTCACTCGGGTGCCGCGTGGGTGGCGCCCGCCTCCGGGCTCTCCGGCAGCAGGTGGGACAGCACCATCACGCTGATCGTCTTCCGGATGAACGGCTCGGCGCGGATCCGTTCCAGCACCTCCTCGAAGTGCTCCACGTCCCGGGCGCGTACGTGCAGCAGCGCGTCGGCGCCCCCGGTGACCGTCATGGCCGCCGCTATCTCCGGATGGTTGCGGACGACCTCCGCCAGGCGCCGGGGCGGGGCTGCGCCCTCGCAGTAGACCTCGACGTACGCCTCCGTGCGCCAGCCCAGCGCCGAGGGCCGAACCGTCGCCGTGAACCCGGTGATCACCCCCGTCTCGCGCAGCCGGTCCACGCGCCGCTTGACCGCCGTGGCGGAGAGCCCGATCACCGCGCCGATCTCGGCGAAGCTGGTCCGGGCGTTGCCCATCAGCGCGGTGATGATCCGGCGGTCCAGCTCGTCGAAGGAGGGCGTCCTGCTGTTCATGCGGGCACTGTAGTGAACGGGCGCGCCAGGGACGGGCTCACGACCGGGTGACGACCATGGCGAGGGTCAGCAGCCCCAGCACCACCCAGCCGAACCACAGCCAGCCGTTGCCGCCGAGGGCGACCGTGTAGGCGGTCACGACGACGAGCCCGCCGACCGTGAGCACCCCCATCGTCCTGGTGGAACCGTTCATGGAACCGTTCGTGGATCCGCTCATCGCGACACCCTCCTCATGGTCCGTCCACGACCATGGTGCCCCGATTCCCGTCCGGAGGGGATACCCCCACCGCTGCCGGGGGCGACGGGACCGCCCCGCGGGGAGCGGGCGGGTCAGCCCTTGCGGGCGTCGAGGGATGCCAGATAGGCGTTGTACGCGGCCAGCTCCTTGTCGCCGTCCCGGTCGGCGGCCCGGTCCGTGCGCCTGGCCTGCCGCTGCTCGGAGCGGTACCACTGGAACAGCAGCGCTATCAGCACCAGCACCGACGGGATCTCGCTGAACGCCCACGCGATGCCACCCGCCGCGCTCTGGTCGGACAGCGCGTCGACGGCGAGCGAGGCCGACGGGTGCCGGAAGGTGTCCACCATCGGCGTCGACGCCATCATCAGCGCGATGCCGAAGAAGGCGTGGAACGGCATGCCCGCGAACAGCTCCAGCATCCGCATCAGATGACCCGGCCGGTGCGGGCCCGGGTCGACGCCGATGATCGGCCAGAAGAACACCACCCCGACGGCGAGGAAGTGCACCATCATCGCGATGTGCCCGGTCCGGGAGCCCATCAGGAAGTCGAACAGCGGGGAGAAGTACAGGGCGTACAGGCTCGCGATGAACAGCGGGATCGTGAACGCCGGATGCGTGATGATCCGCATGTACCGGCTGTGCAGGAGCATCAGCAGCAGCTCGCGCGGGCCCGTGCGGCCCCGGCCGGCGGCCGGCAGTGCGCGCAGCGCCAGTGTCACCGGGGCACCCAGCAGGATGAGGATCGGCGACAGCATGCTGATCACCATGTGCTGCACCATGTGCACGCTGAACATGACCATGCCGTAGTCGTTCAGCCTGGTGCACATCACCAGCACGATGGTGAGCACGCCGACGACGTACGACACGGTCCGCGAGACCGGCCAGGCGTCCCCGCGCCGCCGCAGCCGCACGACACCCCAGCCGTACAGGGCCAGCCCGGCCAGACAGGCGACGAGGAAGAAGGGGTCCGCCGACCATCCGAGCCCTCGTCCCAGCGTGAACGGCGGCAGATCCATGGTCATGCCGTGCCCGCTGTGATCCATCCGCCGGCTCCTGATTCGTGGGGGTTGTGCGAGTTGTCCGCCCCAAGAGTAGAACCGCCCCCGGTCACGACCGTGACCGGGGGCGGCATGTCAGGCTCCGGGCCACCGCGCTACAGGACGCACTCCGCCTCGACGTACCGCGCCGGCGGCACCGTCTTCAGCGTCTCCACGGCCTCCGCCAGCGACACCATCACGATGTCGGTCCCGCGCAGCGCCGTCATCCTGCCGAACTCGCCCCGGTGCACGGCCTCCACCGCGTGCCAGCCGAACCGCGTCGCCAGCACCCGGTCGTACGCCGTCGGTGTGCCGCCCCGCTGCACATGCCCGAGGATGACCGGCCGGGCCTCCTTGCCGAGCCGCCGCTCCAGCTCGACCGACAGCTGCCGGGCGATCCCCGCGAAGCGCTCGTGGCCGTAGACGTCCTTGCCGCCCTCGTCGAAGTCCATGGACCCCGGGCGCGGCTTGGCGCCCTCCGCGGCGACGACGATCGCGAACCGCTTGCCCGCCTCGAACCGCTCGCCGACCTTCCGCGTCAACTCGTCGATGTCGAAGGGCCGCTCGGGTACGACGATGGCGTGGGCGCCGGCCGCCATGCCCGAGTGCAGCGCTATCCAGCCGGTGTGCCGGCCCATGACCTCCACGATCAGGACCCGCTGGTGGGACTCGGCGGTGGTCTTCAGCCGGTCCAGCGCCTCGGTGGCGACACCCACCGCCGTGTCGAACCCGAAGGTGACGTCCGTGACGGCGATGTCGTTGTCGATGGTCTTGGGCACGCCCACGATGGGCAGCCCGTTGTCCGACAGCAGCCGGGCCGCCTTCAGCGTGCCCTCACCGCCGATGGGGATGATCGCGTCAAGGCCGAGTTCCGCGACGTGGCCCCGGGCCCGCTCGACCCCGTCCCGCAGATGCTCGGGCCGGACCCGGGAGGAGCCGAGGATGGTGCCGCCGCGCGCCAGGATGCCGCCCACGGCGTCCAGGTCGAGCTTCATGTAGTCGCATTCCAGGAGACCCTTCCAGCCGTCCCGGAAGCCGATGACCTCGTCGCCGTGGTCGGCGACGGCGCGGTGCACGACGGACCGGATGACGGCGTTCAGGCCGGGGCAGTCGCCGCCGGACGTGAGGACACCAATGCGCATAGCCCGAAATACCTTCTCAACGTGGGCCGGGAAACCGGACCACGTTGTCCGGCGGATTCCCGGTCACCCTACCGGCGTGAGGGGGTGGCTCCGTAGCGGGCGTCCGCCTGCTGGACTCGCCCGCACATGTGAGCGGACAGGCCGTCAGGCGGGCCCTCCACGAGCCTGCCCCACCGCGCTGACATCCCGCTGAACACCGGGTTACGCGGGCCGCTGCGCAGCGGTGCTCACGCGGGCTGCTGCGCCGCAGCGATGCGCTCGTCCCGGAGGGCCTCGTACCAGCGGTCGTCGATCGGCGGCAGCGCGTTGACGTCCAGCGCCAGCTTCAGCAGCAGGTCGGCGATCTGCGGGTTGCGGGCGAGCACCGGGCCGTGCATGTACGTGCCGAAGACCGTCCCGTTGTACGCGCCCTCCGTGCCGTCCCCGGTGCCGTTGCCCTTGCCGATCCGCGTCCGGGCGAAGGCGCGGGCGGTGGGGCCGAGGTGGGTGACGCCCTGGTGGTTCTCGAAGCCCGTCAGCGGGGGCAGCCCCAGCTGCGGGTCGATGTCGCCGAGCACGTCACCGACGCACCGCTCGCCCTCGCCGCGCACGGACACCACGTCGAGCAGGCCGAGGCCCGGCTCGCGCTGACCGAGGTCGTTGATGAACTCGTGGCCGAGGATCTGGTAGCCCGCGCAGACGGAGAAGACGATCGCGCCGTTCTCCACCGCCCGCTGGAGATGGCCGTCGCGGCGCAGCCGCTCGGCGGCGAGCCGCTGCGGACGGTCCTCACCGCCGCCGATCAGGTAGATGTCACCGGAGGTGGGGATCGGCTGGTCGCTGCGCACGTCCAGGCGCGCCACGTCCAGGCCGCGCTGCCGGGCCCGGCGCTCCACGACGAGCGCGTTGCCCTGGTCGCCGTAGGTGCTCAGCAGGTCCGGGTAGATCCACACCAGCCGCAGTTGGTTGTCGCTCATGAGGTGATCGCCCTTCGATGATCAGTTGCCGACGCGGCGGCGCAGGTCCTGGAACGCGGTGTAGTTGGCGATGACCTCGATACGGCCCGGCGGGCACATCTGCACGGCCTGGTCGAGGTTCTCGCAGACCTGGAAGTGCTGGTTCGCGACCTCCAGGCGGACGGCGAGGTCCAGCTTCCGGTCGCCGATCACGAAGATCGGGTGGCCGGTCAGCCGCGTGTAGTCGACGTCCCACAGCCAGGAGGTGTCGGTGCCGTCGGCGCCGCGCGCGTTCACGGACAGGATCACGGGGGTGGGCGGCGGGTCGATCAGGGAGAACGTCTCCAGCCAGCCGGCCGGGTTCTTGGCCAGCAGCAGCCGCAGGTCACGCTCCTGGAACCGGACGACGTCGTACCGTCCGGCCACCGCCTGCACCTGGTACATCCGCTCCAGGGCGACCTGCGGCGGCACGCCGAACACGGCGGCGACGGCCGCGGAGCTGGCCGCGTTCGCCTTGTTGGCGCGGCCGGGCAGCTGGAGGTGGATCGGCCAGGCGGAGCCGTGCGGGTCCAGCACGTGGTCCCCGGACAGCGCCCAGGACGCGGTGGGCCGCCGGAAGCCGCACTCGCCGCAGAACCAGTCGTCGCCCGGGCGCTGCATGACGCCACCGCACGACGGGCAGGACCAGGCGTCGTCCTTCCACATCTGCCCGGCTGCGACCCAGATCACATTCGGCGAGGAGGACGCGGCCCACACCACCAGCGGGTCGTCGCAGTTGGCGACGATGACCGCCTTGGAACCGGCCAGGCCCTCACGCCAGTTCTCGGCGAGCATCCGGGTCTCGGCGGCGCGGTCCAGCTGGTCGCGCGAGAGGTTGAGCAGCGCGATGCACTTGGGGCTGGTGTCCCGGGCCACCCCGGCCAGGTACTTCTCGTCGACCTCGATGACGCCGAACTTCGCGTCCGAACCACCCGCCAGCGCCGACGTGATGCCGGCCGGCATGTTGGCGCCCAGCGCGTTCGACACGACCGGGCCCGCGGCGCCCAGCGCCTCCGCGATGAGCCGGGTGGTCGTCGTCTTGCCGTTGGTGGCGGACACCAGGACGACGTCCAGGTTCTGGGCGAGCCGCCCGAGCAGGTCGGGATCGAGTTTCAGCGCGACCTTGCCGCCGATCACCGATCCGCTGCCGCGTCCCGCTGCTCGCGATGCCGCAGCGACCGCCTTGCCCGCGGTCACGGCCAGCTTGGCCCGCGGCGAGAGCGGGTCCGAGGTGCCTGCCATCAGTTCTCGATCCTCCTTGCGTACGCGCCGCGCCTGTGGCCATCCGGCAACGTGGTGTGAACGTCAGCCTATCGAGATCCGTTCGTACACCCGAATCCCGGTCCACGCCTTCCGCGGCGGGGCATGAGCTGAACGAACCGTACCCTTGCCGCCATGCGACACGGTTCCATTCCGGGCGTCCACGGGCGCGTCCGGCCACTCACCCTGCTCGGCGACGCGTCCCTGCGCGAGCCGAGCCGGGACGTCACCGACTTCGGCGCCGGCCTGGCCGCCCTCGTGGAGGACCTCTTCGCCACGATGTACGCGGCGCGCGGGGTGGGCCTGGCCGCGAACCAGATCGGGGTCGGTCTGCGGGTGTTCGTGTACGACTGTCCCGACGACGAGGACGTCCGTCACCTCGGTCACGTGGTCAATCCGCGCCTGGTGGCGGCGGACGGCCTGGTGCTCCGCGGCCCGGAGGGCTGTCTGTCCCTGCCGGGGCTGGAGGCGGGCACGGAACGGTACGACCACGCGGTGGTCGAGGGGTTCACCGTGACCGGTGAGCCCGTCTCGGTCCACGGCACGGGCTTCTTCGCCCGGTGCCTCCAGCACGAGTGCGACCACCTGGACGGGCGCGTGTACGCCGACCACCTCACGGGCCTGCGCAGGCGCAGGCTGCTGCGCCGGATCTCCCGGGCGCCGTGGTACCGGTGAGGTGAGCCGCGCGGGAGGGGGCGGTCAGAACCCGGGACCGCCCAGCCGGTCCCCGGCCGCCGCGAGCCGCCCCCACAGCAGGTCCGCCAGAGAGCGCACCAACTCGGCCCGGGTGCAGGGGCGTTCGCCCAGCCACCAGTCGCCGGCCGCGTGCATCATCCCGACGATGCCGTGCCCCCACACCCGGGCCAGCCGCTGGCTCTCCGGCCCGAGGTCCACCCGCTCCTCGATGACCCGGGCCAGTTCCTCGCCCATCCGCCGCAGCAGCGGGGCGGAGTGCTTGCCCACGTCGAAGCCCTGGTCGTGACCGGTGCTGCCCTCCGCGGGGTGCATCAGGAACCGGTACACCTGGGGCCGGGCCTCGATCGCGGCGAGGTAGGTGTCCAGCGTGGACTCCACCCGCTCCCGTCGGTCCGCCGGGGCGTCCAGCGCGGCCCGCAGCGAGTCGAGCAGCGCGTCGGTGTGCCGCTTGGCGAGAGCGGCGTACAGTCCGCCCTTGTCGCCGAAGTGCCGGTAGAGGATGGGCTTGGTGATGCCGGCCTCCGCCGCGATGGCGTTCATCGACGCCTGCGGGCCGTCGCGCAGCACCACCCGGTCGGCGGCCTCCAGCAGCTCGCGCCGTCGACGGTCGGCGGACCGCTGCTGATCGGTCCGCTGCGTGGTGTCCATGTGCTCTCCCCACCCGTGCTGATTCGGTGACGCCAGCGCAAACTAACACTGACCGGGCCCCTGACATCGAACGGGATGCCGATGACCCGCACCGGTTGACTTTTACTACCGGTCAGTAACAGACTCGCGTTACCGCTAGTAACATCGCACTGCCGCCGCTGGAGGGGACATGGCCGAGTTCACCATGGAGCTGAACGACGAACAGAGGGAAGTCCGGGACTGGCTCCATGGCTTCGCCGCGGACGTGATCCGGCCCGCCGCCGCCGAGTGGGACGAGCGCGAGGAGACGCCCTGGCCGGTCATCCAGGAGGCGGCGAAGGTCGGCATCTACTCCCTCGATTTCTACGCGCAGCAGTACTTCGACCCCACCGGTCTCGGCATCCCGATGGCGATGGAGGAGCTGTTCTGGGGCGACGCGGGCATCGCCCTGTCCATTGTGGGCACGGGCCTGGCCGCCGTGGGCGTTCTCGCCAACGGAACCGAGGAACAGATCGGCACCTGGATCCCGCAGATGTACGGCGACGCCGGTGACGTCAAGGTCGCCGCGTTCTGCTCCTCCGAGCCCGACGCCGGCTCCGACGTCGCCTCGATGCGCACGCGGGCCGTGTACGACGAGGCCAAGGACGAGTGGGTGATCAACGGCACGAAGACCTGGGCGACCAACGGCGGAATCGCCAACGTCCACGTCGTCGTCGCCGTCGTCGACCCGGAGCTGGGCTCCAAGGGCCACGCGTCCTTCATCGTCCCGCCGGGCACGCCGGGCCTCGCGCAGGGCCAGAAGTTCAAGAAGCACGGCATCCGCGCCTCGCACACCGCCGAGGTCATCCTCGACAACGTGCGCGTCCCCGGCTCCTGCCTGCTCGGCGGCAAGCAGAAGCTGGACGAGCGGCTCGCCCGGGCCCGGGAGCGGGCGAAGGCCGCCGGTGGGGAGAGGGTGAAGAACGCGGCGATGGCCACCTTCGAGGCCTCGCGGCCGGCCGTGGGCGCGATGGCGGTCGGCACCGCCCGGGCCGCTTACGAGGTCGCCCTCGACTACGCGAAGACGCGCGAGCAGTTCGGGCGGCCCATCATCGACAACCAGGGCGTGGCCTTCCAGCTCGCGGACATGCGGACGCAGATCGACGCGGCGCGGCTGCTGGTGTGGCGGGCCTCGTGGATGGCGGTCAACGGCAAGCCGTTCACGGCGGCCGAGGGATCGATGTCCAAGCTGTTCGCCAGCG
The DNA here is from genome assembly GCF_043195475.1 of Streptomyces sp. Y20. NCBI lineage: Bacteria > Bacillati > Actinomycetota > Actinomycetes > Kitasatosporales > Streptomycetaceae > Streptomyces > Streptomyces sp. Y20. The sequence continues at coordinate 145,934 of NZ_JBIDDP010000017.1, forward strand.
AGACCGCGAAGAAGGTCACCGGGCAGGCCATCCAGATCCTCGGCGGCAACGGGTACACCCGCGAGTACCCGGTGGAGCGGATGCACCGGGACGCGGCCATCTACACGATCTTCGAAGGGACGAGCGAGATCCAGCGGCTCGTCATCGCGCGGACGCTGGCCGGGATGCCGATCCGCTAGCGCCGCGGGGGCGGGTGCGCCGCGGAACGCCGCGCGCGTCACCCGTGCCCCCGCCGGCGGGGACGCTCACCGGTGTCTCAGCGGGGTGAGCTGCTCGATGTCGTACTTGGCCCGCAGCGCCTCGATGGCCTCCTGGTCCGGCGGGCCGCCGTTGCCGAGGATCTCCAGCAGCTCCTCGAAATAGCGCTCGTGATCCGGTGGCGGGCTCGCCTGGAAGAACATCTTCGCGGGCGCGTCCGTCGGGTTCGCGAACGCGTGCGGGCAGCCGGGCGGTACGACGACGACCGTGCCCGGCGTCGCCCGCACCACCGTGCTGCCCGAACCCGACACCCACTTCCGCCAGTTGTCGGGGGTGCGGACGCGGGGCTCGAAGGCGAGGACGTCCAGTTCGCCCTCCAGGACGTAGAACAGCTCCTCGCTGCGCGTGTGCACATGGGCGCCGACGTCGAAGCCCGGCGGGACCTCCACCTCGAAGGTGGAGGCCATCCGCGAGTGGGTTCCGGTGACCTTGAACGTCACCCGCTGGGCCGGCGTCTCCACGACGCGGCCGTGGCCCGGCGGCACGTACAGTCCCTCCGTCTCCGTCATGGGCCGGTCACCAGGTCACCGGCAGGGCCTCGGGGCCCCGGATCAGTGCGCCCTTCCGGAACGGCACCCGGTCCGGCGGCACGGCCAGTCTCAGGTCCGGTATCCGGTCCAGCAGGGCGTCCATCAGCAGTTCCTCCTCCAGTCGGGCCAGCATGCCGCCGGGGCAGTAGTGCGGGCCGAAACCGAACGACACATGCGGGTTGGGACTGCGGGCGAAGTCGATGGTCTCCGGTTCGGGGAAGACGTCCGGGTCGCGGTTGGCGGCCAGGTAGGAGACGTAGACCGCGTCGCCGGCGCGGATGCGGACGCCTTGTATCTCCACATCCTCCAGGGCGATCCGGGACAGGCCGACCGCGTTGCGGTGCGGGATGTAGCGCAGGAGTTCGTCGATCGCCCGGGGGCGGATCTCCGGCTCCGCGCGCAGCCGCTCCACGAGGTCGGGGCGGGTCAGCAGCAGGTAGAACAGCTGCCCGCTGTTGTTGGTGACCGCCTCGCCGCCGATCTGGAGCAGGACGGCGAGGCCGACGGCCTCCTCCTGTGCCACCTCGCCCCGGCCCACGGCGGCACCGAGGAGCGAGGTGACGTCCTCGCCCGTGCTGTTCGCGCGCCCGCCGATCAGGTCCGAGAAGCAGGCGCTCATCTCGCGCTTCGCCTTCTCGCTGACCTCCTTGCCGTGCGCGGAGGACAGGATCAGCTGGGTCCGGTTGTGCATCTCGTCCCGGTCACCCGGCGGCACGCCCATCAGCTCGCAGATCACCGCGATCGGGAACGGGCTGAGCACCGCGCTGGTGAGATCGGCGGGCGGATCGCCCTGGAGCAGCCCGTCCACCAGCTCGTCCAGCATGCCGCGCGCCTTGTCCCGCAGCCGCTCCACGCCCTTCGCCGTGAAGGCGGCGGCGACCGAGCGGCGCAGCCGCGTGTGGTCGGGCGGGTCGAGGAAGCCGACCGCGCCCCGGTCGGGGATGAAGTGCGGGGCGAGCCGGGTCACGGGCTTGTCCATCACCGCCTCCCGGCTGAAGCGGGGGTCGTTGGCCACCGCGCGCACGTCGTCGTACCGGGTGACCAGCCACGCCCAGCCCTCGCCGTTGGGCAGCCGGACGCGGGTGACCGGGCCCTCCCGCATCAGCTCGGCCAGCACCGGGTCGAAGTCCGTCCCGCTCAGGTCGAGCGCCGGCCAGTGCCGGACCGGGGGCGCGAGCCCGGTGAGGGTTTCCTCGGTCATCGCCCGTCCCCGTTCGAGGCGGCCCAGCGGCCCACGGTCATCTCGGCGGTGATGCCGGGGCCGAACCCGGCGAGCAGTCCGCGCGCCCCGTCCTCGGCGCCGCCCTCGTCGAACAGCCGGCGCAGCGCGTCCAGGACGACGGCGCTGGCGATGTTGCCGTAGTCGGTGAGCGTGGCCCGGCTGAACCGGAACGCGTGCGGCTCGACCTTCAGGAACTTGCTGAGGTCGTCGAGTATTCGGGGGCCGCCCGCGTGGATGATGTAGAAGTCCAGGTCGGACGCGTCCCAACCGTGCAGGCCCGCCAGGTCCTTCAGCGCCGGAGCGAGCGGCTCCATCGTCGTGGGGACCCGCTTGTCCAGCAGGAAGTGGAACCCGGTGGCCCGGACGTCGTACGCGATCCAGTCCTCCGTCTTCGGGATGAGGTACGAGCCGTTGCGCTCCAGCCGGACGCCCGTGCCACCCTGCCCGCGCACCACGGCGGCGGCGATGCCGTCACCGAACAGGCCGTTGGAGAGCAGCGAGCCGATGCCGAGGTCGGTGGGCTGGTAGCACAGCGAGCAGAACTCGCAGGCCACGATCAGCGCGTTGGCGTTCGGGTAGGCCGAGCAGAAGTCGTGGGCCCGGTTGATCGCCGCACCGCCGGCGGCGCAACCCAGCTGGGCGATGGGGAGCTGCCGGGTGGTGCTGTCGAAGTCCATCTCGTTGATCAGCCACGCCGTGAGCGAGGGCATCATGAAGCCCGTGCACGAGACGTAGATGATCACGTCGATGTCGCTGGTGAGCAGCTCGGCGTCGTCGAGCGCGCGCTGGATCACCGCGGGGACCCGGGCCTTGGCCTCGGCCTCGTAGAGTTTGTTGCGGTCCTCGAAGCCCGGGTGCTCGAGGGTTTCCTCGATGGGCTGCACGAGGTGCCGGGTCTTCACGCCCGTGTTCTCGATGAGCCGCAGTGCGAGGGGAAGTTGAGGGTGGTCCTCGTGGCGGGAGCGCGCCAGCTCCAGCGTCTCCTCCATCGTGATCACGTGCTCCGGGACCGATACCGAGGGTCTGCACAAAGTCGCCATGAACCGTCCCTGCTTTCCGCGTGCCGGCGGGCCTTCGCCCACCGGTCCGTAGGTGGTTCACCTCTGTGGGTGCTCCACCCACCGTCACCCGGGAGGCCCACGATCTCTCGTTGGACTACTCCGAATCGGTGACTCCGAATACGGCGACCAGGGGAAATTCCGCCGCCGGACGAGGGAAAACACCGGGCCGTCCGTTACGGCGACCGGGCAGGGCGGCCGGAGGGCGGTGGGGGCGGCCGGGGCCGCGGTGGGCGCGGGAACGGCTCACGCCCCCGCGTCCGGCGACACGCGGGCGGCCCTACGGCGCCCCGCTGCTGTGCGCGATGCAGGCCACGTCGATCCGGTCCGCCAGCTTCGCGAGTTCGATGGTCAGGGCGGCGACCGTGTCCTCGTCCAGCCGCTGCTCCCCGGCGTCGACGAGGTGCAGCCACCGCGCGCCCACGGTCCGCAACAACTTACTCACGTCGGCCGCGGCCACCTGCAAGGTACCGCGGTCGTCGACGATCAGAGGCAGGGTCACTTCGCGGTTCACAGAACGGGATGTTAGCCGCGTGGCGCTCACGCACCCTGCCAAACCGTGGTGATGTTGCAGAACTCCCGGATTCCGTGCCCGGACAGCTCACGCCCGTACCCCGACCGCTTGACCCCGCCGAACGGGAACGCCGGATGCGAGGCGGTCATCCCGTTGACGTACACGGCACCGGCCTCCAGGTCCCGCGCGAACCGGTCGACCTCGCTCTCGTCCCGCGTCCACACGTTGGAACTCAGGCCGAACATCGAGTCGTTGGCGATGAGGACGGCCTCGTCCAGGTCGCCGGCCCGGTACAGCGTGGCGACCGGTCCGAACGTCTCCTCGCGGTGGACGCGCATCTCGCGGGTGATGCCGGCCAGCACGGTCGGCGGGTAGTACCAGCCCGGCCCGTCGGGCCGCTGCCCGCCGCACAGCACCTCGGCGCCGCCCCGCCGCGCGTCGTCGACCAGCTCCTCCAGATCGGTCCGCCCCCGCTCGCTGGCGAGCGGCCCCACCTCGGTGTCCTCCTCCAGCGGGTCGCCGACCCGCAGGGACCGCATACCGGCGGCGAACTTCTGCGCGAAGGCGTCGTAGACGTCGGTGTGCACGATGAACCGCTTGGCGGCGATGCAGGACTGCCCGTTGTTCTGCACCCGCGCGGTCACCGCGACCTCGGCCGCGCGGTCCAGGTCGGCGGAGGGCATGACGACGAAGGGGTCGCTGCCGCCCAGCTCCAGCACCGTCTTCTTGATCATCTCCCCGGCGGTGGAGGCGACCGCCCGGCCCGCCGGCTCGCTGCCGGTCAGGGTGGCGGCCTTCACGCGCTCGTCGCGCAGGATGTCGTCCACCGCCGCGGAGCCGATCAGCAGCGTCTGGAAGCAGCCCTCCGAGAAGCCCGCCCGGTGGAACAGGTCCTCCAGGTACAGGGCCGTCTGAGGCACATTGGAGGCGTGCTTGAGCAGGCCCACGTTGCCGGCCATCAGCGCGGGCGCGGCGAACCGGATCACCTGCCAGAGCGGGAAGTTCCAGGGCATCACGGCGAGGACCGGGCCGAGCGGGCGGTAGCGCACCCGCACCCGCGAGGCGCCGGAGTCCCGCACGTCCTGCTCGGGCGGCTCCTCGTCGGCGAGCAGTCCCTCGGCGCGCTCCGCGTACCAGCGCATGGCCTTGGCGCACTTCGCGGCCTCCGCCCGCGCCTGCCCGACCGGCTTGCCCATCTCGGTGGTCATCACCCGGCCGATCTCCTGCCGGTCCTCGTCCAGCAGGTCGGCGGCCCTGCTCAGCAGCCGGGCACGCTCGGCGAACGTGGTCGTGCGGTAGGTGCGGAACGTGGCCTCGGCGAGCTGGAGCCGGCGTTCCAGCTCCTCCTCGCCCATGGGTTCGTACGTCTTGAGCGTCTCGCCGTTCGCCGGGTTCACCGTCGCGATGGGCATGGCCGACCTCCCTGGGAGCGGGCTTCCTTTGACCTTCGCGCGCGGCAGGGCCGACCGCAACGCGTGGCCGCCCGTGTCAGCCCGAGTGCTCCGCCAGCCGGTCGAGAAACGCGGCCTGCGCCGCGACGATCACCGCACGGGCCCGGTCCGGAGCGAACCACGCCACCCGGTCCAGCTCCGGGAACTCCTGACTGCGGCCGGACCTCGGCGGCCACTCCATGGTGAAGGTTCCGGGGACGATCGCTCCCGGGTCCAGGTCCCCCTCCACGGCCCACGCGGTGACGATCTTCCCGTTGCGCTGCACGACCTCACCCAGCGCTACGGCCTCGCCGTCGGGCGGCGCGATCCCCAGCTCCTCCCGGAACTCCCGCCGGGCCGCCTCCCAGGCCGGTTCGTCCGGCTCGTACTCACCCTTGGGCACGGTCCACGCGCCCACGTCCTTCTTCGCCCACAGCGGACCGCCCATATGGCCGAGCAGCACCTCCAGCCCGTCCTCGGTGTGCCGGAACACCAGCAGTCCCGCACTGCGCTTCGTCGCACGCACCGTCACGGTGTGACCTCCGGGTGGGCCGCCAGCAGGGCCTCCACGGTATCGGCCTCCTCCGGGCGCTTGTCCTCCCGGTAGCGGACCACGCGGGCGAAGCGGAGGGTCACACCGGCCGGGTAGCGGGAGGAGCGCTGCAGGCCGTCGTAGGCGATCTCCACGACGAGTTCGGGGCGGACCCGGATCACCCAGCCCTCGTCCTCGACGGCCAGCTCCTGGAGCCGTTCCGTCTGCCAGGCGAGCATCGCGTCGGTCATGCCCTTGAAGGTCTTGCCGAGCATCGTGAAGGTGCCGTCCGGGTTGCGGGCGCCCAGGTGGAGGTTGGAGAGCCTGCCGGTGCGGCGGCCGTGGCCCCACTCGGCGCCCAGGACCACCAGGTCCAGCGTGTGGACGGGCTTGACCTTGAGCCAGGAGGCACCGCGCCGGCCCGCGCTGTACGGCGCGTCCAGTGCCTTGACCACCACGCCCTCGTGGCCGCGGGCCAGGGTGTCGGCGAGGAACCGTTCCGCCTCCGGGATGTCCGGCGGCCCGGAGGCGACCGTCCGGCGCACCCGCATGGGCTCGGGCACCAGCCGGGCCAGTTCCGCGTGCCGCTCGGCGAAGGGCAGGTCGAGCAGGTCGCGGCCGTCGACCGAGAGGGCGTCGAAGAAGACGGGGGAGACCGGGGTCCCCTCGGCGGCCCTGGTCACGTCCGTACGCGAACCCACCCGGCCCGCCGTCTCCTGGAAGGAGCGGGGCCGCCCGCCGGCGCCGAAGGAGATCACCTCACCGTCCAGGATGAACCGCTCGCCCCGCAACTCCAGCGCGGCGGCGACCACTTCGGGCAGCCGTCCGGTGATCTCGTCCAGGGTGCGGGTGTGGATCCGTACCGCGTCGCCGTCCCGGTGGACCTGGACCCGGATGCCGTCCAGCTTCTCCTCCACCGCGCAGGTGCCCAGCTTCTCCACCGCCTCCGCGACCGAGGAGGCGCTGTGCGCCAGCATGGGCAGCACCGGGCGGCCGACGGTGAGCCGGAACGCCTCCAGCGCCCGGGGACCCTCGCCGAGCAGTGCCCGGGCCACCGCCTGGAGCGAACCCGCGAGCATCACGGCCCGCCGTACGTCTGCCGGGTCCGCGCCGGTCGCGCGGGCCAGCCCCTCCACCGCGACCGCGTCCAGCGCGCCCTGCCGGACCTCGCCGGTGAGCAGGCCGAGCAGGAAGCGCTGTTCCGCCTCCGTGGCCGCGCCCATCAGCTCGCCGACGATCCGGACCCGCTCCGCCTGGGAGCCGGGCCCGGAGACCTTGCCCAGCTCGGTGAGCCGGGCGTCGACCTCCTGGACGGTGAGCGTGGGCTCGGCCGCCGGCGGGACCGGCGGGCTCAGCACCTTCCAGCCGACCCCGAGCCGGCCCTGCGGCAGGCGCCCGGCCAGGTAGGGGATGACGATCGGCACGTCGTCCGCCTCCGCGTCGCGGAACAGCTCCGCGAGCAGCGCGGTCTTGCGGGACCGGGCGGCCGTCGCGGCGACGTCCCGGGACACCTCGGCCAATCGGGTCAGCAGCATGCAGTCATGGTGCACCGCGGGTGCGCGGCCCACACCCGGACGGCCGCACCGGATGCGGCGAGCAGCGGAAGTCACCTGATCACTGCCCGTCGGCCGCCCGATGCCCACCGTGCCGTATTGACAAACACCCTTGCCGAATCTGCAATACGGGCATGAGTACCGACGACGTCCTCGCCGAGGTGGGCCCGCGGCTGCGGCGTGTCCGCAAGGAGCGGGAGGTGACCCTGGCGGCGCTGTCCGAGGCCACCGGCATCTCCGTCAGCACCCTCTCCCGGCTGGAGTCCGGCCTGCGCCGGCCCAGCCTGGAGCTGCTGCTTCCCATCGCCGAGGCCCACCAGGTCCCGCTGGACGAGCTGGTCGGCGCCCCGCCGGCCGGCGACCCCCGGGTGCGGGCGAAGCCCGTCCGGCGCAACGGCCGCGTGTTCTGGCCGCTGACCCGCCAGCCCGGCGGTCTCCAGGCCTACAAGGTGCGCGAACCGGAGCGCAGGCAGGCGCCGGAGCCGCGCACCCACGAGGGATACGAGTGGCTGTACGTGCTGTCCGGGCGGTTGCGGCTGGTGCTCGGCGAGCACGACGTCGTGCTGGCGGCGGGGGAGGCGGCGGAGTTCGACACGCGCGTGCCGCACTGGTTCGGGTCGACGGGGGAGGGGCCCGTGGAGTTCCTCAGCCTCTTCGGGCCGCAGGGGGAGCGGATGCACGTCCGGGCACGGCCGGCCCGTACGTGACGCACCCGACTGTTCCCTGATCGGCAAGCGACCGCTTAGTATGCGATCGGACCCGGTCAGACGAAGCAGTCCCGTGGAGGCCCCGCATGCAGGCATGGCAAGTGCACGACAACGGCGAGCCCGGCGAGGTGATGCGCCTCACCGACGTGGAGCCGCCCACGCCGGCCGACGGCCAGGTGCTGCTGCGGGTGCGCGCCGCCAACATCAACTTCCCGGACGCGCTGCTGTGCCGGGGCCAGTACCAGGTACGCCCGCCGCTGCCCTTCACCCCGGGCGTGGAGATCTGCGGCGAGACCGAGGACGGCCGGCGCGTGCTCGCCAACCCCGTGCTGCCCCACGGCGGTTTCGCCGAGTACGCCCTCGCCGACGCCCGCGCCCTGCTCCCCGCGCCCGACTCCTTGGACGACGCCGAGGCCGCCGCGCTGCACATCGGCTACCAGACGGGCTGGTTCGGCCTCCACCGCCGCGCACGCCTGGAGGCGGGGGAGACCCTGCTGGTGCACGCCGCCGCCGGCGGCGTGGGCAGCGCCGCCGTACAGCTCGGCAAGGCCGCCGGCGCCACCGTGATCGGTGTCGCGGGCGGCGCGGACAAGGCCGCCGTCGCCCGCGAGCTGGGCTGCGACGTGGTGGTCGACCGGCGTGCCGAGGACGTCGTCGCCGCCGTCAAGGAGGCGACCGGCGGCCGGGGCGCCGACGTGATCTACGACCCGGTCGGCGGCGCGGCCTACGCGCAGTCCGCGAAGCTGATCGCCTTCGAGGGCCGGATCGTCGTCGTCGGCTTCGCCAGCGGCACCATCCCGAGCCCGGCCCTCAACCACGCCCTGGTGAAGAACTACGCCATCCTCGGCCTGCACTGGGGCCTGTACAACACCAAGAACCCCGAGCTGGTCCGGCGCTGCCACGAGGAACTGACCGAGCTGGCCGCCCGCGGCGCGATCAAGCCGCTGGTGAGCGAGCGCGTGCCGCTCACCGAGGCGGCGCACGCCGTGCAGCGGGTCGCCGACGGAAGTACCACCGGCCGGGTGGCCGTCGTCCTGGAGAAGGGAGCCGCCGCATGACCGGTACCGAGGAACTGCGCCGCCGCACACGGGAGTTGCTCGCCCAGTATCCGCCCGCGACCACCGGCCGCCTGGACTTCCTCCGGGCCCGATTCGACGCCGGCCTGGCCTGGGTGCACTACCCCGAGGGCCTCGGCGGGCTCGGCGCCCCGCGGTCCCTCCAGGGCGTCGTCGACGCCGAACTGGAGGCCGCCGGCGCCCCCGACAACGACCCCCGGCGCATCGGCATCGGCCTGGGCATGGCCGCGCCGACGATCCTCGAGTACGGCACCGAGGAACAGAAGCGGCGCTACCTGCGGCCCCTGTGGACCGGGGAGGAGGTCTGGTGCCAGCTGTTCAGTGAACCCGGCGCCGGTTCCGATCTGGCCGCGCTGGGCACCCGGGCGGTGCGCGAGGGCGACGAGTGGATCGTCAACGGGCAGAAGGTGTGGACGTCGAGCGCGCACGTGGCCCGCTGGGCCATCCTCATCGCCCGCACCGACCCGGACGTGCCCAAGCACCAGGGCATCACCTACTTCGTCTGCGACATGACCGACCCGGGCGTCGAGGTCCGGCCCCTGCGCCAGATCACCGGCGAGGCCGAGTTCAACGAGGTCTTCCTCACCGACGTCCGCATCCCCGACACCCGCCGCCTCGGCAGGACCGGTGACGGCTGGCGGGTCGCGCAGACCACCCTCATGAACGAGCGTGTCTCCATCGGCGGCATGGCCGTGCCCCGCGAGGGCGGCATGATCGGCCCCGTCGCCCGGACCTGGCGCGAACGCCCCGCACTGCGCACCCACGACCTGCACCAGCGGCTGCTGCGGCTGTGGGTCGAGGCCGAGGTCACCCGGTTCACCGGTGAACGCCTGCGCCAGCAGCTCGTCGCCGGCCAGCCCGGCTACGAGGGCTCCGGCATGAAGCTGGCCTTCGCCCGCCTCAACCAGGAGATCAGCGGACTCGAAGTGGAACTCCGCGGCGAAGAGGGCCTGTTGTACGACGACTGGACCATGCGCCGCCCCGAACTCGTCGACTTCACCGGCCGGGACGCCGGATACCGCTACCTGCGTTCCAAGGGCAACAGCATCGAGGGCGGGACCAGCGAGGTCCTGCTGAACATCGTCGCCGAGCGCGTCCTGGGCCTGCCCGCCGAGCCGCGCACCGACAAGGACGTCGCCTGGAAGGACCTGGCCCGATGAGTACACAGCCGGATCTCCTCTACTCCGAGGAGGAAGAGGCGCTGCGTGCCGCCGTCCGCGACCTCCTCACGGACCACTGCGCCGCGGCCGACGTGATCACCCGCACCGAGTCGGACACCCCGCACGATCTCGCCCTGTGGAAGCTGCTCGCCGACGGCATGGGCCTGGCCGGCCTGCTGGTCCCCGAGGCACAGGGCGGCCAGGGAGCCTCCGCCCGCGAAGCCGCGGTCGTGCTGGAGGAACTGGGGCGGGCGGTCGCCCCCGTGCCGTACCTCACGAGCGCCGTCGTGGCCACCGAGGCCCTGCTCGCCTGCGCCGACGAGGAGCTGCTCGGCCGGCTGGCCTCCGGGCGGACCATCGGCGCCCTCGCGGTCGGACTGCACCTCGCCCCGGACGCCGACTTCGCGACCGTACGCGCCGATGACGGCACCCTGCACGGCGAGCTGACCGGCATCGCGGACGCGGCCGTCGCCGACGTGCTGCTCGTCCCGGCCGACGACGGCGGCCTGTACGCCGTGACCGCCGACGCCGTCACGGTCACCCCGCAGGTCGCCCTGGACCTCACCCGCCCGCTCGCCACCGTCACCCTGGCCGGCGCGGCCGGCCGCCGGATCGGCGACGCCGGACCCGCCGTACGCCGGGCCGTGCGTGCCGCCGCCGGGCTGCTCGCCTCGGAGCAGCTCGGTGTGGCCGACTGGGCGCTGACCGAGACGGTCCGCTACCTCAAGGAGCGCAAGCAGTTCAACCGGCCGGTGGGCGGGTTCCAGGCGCTCAAGCACCGGCTCGCCCAGCTGTGGCTGGAGGTCGTCCACCTCCGGGCCGCCGCCCGCGCCGCGGCGGACGCACTCGCCACCGGCGAGGACACCGACGTGACCGTGGCCGTCGCCCAGGCCTACGCCGCCCCCGTCGCCGTCCGCGCCACCGAGGAGGCGGTGCAACTCCACGGCGGCATCGGCATGACCTGGGAACACCCGGCCCACCTGCACCTGAAGCGGGCCAAGGCCGACTCCCTCGCCTACGGCACCGCGGGCGCGCACCGCTCGGCGCTCGCGGAACTGGTCGATCTCCAGGCGCCCTGACCGGCGGACACCGGGCGCGCAGCTCCCCGGCGGGATACGTGAACAGAGGGCGAACCCTACGGATGGGGCCTGTGGTGAGATGCCGACCGCATACTCCCTTCGGGCCCCATCCGGCATCCCAGGGAGGCGGCACATGGCCCTCACCACCCGCCGCGGAGCCCTCACCACCCACGGCGCCGCCCTCACGGGCACGTTCGCCCCGCCCGCGCATCCCGCGTCGGCCGGCGCGCGCCGGCACCGCCCGCGCCCGCTGCGGCACGCCCACGCCCCCAACGACTGCGCCCACCCGCGGCCCCTGTTCGGACCGAGGGTGCCTCCACCTGCCTCGAACCCGACCGCCGCCTGCGCCGCTACCGCACCTGTGCTCGACCAGCTCGACACCGACGACCCCGCCGGCCCGAAGGCCTTGCTCGACGTCCGCCCCTCCGGGTGACACCACACGAACGGCGGACACGTCAGCGACCCGGACAGACCCTGCGCTACGCCACACTTGCCGCCGAACGCCGCACACGGGGCGTGGCGGAGGAGGTTCTGATGGCCATTTCCATCTCTGTGGTGCTGCTGCTCCTGATCCTGGCCGTGATCTTCATGCGCAACGGCGCGCTGAAGGTGTCGCACGCCCTGGTCTGCATGATGCTCGGCTTCTACCTGGCCAGCACCAGCATGGCACCCACCATCCACAGCGGGCTCACCGCGACCGCCGACCTGGTGAGCAGCCTGCGGCCCTGAGTCACCCGGTGGAGAAGACACCGATGCCGTTCGGCACCGGACGCTCGGCGCCACCGCTCGGGTGGTTGCGGACCGACACGGCGCCGGCACCCGTGGCGCGGGTGACCAGCTCCGTCGAGCCGCCGCCGTCGAGGTTGAAGGCGGCCGAGGCGCCCAGCGACCGCATGGTGTCCGCCTCCTCCGCGACGGTCTGGCCGCGGTAGTCCGCGGCACCGTCCAGCGCCAGGAGCAGCAGCTGCCGTCCGCCGCCCCTGTACCCCACGGCCGTGCGCACCGCCGAGGTCACGTCGTCCAGCCCGGACAGCGGCACGCCGCCGCGCAGCACCGGGAAGCCGCCGATCGCGAACGTGTACGGCACCCGGGACGAGGCCGCCACCAGGCCGTGCGTGACCTTCACCGGGTCCCCGACCGAGAGCGTGCGCAGCTCCCGCGCGCCCTCCTCCCGGCCCACCAGGACCGTGGTGTCCGCCGGGATCGCGCCGCCGCCCGGCGAGCCGGAGACGGAGGCCACCCGGCCGGCGCGCACCTGCACCTCGTAGGTGTCGTCGCTGCACGGCGCCGACCGCTGGGTGTCGGTGCCGCAGACGGCCCGCGCCCGGGAGGCACTGCCCCACTTCGCGGTGAAGGCGCCGACGGAGTTCACCGGCAGGGCGTACTGGTTCAGGCCCCCGAGGGCCAGCCGGCCGTCCGGCATGCTGACGGTGCCGGCCAGGGAGAGCCGGTCCAGGCGGGCCCGCCGGTCCATGCCCACGCCGAAGACGTCCCGCGTGGTCGTCCCGGCAGGCAGCGCCGGACCGAACCGCTGGCCCTCGGGCACGGCCGCCTTGAGTACCCGCCCGTCCGCGACGGCCGGTCCGACGGACGCGCCGGTGGCCTGCACGCCCGGATGCTGCGTCTCGGTGATGTGGAAGAAGTCGCCGTTGACGCCCCCGACCGCCCCGGCCGAGTCCGCCAGCCGGGATACGGTGGCACGGGCTGCCACCGCGCCCGGATGGAGCAGGTCGACCCGGACGTGCGGGTTGGCCAGGTCGACCGTGAGCAGGTGAGCGCGGGCGGTTCCCGCGCGGGCGTCGATGTCGAACTGCCGGTAGATCACGCCCGGCGCGATCCACCGGCCCGCCGGGGCAGCGGCCGCCGGGGCCGCCACCGCCGACGCCGTACCGGCCAGCACGCCGAACGCCGTGACCGTCGTGAGAACCACTCTGCGCACTGCCGAACGCCTGCGACGTCTCGCCACCGTGCCCCCTGATGTCTCGTCAACTGTCCTCCGGGCAAGGGCAGTGCACCAGACTCCGGCGGCCGACAGGCCGACTAGGTGTCTACTACGCGAGAACGGGTGAGAAAACGCACCCCCTCGGGCGCCTCCAGCGAGAAGCCGCTGCCCCGCCCCGGTACGACGTCCACGATCAGGCGGGTGTGGCTCCACACCTCGTACTGACTGCGCGACATCCAGAAGGTGACCGGATCCTGGACGCCCTCCACGGACAGCTCCGCCAGCAGCACGTCCGAGCCGCCGGTGCGGAACTCGCCGTCCGGATAGCACATGGGGGCGCTGCCGTCGCAGCAGCCGCCGGACTGGTGGAACATCAGCGGACCGTGCTCGGCGCGCAGCCGGCGCACCAGCTCCGCGGCCCGCGGGGTCAGTTCGACGCGGGGTGCCGCGACGCGGGGGACGTCGTCTTCCATGTCACCGTCCTGGACAGCGGGGGCGTCGTGACCGGACCAGTCTCACGCCCGGTCAGGGAACCGTCCAGAGAGCGTCCTTGTCCGCCAGGGCGGATCAGCGTCCGGCACGTCGAGCATCGTGCGGTTCGGGTCCGGACGGCCGGGCGTCGGGCACGACCCCGTGCCCTGTACCCGCGTGACACGGCTCCCCGGGCGGCCGGCGGCGCCGGTCGGGCCGCCGGCGCGGTCCCGGTGGCAGGCCGGCAGGATGGGGTCATGCACGCTCCGTTCCTCCGCCCGCCGCAGCCGCGGTTCGTCCCGACGGGCGACTACCCGCTCTGGGACGAGGCCCTGGCGGCCGTCAACCGGGACCTGGCAGTGACCCTGCCCGACCAGCGTCCGCTGTGCCTCGTCGCCTACCCGGGTGAGCCGGAGGAGGAGGCGGAGCGCGTGTACGTGGCCATGGCGGACGGCGCCCTGCACGGCAACTCCCTGCAGCCGTCGTCGACCGCCGCCGGAGCCCTCCTCGACGTCGCCGGGGCCGCCCAGGACACCGTCATGGGGTTGCGGTGGCTGGCGTGGCCGGTGTGCACCCTCCACGAGCTCGGGACGCACGTGGCCGACGAGGCCGGACGCCCCTCCTGGTGGTGCCGGGGGACCGAGGGACCGGACGGCCCGGGGCACGTCCGCGCGGCAGTCGGTGAGATGGACACGGTCCACCGCCCGCGCCGCCCGGACCGCAAGCGCCGCACGGAACGCACGCCGCGCGACCCCCACTGACACCGGCCCGGGCCCGGACCCGGCCCGGGGCGGCTCCGGGGCGGCCCTGTGAACCGCGTCAGTCGGTGGGCCCGTGCTGCCCGCGCCGTCCGTGCTGCCCGCGCCGTCCGTGCTGCCCGCGCCGTCCGCGCTGCCCGCGCTGCCCGCGCCGTTCGCGGCGGGCCCCGGCCAGCAGCGGCAGCAGCGACAGCACCACCACCAGGGCGACCAGCGGCAGCAGGTAGTCGTCGACGTGCGGTACGGACGCACCGAGGACGTAGCCGGCGAGGACCAGCGTCTGCGACCACAGCACGCCGCCCACGGTCTGCCACAGGGTGAAGGTCCGCGCGGGCACGCCCAGGGCACCCGCCACCGGGTGTACGACCGTGCGCAGCACCGGCACGAACCGGCCGATCACCAGCGCCTTGCCGTGGCCGTAGCGCGCCAGCAGCTTCTCCGCCCGCGCCGCCGCGTCCTTCACGCGCCTGCTGGAGGTGCGCGCCAGCAGCGCCCGCCCGCCGTGCCGCCCGATCAGGTATCCCACCTGGCCGCCCGCCACCGCCCCCACCGCCGCGCACACCAGCACCTGCCACAGCTCCAGGCGCGCCGGCTGTTCGGCGCTGCCCGCGCACAGCACCCCGGCCGGGAACAGCAGGGTGTCACCGGGCAGGAAGAAGCCGACGACGAGCAGGCCGGACTCGGCGAAGACCACCGCCAGGACGCCCAGCGCGCCGAAGGCGGCCAGTACCGAGGCGCTGTTCGTCGGGTTGACGGCGATCACCGGCCGAGCCTCCTGGCCTCGCTGGGATGCGTTCCGTCCACCAGCATCGCCTGCCCGGCACGGCCGTGCGCGTCAGCCGGCCCGGCGCAGGCGCGCCCGGCCGGTGGCGTAGAACGCGGATCCGAAAGCAGGACAATGTGTCAAACGCCTCGACGGAAAGGACATCGGCAGGGAAACTGTCCTCAACGGACGTTCCTCCGCGCTCCGTTGCCCGACCGACACAGGCGTGGAGGACGGCCGTGTCGCGCGCCCCGGGGAGGGGGAGGGCCCGACAGGGCGACTGACGCGCGAGATCACCCACCAGGCCACGGCCGGTCCACACCGGCCGGCCCGGTGCGGCCTGCCGAACCCAGACCTGACTGTTCATGACAGACGGAGGACGTCTTGAGGAAAGCTGTCCGTCAATGGCTGGCGCGTTCCACCGGTGCGACGGCCGCGGCGCTGATGCTGGCCGGGTACACGGCGGGTGCCACGCACGCCGCCGACCAGCACGGTCACGACATGAACATCACCGCGCACTTCGCGGCGACCGTCGCCGCGGACCCGGACACCGTGACCTGCGGGGGTTTCGACGTGACCGCGCAGGGGCGCGCCGCCGGCACCCCGATCGGCGGCAACGGCACATGGCAGGACCAGGAGAAGGCCTGCACGCTGAGCCTTCCCGGCCAGTACGACATCAACGGGACGGCGGTCATCGGCGCCGGTGACGGCGACCGGATCGCCCTCGGCTACCACCTCACCGCGCCGCTCACGGAGGACCCCGTCGTCCACCCGTCCGGCACCTACTGGATCATCAGCGGCACCGGCGCGTACGCGTCCGCCACCGGCGGCGGACGGATGAACTCCGTGGTCGACCTCCACGACACCTCGCACGTCTCCACGAGCCTGCACGGCACCCTCTACTAGCGACGGACGAAGGCGGCGGGCGGCGGGTGACGCCGCCGCCCGCCGCCAGGGTTCCCGGCGCCGGCCCCGGCCTGTCGTCCGGGCCTCCCGGACGACAGCCGTGGTACGACGCCGGAGCACCTCCTGACCGCGCACCCCGAGGGGCCGCCATGAAGAGCACGATGCAGGACCGTCCACTGCTCGTCCGCGACATCCTCGCCCACGGGCAGCGCGTCTACGCGGACAGCCAGGTCGTGCGCTGCGCCGACGGACCGGCCGCCCGTTCCGCGCAGTCCTTCGCCGCCATCGCCGGCCAGGCCGAACGGCTCGCCGCGGCGCTGCACCGACTGGGCGTGCGCCCCGGTGAGCGCGTGGCCACGCTGGCCTGGAACACCCCCGAGCACCTCGTGGCGTACTTCGCCGTACCGGGCATGGGCGCGGTGCTGCACACCCTCAACCTGCGCCTGCACCCCGACCAGGCGGGCTACATCGTCGAGCACGCCGAGGACGCCGTCCTCCTGGTCGACGCGACCCTGCTGGAGACACTCGCCCCGCTGCGGGACCGGCTGGGCGCCGTCCGCGACGTCGTCGTCATCGGCGACGCGCCGAAGCCGGACCTGCCCCGGCACATCGCCGTGCACCGCTGGGACGAGCTGCTGGCGGCCGAGCGGCCCGGCTTCGCCTGGCCCGACCTGGACGAGCGGGAGGCGGCGGCGCTCTGCTACACGACCGGCACCACCGGCCATCCCAAGGGCGTCGCCTACAGCCACCGGTCGATCTTCCTGCACACGCTCGGTGTGTCGTCCGGCGCCGGTTTCGCGATGCACGACGGCGACCGGATCCTGCCGATCGTGCCCATGTTCCACGCCAACGCCTGGGGCTGGCCGTACGCGGCCTGGCTGGCGGGCGCCGACCTGATCATGAACGGGCGGCTGCTGCACCCCCAGGAGCTGGCCCGGATCATCGACGAGGAACGGCCCACCGGGGTAGCGGCGATCTGCACGATCTGGAACAGCCTGGTGCGCCATGGTGAGCACCACCCATTGGACCTGAGCGGTGTACGGCTCGCCGGCTGCGGCGGTGCCACCCCGCCGCGCGCCCTCCTCCAGCAGCTGAAGGACCGCTACGGCGTCCGGCTGAAGCAGGGCTGGGGCCTGACCGAGACCAGCCCGCTGGCCACGTTCGCCGTCCCACCGCACGGCACCTCCGACGAGGAGGAGGTCGACTGGCTCGCCAAGAGCGGCCGGCTGATGCCCTGCGTCGAGGTGCGGCTGATCGCGGAGGACGGCACCGAACAGCCGTGGGACGGCACGTCGGTGGGCGAACTGGAACTGCGCGGGCCCTGGGTGGCCGGCTCCTACTACAACACCCCCGACTCCGCCGAGAAGTTCCACGACGGCTGGCTGCGCACCGGCGACCTGGGAGTGATCGAGCCGGGTGGCTGGGTGGTGGTCAGTGACCGGCTCAAGGACGGCATCAAGAGCGGCGGCGAGTGGATCTCCACCATCGAGCTGGAGAACGCGATCATCGAGCATCCCGCGGTACTGGAGGCCGTCGTCGTCGGTGTCCCCGACCCGCGCTGGGAGGAACGCCCGCTGGCCTGTGTGTCGTTGCTGCCGGGCGCCGATGTCGGCGTCGATGAGCTGCGGGAGTTCCTGACCGGGCGGGTGGCCCGCTGGTGGGTCCCGGAGCGGTGGTCGTTCGTGGACTCGGTGCCCAAGACCAGCGTCGGAAAGTACGACAAGCGGTCGGTGCGTGCCATGTACGCGGACGGCACCCTGCGGGTCTCGGCCGCACCGCGGGTTCCCGGTCCGCCGTCCGCGAGGTGAGCGCCGCTGTGGTGCCCCGGCCGTCCGGGGCACCACAGCGGCCAGGGCTCGGGAGGAGATCCGGCCGCCCGGCCGCTCACCCCGGCACGCCTCAGGCGGACACCCGTCGGGCCGCCTCGGCCAGCAACTCCCGCTGTTCTTCCGCCTCCAGACCCAGTTCCCGTACCAGCCGGAAGGTCAGCAGCAGCCGGGCCTGGAGCACCGTCTCGGGGTCCATGTGCCCCCCGCCGGACGCCTCCCCGCCGTACAGCCCCTCGGTGACCAGGCCTTCGAGGAACGCCGGCGGGAAGTCCTCCGCGCCGGCCTCCAGCGAGCCGAGCACACCGGCGACGTAGCCGCTGATCTCCTCCGGCGCCGCACCCTGCGGGAACCGGCGGCGGACCGCCAGCGCGAACGCGGCGCCGACCGCCTGCCCGTAGTGCGGCTCGCCGGGATCCAGAGCGGTGGACCTCTGCGCGAACCCGATGAAGTCGAACGCCAGCAGTGCTCCCAGGACGTCGAGTTCGGTGACGGTTGCCTCGGTCATGCGGGCTCGCCTTTCGCAGCGGGGGAAGTGACCGGAGTGCCGCGGGCGGCGGTCACCGCCGCGGCCGCGATGCGTTCGGCGTCCCGGCCGACGAAGCCGAGCAACGCCGAACCACGGGTGCGCATCCGGTACAGGCCCAGGTAGTAGCTGCCGGGCAGCGCGCCCACGCCCTCCGTGTGCCGGGGCTGTCCGGCCTCGTCGAGCATCGCCGGGTCGAGCCAGCTCCAGTCGGTGCGGTAACCGGTCGCCCAGATCACCGCGGACGGCCTGAGGCGCTCGCCGTCCGCCACCAGCAGCTCGGCGCCCCGGGCCGCGGTGATCCTGCCCACCGTCCGGATACGGCCGTCCGCCACCAGCGCGGGCACCCGGTCGCCGACGACCGGATCCGGTGCCCGCATGCTCACCGGCATGCTCATCACGCCGAGGACGCTCATCCACCAGAACATGTCCCGCCCGACGACCGTCTGCGGCAGCGCCGGTGAGACGGTGTCCCCGCAGCTGAGCACCACCCGGTGGGTGCCGGCCAGCTCCACGGCTATCTGCCGCCCGGAGTTGCCGTCCCCGACGATCACCACCGTGCCCGGCGGGACCTGCGCGGGGCCGTGGTAGTCACCGGTGTGCAGGGACCGCACGTCCGGGGCGAGCGCGCCCCCGAACTCCGGGATCCGCGGGGTGCCGAACGCGCCGGTCGCGATGACGACCTGGCCGGCCCGGCAGTCGCCGTGCGCGGTGGTCAGCAGATAGCCGTCGCCGTCCCTGCGCAGCGCCAGCACCCGGTGCCCGGGCAGCACCGGAAGCCCGAACCGCCGCGCGTACTCCCGCAGATACGCGGCGACCTCGTCCTTGCCGGGGTAGCGCGCACCGGGGCCGGGAAAGGGCAGACCCGGCAGCGCCGAGAACCGCGCGGACGTGAACAGTCTCAGCGACTCCCACCGCCGCTGCCACGTCTCGCCGACCGCGCTCCCGGCGTCGAGCAGCACGCAGGGCACGCCGGCCTGCCGCAGGTAGTACCCCGCGGCGAGCCCGGACTGGCCCGCCCCGACGACGGCGACCGGCACGGTGGCCGGCAGCGCGTTCACCGGGTCTCCCCGGCGACCGCGCGCGGGCGGCGGCCGCCGACCGGGCGGGCCGGGGCGGGACCGCCGCGCAGACCGGCCAGGACCACGGCGGAGGCGGCGGCACACACCGCGGCCGCGACCCACATCGCGGCGTGCAGCCCGGTCAGGAACGCGCTGTCGGCGTCGGCCACCACGGCCCCGCGCAGGCCCGGCGGAGCGTGCACGACCGCTCGCAGGGTACCGCCGAGGGACGTTCGCGCCCCGGCGGGCAGCGCCCCGGCCGCACCGCCCAGCGAGTGCCGGTACACCGACCCGAGGACGGAGCCGAGCACCGCGACACCGAAGGCCGTACCCAGATGCCGCACCGTGTTGGCGACGGCGGACCCGGCGCCGGCCTTCGCGGGCCGCACCGCGGACATCGTCGCCGCCATGCCCACCGCGAACGTCGCCCCGAAGCCCAGCCCGAACAGCGCGTGCACCGCCTCGAAGACCCAGACCGGGGTGGTGGCGTCCACCACCGCGTAGAAGACACAGCACGCGGCCATCAGCAGCCCGCTGCCGCCGAGGGCGACCGCGGGTCCCCAGCGGGCGATCAGCCGGGTGGCGACGGCACCGGAGAGTGTCGAGCCGACCGCGAGCGGCAGTGTCAGCAGCCCGGCCTGCACGGGCGTGAAGTCCCGCAACTGCTGGAGGTAGAAGGAGAGGATGTACGTCGCCCCGGTCGCGACGAAGAACGAGGCGGCCAGCGCCGCCGCGCCGATCGCGAACCGCCGGTCGGCGAACAGCGACGGGTCGAACGCGGGCTGGTCCTTGCGGCGGGCGGCCACCACCATCACCGTGAGCAGGACCAGACCCAGCAGGACCGGGCCGACCACGCCCCCCTCGAGCCAGCTGCTCTCCTCACCGCCCTCGATCACTCCGTAGACGAGGGCGCCGACACCGGCGACCGACAGCAGCACCCCGGTGACGTCCACCCGGGGAGCCCCGAAGCCACGGTTCGCCGGCACCAGCACACCGACCATCGCCAGCGCGACGACCGCGAAGGGCACGTTGACCAGCAGCAGCGTCCCCCACCAGAAGGCCGACAGCAGCGCGCCGCCGACGACCGGCCCGGCCGCGATGCCGATCCCGGCCGACATCGACCAGTAGCCGATGGCCCGGGCCCGCTCCCCGTCGGGGAACACGCTCGCGATGACGGCCATCGTGCAGCCCGGCACGACGGAGGCGCCGACCCCCATCACGGCGCGCCAGCCGATGAGTTCGGCCGGGCTGGACGCCCACGCGCCGGCGAGGGAAGCGCCGAGGAACACCACGAGGCCGGCCAGCAGCACCCGCCGCCGGCCGAACCGGTCGCCCAGGATGCCCGCGGTGAACAGCAGCGCGGCGAAGGTGAGCGTGTAGGCGTCCATCGACCACTGCAACTGGGCGTTGGACTCGCCCAGTCCGCTCTGGATCGACGACAGGCCCACGGTCATCACCGTGTTGTCGATGGTCGCGATGAACATCATCAACGCCATCGCGCCCAGTATCAGCCACCGTTTGGGGTCGGCGGCCTGATCAGTTCGCATGTCGGTTGTCCTCACTCCTTGGACCGGACCCGCCGGACCCGCAGGTCCCGTCCGGGGCGGTCCGGCCGGGCCGCCGGTGAGACGGCCCGGCCGGCCGGTCAGTTGGCGTCGAGTGCCCGGCGCAGCTCGCCGGCCAGAACGCGCAGCCCCTCGCCGCGCATCACCGTGTAGTGGTCGCCCGGAACGTCGACGAGGCCGGCGTCACCGGGGAAGTACGCCATCCAGCGCGACGCGGTCTCCACCGTCGCACCGCCGTCCGCGGCCCGCAGCGCCAGCACCCGTCCGGCGAAGCCGCGGGGCGAATGGCTCAGCAGAGCCCGGTAGTTGGTCCGGAACCGGGTGAAAATACGGCTCAGCGTGCCGAGGTCGACGTCGTCCGACAACGCTCCCGCCGCGCATGCCTCGCTGTGCAGCACCTGCACGGGCGGGCGGCCGTCGAACGCCTCGGGCGGCAGCTCCCAGTCCACACCGGCCAGTCCCGCCAGGTCCCGGGCGAACCAGGACAGCAGCATCTCGTCGGTGACGGACGTGCCCTCGGCCGGCCCGGGCGGCTCCAGCAGATCCACCACGGCCAGCAGATCCACCTCGGCGCCCGCCGCGGTGAGCTGGGCGGCCGTCTCCAGGGCGATCACCCCGCCCATCGACCAGCCCCCCAGCCGGTACGGCCTCTCGGGCAGCGCCTCACGGACCGCCGCCGCGTAGTGCGCGGCCATGTCCTGGACACTGAGCAGTTCCACGTCCGGCGACTGGAGCGCGTAGAACGGCTGGTCCTCGCCGAGGAGTTCGGCGAGTTCCGCGTAGCAGAGCACGTCACCGCCGACCGGGTGCACGAAGATCAGCGGGGGCCGCGAGCCGGTGGTGCGTACCGGCACCAGTGCCGTGCGGCCACCTTCGGCGCTGCCGGCCTCCCGGACCGCCTGGGCGAGCAGTTCGATGGTCGGCCGGGCGAAGAGGGTGGACAGCGGCAGGCTGCGGCCCAGGCCGCGGGCGATCCTGGCCATCAGCCGCACGGCGAGCAGCGAGTCACCGCCGAGTTCGAAGAAACCGGCGGTCACCCCGACCTCGGCCATGCCGAAGAACTCCGCCCAGATCTCCGCCAGGCGGCGCTCCACGTCGTCGCGGGGCGCGATGAAGCCGGTGCCTTCGGCGGCCACTTCGTCCGGTGCGGGCAGCGCCGCCCGCAGGACCTTCCCGTTGTCGCTCAGTGGCAGTTCGTCCAGGACGAGGATCCGCTGCGGCACCAGATAGCGGGGCACCGCACGGCGCAGCGCCTCGGTGATCCCGGCCTCGGTGTCCGCCCGTCCGTCGTCGAGGACGACGTAGGCGATCAGCCGCTTGGGGCCGTGCCGTTCGCCCGCCGCGACGACCGCCGCGGCCCGCACGCCCTCGCACTGGGTGAGGGCGGCCTCCACCTCACCCAGCTCGATGCGGTACCCCTGGACCTTCACCTGGCAGTCCTGCCGGCCGAGGAACTCGATCGTGCCGTCCGGCAGGAAGCGCCCCAGGTCACCGGTGCGGTACAGCCGTTCACCGGTGACCGGGTGGTGCACGAAGGCGGCCCGGGTCTTCGCCTCGTCGTTCAGGTACCCGCGGGCCAGACCGACACCGGCGATGTAGAGGTCACCGGGCACCCACACCGGGCAGGGCCGCATCGCGCCGTCGAGGACATGGAAACGCTGGTTACGCATCGCCCTGCCGTAGGGAATGCTCACCCAGTCCTCCCCGACCTGCTCGATCGGCTGGCAGATCGACCAGATGGACGCCTCGGTGGCGCCGCCGAGGCTCCACTGCTCGGCGTCCGGCAGCAGCAGCCGGATCCGGCCGGGCAGCGTCACCGGGATCCAGTCCCCGCTCATCATCACCAGCCGTACCGGCAGCCCGGTCAGCCCGTTCGCGAGGGCGTGCTCGGTGAACATCTCCATCAACGCCGGAACGCTGTTCCACACGGTCACCCGGTGCTCGGCGACGAGTTCCGCCCAGCGGGCCGGCTCGCGGTGCGCGGACGGCTCGGGCAGGACGAGCGCGCCGCCCACCGACAGCAGCCCGAAGATGTCGTAGACCGACAGGTCGAAGTTCAGCGCGGACAGCCCCAGCGCCCGGTCCGCCGCGGTGACGCGGTAGCGCTCGTTGACGTCGACCACCGTGTTCAGGGCCGCCCCGTGCTCGATCATCACGCCCTTCGGCAGCCCGGTGGAACCCGAGGTGAAGATCACGTAGGCGAGGTCGGCCGGTCCGGCGCCGCACGGGCCGAGCGGCCGGTCGTCACCCTCGTCGCCGGCCCGCACCACGGTCCTGGCCACGCCCCGCGGCCACACGGCGGTGTCCTCCACCCACGGCTGGGTGACGACACGGCTGATCCCGGCGCTGCCCAGCAGCACCCGCAGCCGTTCGGCGGGCACGCCGGCGTCGATCGGGACGTACGCCGCCCCCGCCCGCAGGATGCCGAGCGCCGCGACGACCTGCTCCCAGCCCTTGTCCATCACGATGGCCACCAGGTCGCCGGGGCCGGCTCCCTGCGCGCGCAGCCGGTGCCCCACCTGGTTGGACCGGCGGTCGAGACCGGCGTACGTCAGTGTCAGCGCCGGCGTGATCACCGCGGGTTCGTCGGGCCGCGACGCGGCCTGCGCGAGGACCCCGTCGTGCAACAGCCCGTCCGGTACGGGCCCGTCGGTGGCGTTGGCCGAGTCCCGCACGTCCAGATCGGCCGCCGGGACGAGAACGGGCACGGGCCGCTGCCACGCCCCCGGGTCCCGCGACAGGTCGTCCAGCAACCGCAGATAGGCGGCGAACATGGCGTCGACACAGCCCGCGGGGAACAGCTCCTCGATCACGTCCCAGTTCAGGACCAGTTCACCGGCCTCCTCCACCGCCTGGTGGTCCAGCCACACCTGCGGGGTGCGGACCGAGCTGCTGACCTGGCGGCCGTTCTCCCCGATCCCGGCCAGATACTGCACGACACCCCGCCGCTCGGTGTCCTGCTGACCGGCGAAGTTCACCAGGCTGGTGAAGACGACCGGCGCGGCGGCCCGCACCGATCCGCCCCGGGCCCGGTTCAGTTCCCTGAGCACCTGCACCCCGCTGACCTGGCTGTGCTCCATGTCGCTCCACAGCCGGCGCTGCACCTCTTCGGCCCGGCGGGCGAACGCCTCGGTGGCCGCGTCGTGGATCTCCAGCAGCAGGGTGGTGGAGAAGTTGCCGATGACGTCACCGGCCTGCGGGTGCAGCGGCAGGCGGTTGAAGAACAGCAGGTTCAGCGAGAAGTCGGGGGTGGCGCTCCACGCCGCGATCACCTGCGAGTACGCGGTGCACAGGGCCGCCGACGCGCTGACCCCGGCCGCCGCCGCGTGCCGCTTGAACCGGGACCAGTCCCGGCTCGACAGAGTCGCTCCCCGGTGGTGGAACACCGGCCGGTCCAGACTCGACGGGTCGACCGCCAGCGGCAGTTGCGGCGCGGGCGGCAGCGTGTCGAGCCGGTCCCGCCAGTAGGCCAGCGCCCGGTCGTGCTCCGGACCGCTCTCCAGGGCGCGGGCCTGCCGGACGTAGTCCCGGTAGCGCAGCCGCAGTTCGGGCAGCGTCTCACCGCGGTAGTGCGCGGCCCACTCCTTGAACAGGATCGACGTGCTGAAACCGTCGATGATCAGGGCATCGAACCCGGCGTGCAGCCGGACCACCCGGTCGTCGATCCGGGTCACCCGCACGTCGAACAGCGGCCAGCGGGCGGTGTCGAACACCTGCTGCCGCATCTCCTCGTGGACAGCGGTCAACGCGGCCTCGCGCCCGGCCGGATCCAGCGCACGGACGTCGCTCTCCCGGAGCACGTAGGCCGGAACGTCCCGCAGCACACGCTGCTCGCCCTCGGCCGTGAAGACCGCCCGCAGCATGTCGTGCCGTTCGATCATCGCCCGGAAGGAGGCGGCGAGACGGCCGGTGTCCACGTTCTCCAGATCGACCTCGATCTGGAAGTAGGTGGAGGTGCCGCCCAGTTCGAAGGCGTCACCGCGGCCGACGAGGTACGCCTGCTGAAGGTCGGTGAGCCCGAACGGCTCGTAACGGTCCGCGTCCTCGGCCCGGGACGCGGTGCCGGCGTCCTCGGCGGCCTGCCCGGCCGCCGCGCCGCCGTCGGTCTCGTGGGCGCTCCCGGCTCCGTGGCCGCTCCCGGCGTCGGCCGCGGTGCCGAGGGCGCGGAGGAGGTCGTCGGTGATGTCGTCGGCGCCGCGGCCGTTGAGGAACGCCGTCATCGGCAGCAGGACGTCGAACCGCCGGCTCAGGGCCAGCCGGATCTTCATCGCGATCAGTGAATCGAGACCGAGCGCCTGCAACGGCTGGCGCCCGTCGAAGCGGGCCACCTCCATACCCAGCGCCTGCGCCACGGTCCGGGCCACGAACGCCCGCACCTTCTCGGGCGTGAGGGCGGGCACTTCTTCGGCCACGTCTGCCGGGTCGGGGGCGGAGGCCGTCAGGCTCACGGTCTGTGCGCGCGGCCCCGGCACCACAGGCGTCGGTGCGGCCGCGGATTCCGCGCCGGGCCGGGTAGCGGCCGGAGCGAACCGCACGCCATCGGCCTCGGCCACCAGCCGCCCGTCTCCCGCGACGAGCCGGATACGCGCCCGGGCGCCCTTGTCGAACAGTTCCGCATGGCAGCGCAGCCCGTCCCCGGGGCCACCGCGGCGGTAGTGGACGAAGCGGTCCAGGCCGACCGGCACGAGGGCCGGTCCGCCCACGGGGAAGCAGGCCAGCGCGGTGTGGAACATCGCGTCGACCAGCCCCGGGTGCAGCAGATAGGGCTCCGCCTCACCCGACACGGCGGCCCGGATCGCGGCCGTGGCCTCGTCCCTGCCGAGCCTGATCCGCTCCACCCAGCGGACGGCCGAACCCAGATACAACGCACGCTGCCACAGCAACCGGTACAGCTCGTCCCCGGTCAGCTCCCGGCCCGACTCCACCACCGCGAGCGCCACCGTCGGCGCGGCCGCCGCGCCCGAGCGGACGTGCCCCTCCGCGTGCAGCTGCCAATCACCGGCCGCATCCTGCGCGTAATACCGGAACGCCCCGTCGTCCACGACGAGCTGGACGGCGCGTTCGGTGATCGCCGACGGGTCGGCGCCGGCCGGGGCGAGCACCAGATCCAGCGGCAGCTCCAGATCCTCGACGGACACCGGCCCCGGCCCGGCCAGTTCGGTGACCGCCTCGATCGCCGACGCCAGGAACACCCCGGCACCGACCACCGGCCGTCCGCCGACCACGACGTCACCGAGGCAGGGATGTGCCGCCGGGTCGAGGCGGGCGGCGAACTGCGCCTGCGCCAGCGGCGACGGCAACCGCACGCCCAGCAGACGCACCGGGTCCGCCGGTTGCCCCTCCGGACGCGGCCCGCTCACCGCGCCGACGGCAGGATCGGGGGTGAGCCAGTAGTGCTGGTG
Source organism: Streptomyces sp. Y20 (assembly GCF_043195475.1). NCBI lineage: Bacteria > Bacillati > Actinomycetota > Actinomycetes > Kitasatosporales > Streptomycetaceae > Streptomyces > Streptomyces sp. Y20. The sequence goes on from NZ_JBIDDP010000017.1 coordinate 172,273, forward strand.
TTGGAAGGGGTAGGGGGGTAGTTCGGTGGGGTGGGTGTTGTAGGGGGTGAGGAGGGTTGGCCAGTCGATGGTGATGCCGTGGGTCCAGGCTGTGGCGGCGG
>NZ_JBIDDP010000018.1:0-133100 GCF_043195475.1 Streptomyces sp. Y20
CGGGGCGGGGCGGGGCGGGCGCCACGAAGGGAGTCCGTCCCGTCCTCGGGGGAGGCGGGCGGGACGGACGATCAGGGGGGCCGGCCCCTTCGGGGACGGGGTGTCACATGGCGGTGCCCGTCGACCACAGCACCGCACCGCCCGAGCGGATGGTGACGTCCCCGTCGGCGCCGAGGACCAGTTGGGCACCGTCGTGGCCGTCCGTCCGGGAGGACCAGGCGGTCGCCCCGTCCTGGGTGTACACGGCGAAGTTGCCGTCGGCCTGGAAGACCGCCTTGGCGCCCTGTCCCACGGTGCCCGCCCACCACAGCGGGGTGCCCTTCGTGTCGTAGAGCACCAGATTGCCGTCGCCCTGGAAGGCCAGCATGATCCGGTTGGTGCTCCAGCTCTGGCCGGGTTCGAGCACCCTGGTGCCGTTCACCACGGCCGTCGTCCAGTGCGGCTGCGACGACGGCGACTGCCGCGGCCGCGGTGTGCTGCTGGTCCGCGGTGTCCCGCTCGGGGCCGGGGTATGGCTCTGCGACATCGGTTCCACGCTCCGCGTCCCGGGCGTGGGCGAGGCCGCCGCCACCTCCGCGATGCGGTGGGACCCGCCGTCCCCGGCGCCGTCCTTCCCGGGGGTGCCGCTGGACGTGCTCGGCCGGGACGAAACGCCGCTGCCGGTGTCCGGGTACTGCCCGGCGGAGGCGTAGTCCCCGTCGGTGTCCCCCGCTCCCGCCTTGAACGTGTGCGCCGGCGCGTCCTCGCCGAACACGGTCGGCGTCAACAGGAACAGGGCGCCGATCATGCCCGCTCCGGCCAGGACCGGCTTGGCGAGAGCGAGACGCAGCCGGGCGCGCCCGTCCCCCGCGGCCTCCGGTGCCGGGGTGTCCGGCCGGTGGCCCCGGTCCCGTCGGCGCCGTGCGCCGGGCGCTACGAGCGGGTCGGGCCCGGGATCTCGTTCGCCGGTCGTCGGCTCGTGCGAGGCGAAGGCGGTGTCGGGCCGCGCCGCCGGGACGGACGCGGCGGGCAGGACGGCCGTCTCGGGGTTCCGCGCGGCGGTGCCGTGGCCTGGAAGGTCCCCGGCGGGTGGCGGTCCACCCTGCCCCGTCTCACCCAACGGAGCCAGTTGCCAGGGGAGTTCGTTCTCCCACACCGCCTGGTCGGCCGACCCACCGGCGGTCTGGTCGGGGCCGCCGGTGCGCGGCTCACGGTAGTCCATCTGCATGCCTTTCCCGGTCGACGGGTGGGGTGATCGATCAACGGCGACCGATGGGTGCCGTTCCGCCCACGCGCCGACCCCGCCGACCGGTGTCGGAGGACGGGCTGCGGAGGACGGCCGCGCACCTCAGGAGGACGACCACGGCGGAACGCCTCACGAATCAGACTCTAAGGAGGGCGCGGGGCCAGTTACACCGGCGTAGCCGGATCATGCACGATCGCACGCCTGACCTACCCTTTTCGTCATCGGCGGTCACAGGATGCCCATGCGGATGGCGTGGGCGACGGCGTGGGTCCGGTTGCGCAGGCCCAGCCGCTTGACCACGGCCTGTATGACGCTCTTGATCAGGCGCTCGGAGTAGCTGAGCTTGCTGGCGATCTCCACCGTGTCGAGGCCCTCGGCCAGAAGCCTGAGCACGTCGATCTCGCGCTGCGCGAGCTCCACCGGCAGCAGCCCGGTGGCCGATTCGCTCTTCTGCATGGTGCGCATCCGGTCCAGGAGCATGCTCATCAGCACCGGGGGCACGACCGATCGCCCCTGGTGCGCCTCGACGGCCGCCACGACGATCTGGCTGAAGCTGGTGAACGGCCGTACGAGGAAGCTGGCCAGGCCGTGATTGACCGCGAGCGCCAGCTGCTGCTCCGAGATGTGGTCCGCGACCAGGACGATGCGTATCCGTCCACCGGTGGCCTGGCTGGCGCGGCTCATGAGGGAGAGCGTCTTGCCGCTGACCACCGCGGTGATCATCACCAGGATGTCGGCGTGGGCCGGTTCGTCGTCCGTCAGCAGCTCGATGCGCTCGTCCGCGGCCAGGAAGGCCATCGTGCCATCACGTGTGAGGGGATCGTCGGCCTCTACGACGACGCGCGGCACCGGGCGTGCTTCATCTGTGTAATCAGGCATGGGGGCTCCTTCTCGAGAGCACGGCACCGCACCCGGCAAGAGCAGAACCCGGGCATCGTCAGCGCCAGGAGCCGTGCCGATCAGGGGATCGGCCCGGGTCCGTGCCGGGCCCGTGTACTGCGGGGTGCGTCCTCACTTGCTCGGAACCGATCCTGACAGGAGTCACACCGGCTCCCGCGACTTCGGAGTCGATCAGTGCACTGTGAAACAAGAGCATTGCCCTGGCGTGCAATGTCATCGTCCATCGGGCAGCACGACACCTTCCCTGACGAGCGCTGTCGGCCCCCGGCCTCGGCGACGGCTGCCTGCCCGCCGGCCCAGACGTGCCCTTGCCCGCGCGGCCGGCCTCGGCGACGGCTGCCTCGGCTGGGCACCGGGCCGCCCGTTCCCGATCCCGGACTCCCTCCCCGTGCGCGCACACAGCCGTACCCGTGCCGCGGCACGCACCGTGGGCCGTCAGGTGGTGCGGCCGACGGCGGTCCCGGCGCCGGACGGTTCCGACGCCTCGCGGTCGCCGCCTCCGCCGGGAAGCGGTTCGCCGGCGGCGACGACGAGAGGGGGGCCGGCATCGACGACGGCCTCGCGGCCGTGGAGCGGCGGTCGTTCGACGACCGGGACCGGCGATCCAGGACAGGCCGGTGTGCCGCAGGTCGTGGCGCGCAGGAGTCCACGCGCACGCCTCGGCAGGATCGCGGGCCACGGATCGCTGACCACCATTCAGCGGTGCCTCCATCCGGACGTGCGCAAGCTGACGGCCGCCGAAGCGGCGCTCTGCGCACACCTCGGCGTGCCGCGCGCGCCACGCTCGCGTGCCGAGCCCGATCGTCGTGACCCGCCGACCCCGGTCAGGGGCGCCGGTCCCCAACCGGTCCCCGAAAATGATCGAAGGCCGGTTTCGGATACCTCCGAAAACCGGCCCTGACCTGCGACTTCTCAAAGTCGGGACGACAGGATTTGAACCTGCGACCCCTTGACCCCCAGTCAAGTGCGCTACCAAGCTGCGCCACGTCCCGTCGCGCTGCCACGCGGAGCCTCCCGCGTGATCACGCACGTCAACCCTACCGCACCGGCGCCGGTGCGCGTGTCGCGCTCGCGCCGGCCGCCGGGCGCGTCCGGTCCGCCGGTCATTTGATGAGCGCGTTCGCCACCACCACGATCATTCCCAGCAGCGCGTCCACCAGTCCGGTGAGGACGGCGGCCGGCCAGCTCCGCGCCGACCAGCGGGCGGTGATGAGGCCGAGCACGAAGAGGAGCACGACGTTGAGAACGAACGCCGCGTACTCGACACCGTTCGCCGGCCACCACCGCCAGTAGGCGCCCGCGAGCAGGAAGGCCGTGGGCAGCACCGCCGCGACGAGCGGCCATTCGTCGCGCACCGCGAGCAGTACGTCACGGCGGCGGTGCGGGGCCCGCTCGGCGACGTAGTGGGCGTAGCCGTGGGCGAGGGCGGAGGCGAGCGCGGTCACCAGCACCCATGCAGCGTCGTAGCCACGGACGCCGGCGGACGTGTGTCCGTACTGGGTGAGCGCCGCGACCATCGAGCTGGCGAGGACGGCGCCGTACACCCCGCCGAACAGGATGACCTCGCGGGCGTCGTGGTGCCGGGGCGGGGGCGTGCCGGCCGCCGGGGAGTCGGACATGCACTCCACGTTCGCCCGCGCCCGCCCCGCCCGCCACTCCACCGGGCGACGAAGTGTCCCCTCACCAGGCCCGACGCCCCACACACTGTCGACGGTGGCACGGCCCGCGCGCGGGCTAGGGTCGGCCGCATGACGCACAGTTTCGCGGTCCACATCCCCGACGCCGACCTCGCACCCGAGCCGCTCGACCCGGAGCAGATCGTCTCCGGGCGGCCGGAGGTGACCGGAAGGGTGGTCTGGGAGTCACCGGACGGACGGCAGATCCGCGGCATCTGGCAGATCACGCCGGGCGTGGTCACCGACACGGAGGCGGACGAACTGTTCGTGGTGATCAGCGGCTCGGCGACGATCGAGGTCGAGGACGGGCCGGTGCTGACGGTGGGGCCCGGCGACATGGCGGTGCTCCGCGCGGGTGACCGGACGACGTGGACCGTGCACGAGACCCTCCGCAAGGCCTACGCGATCAGTCTCTGAGCGCACCGGTCCCCCGCACCTGCCAGAGGGTTGACACGCCGCGTTTGTCCGGACAAAGGTGGCCCGGACAGAGGTGGACCGGTCCCGCTGGTCAGGGAGAGGTTGTCATGGTCGATGCGCTGGGTGTCGCCGTCATCGGGTTCGGCTGGATGGGCCGGGTGCACACCCAGGCGTACGCCCGGCTCCCCCACCACTATCCGCGGCTCCCGCTGCGCCCCCGGCTGGTGACGGTCGCCGAGGAGGTGCCGGGCCGCGCCGAGGAGGCCGCCGAGCGCTTCGGGTTCGCGTCGGCGACCCGCGACTGGCGCGAGGTGGCCGCCGATCCGCGGGTGCGGGCCGTCAGCGTCACCGCGCCGAACTTCCTGCACCGCGAGATCGGCGTGGCGATGGCCCAGGCCGGCAAGCACCTGTGGATCGAGAAACCGGTGGGCCTGACCGCCTGGGACGCCCGCGCGGTCGCCGACGCGGTCGCCCGGGCCGGCGTGCAGGGCACGGTCGGCTTCAACTACCGCAACGCGCCCGCTGTCGAGGCAGCCCGCGAGCTGATCGCCTCCGGCGGGATCGGCGCGGTCACCCACGCCCGCATCCGGCTGTTCAGCGACTACGCCGCCCACCCGGACGCCGCCCTTACCTGGCGGTACGAGCGCGAACGCGGCGGCAGCGGAGTGCTCGGCGATCTGGCCTCGCACGGCGCCGACCTGGCCCGGTTCCTGCTCGGTGACATCGCCTCGCTGACCGCCGACACCGCCCTCTTCGTGCCGGAGCGGGCCCGGCCGGCCGGTGCGACGGCCGGTCACGCCCTGGCCTCCGGCGGCGCACCGGGTCCCGTCGAGAACGAGGACTACGTCAGCTGTCTGCTGCGCTTCGTCTCGGGCGCCCGCGGGGTCCTGGAGGCCTGCCGGGTCTCGGTCGGCGAGCAGAACACCTACGGCTTCGAGGTGCACGGCACCCGGGGGGCGGTGTTCTGGGACTTCCGGCGGATGAACGAACTGGGCGTGAGCCGCGGGACGACGTACCGGGACCAGCCGGTCAGCACCGTGCATGTCGGCCCGGGCGACGGCGAGTTCGCCGCGTTCCAGCCCGGCGCGGGCAACGCGATGGGCTACGACGACCTGAAGGTGATCGAGGCGCACCGCTTCGTGCGCTCCATCGCCGAGGGCAGGCCGTACGGCGCCACCCTGGCGGACGCCGTGCACAGCGCGACCGTGCTCGACGCGATGACGCGGTCGGCCCGGCTCGGCTCGTGGGTGGACGTGGACGGCGGCTGAGCGCGCCGGAGAACCGCCCGCCCTCGGGCCGCCCGACCCGGTACCGCCCGGCCGCCCCCCGTCACCCGGCGGTCCGCGCGGGCATGTTGTACGGCGTGACGACCTGGATCGCGGACGGCGGCAGCGGCCCCGCGGGCGGCAGCGCGCCGTGGAACCGCATCACCTCGCGGCAGGCCTCGCGCATGTCCTGCCGAAGGTCGTGGTGGAGCACGGCGGACAGGCGGTGCTCGCGCAGCAGGCCGGTGTTGTCGTGGTCGAGGTCGTGCGCGACGAACACGGCGCAGTGCCGGCCGAGATCGGCGAAGGCCCGCAGGGTGGCGTTGTTGCCGCCGCCGATCGAGTACACCGCCCGGATCTCCGGGTCGCGTTCCAGGGCGGCGCGGACGAGGTCGTACTGCGTGGTGTCCAGCCCCTGCCCCTCGGTGATCTCCACCAGCGTCCGCGCCGGGTGCCGGGCCCGCATGACGCCGCGGAAGCCCATCTCGCGCTCCTCCTCGTTGCGGAAGAAACCGCTGCTGAGGCTGGTGAGGACGTTGCCGGGCCGGTCGCCGAGCCACTGGCCGGTCAGATAGGCGGCGGTCGCGCCGGCGGCCCGGTTGTCGATGCCGACGTAGGCCAGGCGGCCGCTGGCGGGCAGGTCGGTGACCAGGGTGACGACCGGGATGCCGGCGGCGGTGAGCCGGCCGGCGGCCGCCGTGACCTCGGGGACGTCGGGCGCCTTGAGGATGACGCCCTGGGAGCCGCGCCGGGCGATCCGGTCCAGTGTCCCGGCCTGCTCCCCGGCCGGGCCGGTCTCGCGGAAGTGGAATCGGGAGCGGACCACGGCCGGGTGCAGCGCGGGCAGTTCCGCCTCCAGGGCGGCGCGTACGGCGGCGGTGAACCGCTCGGGTGCCTGCGCCACGATGTCCACCATGAACGTGCGGCCGACCAGCCGTACCTGGGTGCGCTGGCGGTCGAGGTCCGCGATGGCCCGGCGCACCTCCTGCGCGGTGCTCTCGCGCACCCCTCCCCTGCCGTTCAGCACCCGGTCCACGGTGGCCTCGCTCAGGCCCGCCTGCCGGGCGATCTCGCGCAGGGGGAACGGGTGGCCCATGGCCCGGCTCCTTGAGGGGTTTTTGACGGCTGCCTGCTGGTTGTTCGAGGGGTTTGTGCTGACAAGAATGACAGGACCGCTCCGCTCCTGTGACCGAAAGAGTGCGCATGCGTATCGGAATTCTCGGCCTCGGCCGCATCGGCGCCTTCCATGCCGAGACCCTCTCCGCACTGGACGCCGTCGAGTCGCTGGTCGTGGCCGACCCGTTCGCGGGTGCGGCCGAGGCCGCCGCCGAGCGGTTCGGGGCGCGGGTCGCCGACTCGCCGGAGGCCCTGCTGGCGGCCGGCGTGGACGGCCTCGTCGTCGCCGCGGCCACCGACGCCCACCCGGCGCTGATCCGGGCCGGCGTCGAGGCCGGGGTGCCGGTCTTCTGCGAGAAGCCGGTGGCCCGCACGATCACGGAGTCAATGGCGGTGCGGGAGGCCGTGCGGGACAGCGGCGTGCCGGTGCAGATCGGCTACAACCGGCGTTTCGACGCGGGCTTCGCCGCCGCGCGAGCCGCCGTACGCTCCGGTGAGCTGGGCATCCTGCACACCGTCCGGTGCACGACCCTGGACCCGGCGCCGCCGCCCGCCGCGTACGTCGCCGCGTCCGGCGGGATCTTCCGGGACTGCTCCGTGCACGACTTCGACGTCATCCGCTGGGTGACCGGCCGCGAGGTCGCCGAGGTGTACGCGGTGGGCGGCAACCGGGGCGCCGGCTACATCAGGGCCGCGGGCGACGCCGACACCACCGGCGCGGTGCTCACCCTGGACGACGGCACGATCGCGGTGGTGTCCAACTCACGCCACAACGGCCGTGGTCACGACGTCCGCATGGAGCTGCACGGCTTCGCGGACTCCCTCGCCGTCGGCCTGGACGACAAGCTGCCGCTGCGCTCGGCCGAGCCGGGGGCGACCTTCCCCTCCGGCACACCGCACGACTTCTTCATGGACCGCTTCGCCGACGCCTACCGCGCCGAACTCGCCGCGTTCACGGAGGTCGTGGCCGGCGTCCGCCCTTCGCCCTGCACCGTCGAGGACGCCCTGGAGGCGGCCTGGATCGCCGAGGCCTGCACGCTGTCCCTGCGGGAGCACCGTCCGGTGACGCCGGCGGAGGTGCGCCGGGCGTGAGCCGGAGCCGGCAGGCGGGAGCGGAAGGCGGCGCCGGGCGCGTGCCCGGCGCCGTGACCGCGTCTCAGCCGCAGTACCGGATCAGCCATTCGTCCGGGTTGTAGGTGTCCCGGGCCGGGTCCGGCGTCGTCGCCGGCTTCGTCTCGACCGTCTCCTCCGGGCGTATCCGCTCCGGCAACGCGCCGAAGCGGTCGCGGCGCAGGGCGGCCGGATCGGCGGTGCCGGCGGCGTCCTGGGGCGTCGTGCGAGGTTCCGTACGGTGTGTCATCTCGTCCTCCCGTCGGCGCGGGCGTCCCCCGTCATCGAGCACAACGCCCGCGTGCCCCGGTTGGTTCCCGGCCGGGTCCGTGCCGAATCCCCTGGGACACCGAAGGAACCGGCCGCGGCGCGCCCGTCGCCGCGGCCGGTTCCTTCGGATCCGTCACGTCCTCAGGCCCCGCAGGACCGCAGGAAACGCCGGGTGCGCACCGCGATCGGCAGCGGCGCGTCCGGCTCGCACGGGTACATGTCCTGCTCGACGATCGCGAACAGCTCCACCCCCAGTTTCTGGGCGGCTTGCAGCACCGGTCCCAGCGCCGGCACGCCGGACGGCGGTTCGCACATCACCCCGCGCCGCACGGCCGGCCCGAAAGGCAGGCCGTCGGCGACCACCTGCGCGAGGACGTCCGGGTCGACCTGCTTGAGGTGCAGGTAGCCGATGCGCTCGCCGTAGGTCTCGATGAGCCTGACGCTGTCGCCGCCGCAGTAGGCGTAGTGCCCGGTGTCCAGGCAGAGGTTGACCAGTTCGCTGTCGGTGGAGTCCAGGAACCGTTCGACGTGGGCCTCGGTGTCGAGGTGGGTGTCGGCGTGCGGGTGCACGACGAGTTCCAGGCCGTACGCCTCCCCGACCTCGTGGCCGAGCCGTTCCATGCCCTCGGTCAGGTGCGCCCACTGCTCGGTGGTCAGCTCGGGGGGTTCCAGGATCTCGGCGGTCCTGTCGTCCCGCCAGAAGGAGGGGATCACCACGAGGTGCCTGGCACCCATCGCCCCGGTGAGCGCGGCGACCTGGCTGACATGGGCCCAGGTCTCCTCCCAGACGGCCGGGCCGCGGTGCAGGCCGGTGAAGACCGTGCCCGCGGAGACCTTCAGGTTCCGCCCGGCCACTTCCTCCCTCAGCCGTGCCGGATCGGTGGGGAGGTACCCGTAGGGGCCGAGTTCGATCCACTCGTAGCCGGCCTCGCCGACCTCGTCGAGGAAGCGCTCCCAGGGCACCTGCCGGGGGTCGTCGGGGAACCAGACGCCCCAGGAGTCGGGGGCGGAGCCGACCCGGATGCGGTCCAGAGGGGTGGGGCGGTCCATGTCAGGGGGTTCCTTCCGGGGAGGTCGGCACGGGTGCGCCGGGGTCGCCGTCCTCGGGCAGCTCCTCCACGTCGACGCCGCGCACCTGGGCCAGTTCGTGCTTGAGCGCGGCGAGTTCGGCGCCGCCGGCCATGTGGTTGGTCAGCTGCTCCAGGGTGACCTCGGCGCGTTCGGCGGACAGTTCGAGGGTGCCGAGGCGCAGGACGCTGAAGTGGTCGCCGACCATGTAGGCGTGGTGGGGGTTGTGGGTGATGAAGATGACGCCGAGGCCGCGGTCGCGGGCGGCGGCGATGTACTTCAGGACCACGCCGGACTGCTTGACGCCGAGGGCGGCCGTCGGCTCGTCCAGGATGAGGACGCGGGCGCCGAAGTGGACGGCGCGGGCGATCGCCACGCTCTGCCGCTGGCCGCCGGACAGGGTGCCGATGGGCTGCTCCAGGTCGTCCAGGGCGATGCCCATCCGGCGCAGTTCTTCGTCGGCGGTCCGTTTCATGCGGATGATGTCGAGGCGGCGGACGGGCCAGGGGCCCCGGGTCAGTTCGGACCCGAGGAAGAAGTTCCGCCACACGGGCATGAGGGGAACGGTGGCCAGGTCCTGGTAGACGGTGGCGATGCCCTTGTCCAGGGCCTCGCGCGGGGTGCTGAAGCGCACCGGCTGCCCGTCGACGAGGAACTCGCCCTCGGTGTGCCGGTGCAGCCCCGAGACGATCTTGATGAGGGTGGACTTGCCGGCACCGTTGTCACCGAGCACGCAGGTGACCCGGCCGGCGTGGACGCGGAGGTCGACGCCGTGCAGGGCGCGGACGTTGCCGTAGGACTTGCCGGCGCCGCGCAGTTCGACCAGGGGGCCGTCCGGTGCGGGCGCGCTCTCCTGGCGGGCGGTGCCGCGGGGTGAGGTCGCGTTGTCAGTCATGGGTCACCTCCGGGTCGCCGTGCGCTGGACCCACAGATTGATCAGGACGGCGCCGAGCAGCATCACGCCGAGGAACGCCTTGAACCAATCGGGGTTCCAGCCGGCGTAGACGATGCCCTGCTGCACCATGCCGAACATGAAGGCGCCGAAGACCGGGCCGATCGCGGAGCCGTAGCCGCCGGTGAGCAGACAGCCGCCGATGACGGCCGCGGCGATGTAGATCAGCTCCTGGCCGACGCCCTCGCCGGACTGCACGGTGTTGAACGAGAACAGGTTGTGCATGCCCACGAACCAGGCGCCGAAGCCGACCAGCATGAACAGGCTGATCTTCGTGAAGGTGACGGGGACGCCGACGGCGCGGGCGCTCTCCTTGTCGCCGCCGACCGCGAAGATCCAGTTGCCGTACCTGGTGCGCAGCAGCACCCAGGTGGCGAGGGCCGCGAAGACCAGCCACCAGACCACGGTGATCTTCACCTGTACCCCGCCGACGCCGAAGGAGGACGCGAAGATCCTCCTGGCCTGGCCGAAGCCGTCCATGTCGCTGACGTCGTCGGTGGCGACGTTCCCGGTGACCAGCTTGGTCACGGCCAGGTTGACGCCCTGGAGGATCAGGAAGGTGCCGAGCGTGATCAGGAAGCTGGGCAGTCCGGTCCTGACGACCATCCACCCGTTGAGGCCGCCGACCGCGAGGGACACGGCCAGGGCGACGATCACTCCGGTCCACACGTTCAGGGTGAGCTGGTAGCTGAGCATGCTCGCGGTGAGCGCCGAGGAGATCACCGCGACGCCCGAGGAGAGGTCGAACTCGCCGCCGATCATCAGCAGGGCCACCGGGAGCGCCATGATCCCGATGGTCGACGACTGGTAGAGGATGTTCGCCATCGAGCTGCCGTCACGCACCGGCGGCGCCGCGATCAGGAAGAAGACCAGGACGGCCGCGGCGCCGAGGAAGACGCCCACTTCGGGCCGGGCGAGCAGCCGGAGCGGAAGCGGGCGCCGGGTGGTGCGGCCGTCGGTCCGCCGGGGTCCGGGCGCCGGCGGCGTGCCCACCGCCGGTTCAGCCTGCTGGGCCATACTCATCACCGGGTGCCCTTCGCGGCGAACTCGGCGATCTTGCCGACGTTGCTCTTGTCGACGAAGGCCGGGCCGGTGAGCACCGGCTGCACTCCGCCGCCGCTGTAGTTGCCGTTGTTCTTGTAGAGCCACAGGGAGTCGACCGCCAGGTAGCCCTGGAGGTAGGGCTGCTGGTCGACGGCGAACTCGATGCTGCCGTTCTGGACGGCCTTGACCAGCTGGTTGTTGAGGTCGAACGTGGCCACCTCGGCCTTGCTGCCCGCGTCCACCACGGACTGGGTCGCGGTGAGGGCGATGGGGGCGCCGAGGGTGACGACGGTGTCGATGGAGTTGTCCTGCTTCAGCTTCGCCGTGATGGTCGACTTCACGGACGGCATGTCGGTGCCGTTCACGTACAGGGTCTCAGTGGTGCCCTTGAACGTCTTCCGCACGCCGTCGCAGCGCTGGGTGAGGCCGACGTTGCCCTGTTCCTGGATCACGCACACGATCTTCTTGGCGGGGGTGGTGTCGAGCTTGTCGCCGAACGCCTCGCCCGCCACGCCCTCGTCCTGCCCGAAGAACTCGACCAGGCCGAGTTTCTTCCAGTCGCTCAGACCCGAGTTCAGGCCCACCACCGGGATGCCGGCCTGCTCGGCCTTGCCGAGCACGCCCTTCATGGCGTCCGGCTTGGCCAGGGTGACCGCGATGCCGTCGACCTTCTGGTCCACGGCGTTCTGCACCAGGCCGGCCTGGTTGCCGGCGTTGGGGTCGGCGGAGTAGACGAGCTTGACGTTGTCCTTGGCCGCCGCGGCCTGCGCGCCCTTGCGGACGGTGTCCCAGAAGGTGTCTCCGGGCGCCTGGTGGGTGACCAGCGCGACGGTCATCCGGGGCGTGTCGGCCCTGCCCGCGGACGCGTTCGCCGCTCCCTCCTCGGCCTTCTTGCCACCGGAGCCGCTGGAGCAGCCGGCGAGGGTGAGGGCCGCCGCGGCGGCCACGACCGCGAGGGGGGCCGCTCTGCGGGAGCGGGAGCGAGAAGAGCGGTCCATCTTGCCTGCACCTCACTGTGCGTGCGACGGGGGAACGGACGCTGTTGCGTTGGGACGGGATACAAGCCTCTGCCGGGCCCACTGTCAATACTTTGTCAAGACATCCTTTCACGGGCAGGGCAGAATGTAAGAACAGAAGACGGCGCGTGGACAGCGGGAGACGGAGGAGGGCACCGGGCCCTTGAGAAGCGCGGCGACTGCTGGTGGGATGCGCGGCACGACGAACACCGCCGGCCCGGAGGTCTCCTGTGCTGCGAGCGATTCTGACGGCGAGCGCGGCCGTCGCCGCGCTGCTTGCCCCCGTCACCGCCACCGCCACCCCCACCGCTCACGCCACCGCCACCGCCCCCACCGCTCACGCCACCGCCGAGTACCCCGGGCGGGGGATACCCCCGCTCACCGACCGGCAGGGGCGGGTCCTCACCCTGCGCGGCTGGAACCTCGAGGACAAGGCGCACCGTGGCGACCAGGCGCTGACCGGCATCACCGAGCGGCACCTGCGCGACATGCGCGCCCAGGGCTTCGACTTCGCCCGGCTCCTGGTCTTCTGGGACGACCTGGAGCCGGGACCGGGACGGTACAGCAGCGGTTACCTGCGCAGGATCGGACGGATCCTGGACTGGGCGGAACGCCACGGCGTGAAGGTCGTGCTCGACGCCCACCAAGACGTCTTCGGGCCCGCCTTCGGCCACCGCGGCATCCCCGCGTGGGCGACCAGGACCGACGGACTGCCCTTCACGCCGCACCCGGACGACTGGTTCGCCGAGTACTTCGAGCCCGCCGTGCAGCGCGCCTTCACCCATCTCTACGAGGACGCCGACCTGCGCCGGGCCCAGGCCGGTATGTGGCGGACCCTCGCCGCCCGCTTCGCCCGCCATCCGGCCGTGCTCGGATACGACCTCCTCAACGAACCGATGGGCGAACTGCGTCCGGGGGAGGATCCGGTGACGGCGGCGGGCCGCATCGAGCGCGAACAGCTGACGCCGATGTACAACCGGCTGGCCGGCGCGGTCCGTTCGGCCGACCGGCGCTCCTGGCTGTTCGTCGAACCCACCCCGGTCGTGGGCGAGGGCGTGCCGACCGGCCTCGGCCGCGTCGAGGACCCCCGCGTCGCGTACGCGCCGCACTTCTACGACACCGCCATGGAGGCGGGCTCCGACTACGACCCCGGCGCCGGCTGGATCGAGGCGTACGAGCGGGCCGTGACCGTCTACCCGGAGCGGTACGGGGTCCCGGTCGTGGTCGGCGAGTGGGGCCCGCCCGACAGCACCCTGCCGAACATGGGCCGCTTCTACCGGGACGCGATGGCCTCCCTGGGCCGCTACACCTCCGGCTGGGCGGGCTACGAGTGGTGCTATGGCGGCGGGTACTGCGCGGTCGACGCCACCGGCGCCTTCCGCGCCCACAAGGAGCTGACCGCCGAGCCGTACGCGCAGGCCGTCGCGGGCACGGTGCGCTCCGCCGTGTACGACGCCGGGCGGGGCGTGTACCGGCTCTCCTACCGCGCGGCACGCCACGGTTCCCGGCTGACCGCGCTGTCCCTGCCGCCGGGCACCTGGCGGATCACGGCCGGCGGCGGCGCGGCCGTCGGGCACGGCACGGCCGGCCGGGCGTGGGTGCGGGCCGTGCCGGGCAGCCGGGTGACCGTCACCGTCGAGCGCGGCTGACGGCCCGCGCCGTGGCCCGCCTCCCCTCCGGGGCGGGCCACGGCGCGGTGGCGGTGGCGGTGGCGGTCAGGCGGCGCGCGGCTCCGGTTCCGGCCGTCCCGCCGCCCCCTGCTCGAAGTGCGCGTGGAACCGGCGGCGGTGGTCCACGTGGCGCGGCTCGCCGGTCAGGGTGACCGTCGCCGTCAGCCGGACGTCGCTGCTGGACGCCGCCAGACGCAGGTGCAGCTCGCCCGGTTCGACCACCCGGCGCCCGTCGCGGCCGGTGAAGGAGGCCAGGTCGGCCGGTACCGTCACGCGCAGGCGGCGGGCCTCGCCCGGGGCGAGCGCGACCCGGGTGTACCCGATGAGCCGCTGCACCGGCTGGACGACGGAGGCGACCGGGTCGTGCAGGTAGAGCTGGACGGTCTCGGTGCCGTGCCGCTCCCCCGTGTTGCGCACCGTGAGGCCGAGGGCGAACTCGCCGCCGGTGTCCGCCCGCGCCCGCTCGACCGTCAGGCCGTCCCACTCGAAGGACGTGTAGGACAGGCCGTGCCCGAACGCGAAGGCCGGGGTGGGGTCGATGCTGGAGACGTCGCCGGCCTGGGCGAGCCGGGCGCCGAGGTAGGTGGCGGGCTGGCCGCCCGTACCGCGGGGCACGCTGACCGGCAGCCGCCCCGAGGGGCCGGTCCGGCCGCTGAGGACACCGGCGAGGGCGGTGGTGCCCTCGGCGCCGGGGAAGAAGGACTGCACGAGCGCGGCGGCCTCGTCCACGGCGCGGCCGAGAGCGTAGGGCCGGCCGGCGAGCAGGACCGCCACCACCGGCGTGCCGCTGTCCAGCAGCGCGTCGAGCAGGTGCTGCTGGGCACCGGGCAGGGCCAGTGACTCGGCGTCACAGCCCTCACCGCTGGTGCCCCGGCCGAACAGGCCCGCGCGGTCGCCGAGGGCCACGACGACGACGTCGGCCCCGCGCGCGGTGCCGACGGCCTCGGCGATGCCGGAGACGTCACCGTCGTCGACGCCGGTGCCGCGGGCCACGGTGATCTCCGCGTCGGGGAACTCGCGCCGGAGGGCGTCCTCCAGGGTGGGCAGGTCGATGCCGGCCGGTGTCCCCGGGTGGTGCACGCCGACGTGCTGCGGGAAGGAGTAGCAGCCCAGTACGGCGGTGGGTGCGGCGGCGTTGGGGCCGATCAGGGCGATTCGGCGGGGCCGGTCCAGGGGCAGGGTGCCGTCGTTGGCCAGGAGGACGACGGCCTCCTCCGCGACGGTGCGGGCCAGTTCCCGGTTCTCGGCGGTGTCCAGGCCGACGCTGCCGCGCAGGGCGTCCGGATCGTCCAGGTCGCCTCCCCGCAGAGCGTCCGGGACCGGGTCCCAGCCCGCGTCGAGCAGCCCCAGCCGGGCCTTCTGGGTGAGCACCCGGTGCAGGGCGCGGTCGATGAGCGCCTCCGGGACCCGGCCCGCGGCGACGGCTTCGGCGAGGGGGGCGCCGAACGTCTTGACGGTGGGCAGTTCCACGTCGACACCCGCCCGCAGGGCCGCTCCCGCGGCCTGCGCCCAGTCGCCGGCGACGCCGTGCAGGGTCTTGAGGAAGGCGATGCCGAAGTAGTCGGCGACGACCGTGCCGTCGAAGCCCCAGGTGTCGCGCAGCAGCCCGGTGAGGAGGTCCTCGTCGGCCGCGGAGGGCATGCCGTCGGTGTCGGTGTAGGCGTGCATGACGGAGTCGGCGCCGCCCTCGCGCACGGCCATCTCGAAGGGGGGCAGGACGATGTCCGCCCGCTCGCGCGGGCCCATGCCGACGGGCGCGAGGTTGCGGCCCGCACGGGAGGCGGAGTAGCCGGCGAAGTGCTTCAGGGTGGCGACGACGCCGGCGGACCGCAGCCCCTGGACGTAGGCGGTGCCGATGCTGCCGACGAGGTACGGGTCCTCGCCGATGGTCTCCTCCACGCGGCCCCAGCGGGCGTCGCGCACCACGTCCAGGACGGGCGCGAGACCCTGGTGGACGCCGACGGACCGCATGTCCCGGCCGATGGCGGCGGCCATCCGGCGGATCAGGCCGGGGTCGAAGGTGGCGCCCCAGGACAGCGGGACGGGATAGGCGGTGGCGCCCCAGGTGGCGAACCCGGCCAGGCATTCCTCGTGCGCCAGGGCGGGGATGCCGAAGCGGTTCGCGGCCATGATCCGCTTCTGGGTGCGCAGCAGGGAGAGGGCGCCGAGCGCGGGGTCGACGGGTGCCGTGCCGAAGGGGCGGGTGAGCTGTCCCAGGCCGGCCGGCAGGAGGGCGTCGAGGTCGACCGCGTCCTCCATGTCGTGCTGGTGCGGGGCGACTTCGGCGCCCTCGTCGGACGCGCCGACCCACACGCCGTACAGCTGGGCGATCTTCTCCTCGACGGTCATCGCGCCGATCAGCGCGGACACCCGGGTGCCGGTGTCCTGGGCCGGGTCGTTCCAGAGGGGGACTTCGGGGATGGTCTCTACGGCCACGTTGGCGGTCACTTTCCTCCCATGCCCATCAGGCCCTGGACGAGGGCCCGGCGGGCGAACAGGTAGACGAGCAGGACGGGCACCATGGAGAGCGTCACGGCGCCCAGCAGACCGGGGATGTCGATGCCGTGTTCGGTCTGGAAGTTGTACAGGCCCAGCGTGATCACCTTGGTGGAGTCGGACTGGGTCAGGACGAGCGGGAACAGGAAGCCGTTCCAGGCCTGGAGGGCGGAGAACACCACGATCGTGGAGAGGCCGCCGCGCGAGAGCGGGACGACGAGCTGGAAGAACATCCGCCGCGGGCTCGCCCCGTCCATCGTCATGGCCTCGAACAGCTCGGGGCTGATGTCCCGCATGGCGCCGGTGAGGATGAGGGCCGACATGGGCAGGCAGAACGCGGCGGTGGGCAGGATGATGCCGAGCAGGTTGTCGTACAGCCCCGCCTCGCTGATCAGGTAGAACATCGGGACGATGACGGCCTGGGCGGGGATGGCGAGGCCCAGCAGGAACAGCCGGAAGACCTGCGAGGTGACCCGGCCGCGGCTGCGGACGATGGCGTAGGCCAGGGGCGGTACGAGCAGCAGCACCACGCCGACGACGCAGACGGTGACGACGACGGTGTTGAGGAAGTACCGGCCGAAGCCCGAGTCGAAGGCCCCGGTGTAGTTGTCCAGGGTGAGGTCGCGGGGGAAGGACAGGGGCCCGTTCTTCGCGTAGTCCTGGCGGGTGCGCAGGGTCGCGGCGAGCATCACGTACAGCGGCAGGCCCACCAGGACGAGCCAGACGAGCGAGCCGGCGCCGGCCGGGTAGTTGGGGCGCTGCCTCATGACACCCCCTCCATGGAGCTGCGCATCCTGTCGTAACCGGAGACGCGGACGACGATCAGCGAGACGACCGTGGCGGCGGCGACCAGGCAGAGGGCGATGGCCGAGCCGGCGCCGAAGTCGAATCCCTTAAAGGCCTTCTGGTACATGTAATAGGCGCTGATGGTGGTGTCGGTGCCCGGTCCGCCCTGGGTGAGGATCAGCACGGTCTCGAAGGTGGTGAGCCCGCCGACGATCATCAGGATCATCGAGGTGATCACCGAGGTGCGCAGCTGCGGCAGGGTGATGTGGAAGAACCGGCGGTAGCGCCCCGCGCCGTCGATCGCCGCCGCCTGGTACAGCACCTGCGGGACGGCACGGGCGGCGCCCTGATAGATCAGCGTGTGGAACGGGGTGAACTGCCAGGTGCTGACGAAGGCCAGCACGCCGATGGCCGAGGTCTGCTCACCGAACAGGTTGCCGTCGCCGAACAGCCAGGTCATCCGCGCGGGAATGCCGAAGTTCGGGTCGAGCAGGGCCCGCCAGAGCACCGACACGGCGGTGGAGGACAGCAGCAGCGGGACGAAGTAGATCGCCGAGAGGACGGCGCGGTTGCGCTGGTGTCCGGCGGCCCAGACGCCGAGCACGATGCTCAGCGGGGTCTGCAGGGCCACGCCCAGGCCGGTGAGCAGCAGGGTGAGCCAGATGCTCCTGATCATCACGGGGTCGTCGAGGATGCGCTGCCAGTTGTCCGTCCCGACGAACCGCGGTGACCCCAGGCCGTTCCAGCTCATGAAGGACAGCACCGCCACCATGATCAGCGGCACGATGGCGAAGAGGGCGAAGAACAAGGTGGCGGGCAGGGCCCAGAGGGGGCCCGGGCGCGTGCCCTGGGCGGTGTAGGGGGCTTCCGTCCGCCGCCGGGCCTTCCCCGGGGCCGTGGCGGCGGGCGGGGCGCTCGTGGTCTGTGTCGTCATGAGCGGTTCACTCGGCCGGGAGGGCCTGCATGGCCTTGATGAAGCCGTCGGTGTCGAGCTGCCCGTCGAAGAACTGCTGGACGGCCTGGTGGATGGGCGTCATGGCCGACGGCGGGAAAGCCTGGTCCCACGACAGCTGGAAGGACTTCGCCTTGGCGACGAGGCCGTACTGGAAGCGGGAGTAGGCGGGGCTGGCCGACGTGCCGAGGAACTGCGGCGTGTTCGTGGTGGTCGGCAGGTTGCCGATGGCGAGCTGGGCCTTGACGAACTGGTCGGAGTACATCAGCTTCAGGAACCGGGCGACGGCCTCGGGGTGTTTGGTCTTCTTCAGCACCGAGTAGAAGTTGTTGGTGTTGCCGACGACGTCGGACGGGTCGCCCTTGCCGCCGGGGACGGCCGGGAACGAGCTGTAGCCCAGGCCCTTGGCGGCGAAGTCCTTGGCGTCCTGCTGCTGTTGCGCGTAGTACCAGGAGCCCATCAGCTCGAAGCCGGCCTTGCCCTGGGCCACCAGCGCCGGCGAGGCACCATTGGTGTACTTCACGGAGTCGTAGTTCTTGCCGAAGGCGCCGGCGTCGACCAGCTCCCGGAGCATGCCGAGCGCCTTGCGGCTGTCGGCGCTCGCCCAGGCGTCCTTGTCACCGTCCAGGGCCTTCCGGAACAGCTGGGGGCCGGCGACGCGGTCGTAGACGTACTCGAACCACATCAGCGTCGGCCACTGGTCGCCGCCGCCGAGGGCGATGGGGGTGGTGCCCTCAGACTTGAGCTTCTTGACGGCGTCGAGCAGCTGGTTCCAGGTCGCGGGCCGGTCCACGCCCGCCTTGCCGAGGACGTCCTTGTTGTGGAACAGCAGGACCGGCTGGGTGCCGCGCATCGGGATGCCGTAGGGCTTGCCGTCGATGACGGCGCTGTTGTAGACGGCGGGCAGGAACTTGTCGTCCAGGTTCGGATTCTTCTTCACGAAGTCGTCCAGCGGCATCAGCAGACCGGCCTGCACGAACGGCTGGATGCTGCCGCCGCCCCAGTTGAAGAAGACGTCCGGCGCCTGCGGCGTGTTGATGATCGTCTGGAGCTTCTGCTGGTAGTCGGCGCCGGGGATCGTGTCGAGGACGGCCTTGACGTCGGACGTCCGGTTGAAGGTGTCGACGATCCGCTTCTCGACCTTGTTGCTGGCGTCCCCGTAGACCAGTACGTGGATCCTGCCGTCGTCCGAGGAACCTCCCCCGCTGTCTCCGCACGCGGCGAGGCTCGCCGCCAGGGCGAGCGTCGCGCCGCAGGCGAGCACCCGGGGCATCCGTGTACGCATGGTCATCCGCCTTCCGAAAGTTTCGGTAGCAAAGCCGAAAGTCCTGCGGCTGGACACTAGGAGCAGAGCGGAGAAATGGTCAACGGTCGTGCACGCACGCGGCCAAACCGTTATCGGGCGCCATGCCCTATGCTGCGGCCATGGGCGCAGAAGACGAGGTCGGCCGCAGAGTGACCCTGGCAGCCGTGGCCAGAGAGGCCGGCGTCTCCCTTCCGACAGTTTCGAAAGTCCTCAACGGTCGTTCGGATGTGTCCCCGGCAACCCGGGACAAGGTCGAGCGCCTGCTGGAGGCCCACGGTTACCGCCGGCGCACCCCGGGGCCGCCCCCGGCCCCGCTCATCGAGATCGTCTTCCACGAACTGGAGAGCGTCTGGGCGATGGAGCTGATCCGGGGCGTGGAGAACGTCGCCCAGCGCAGCGGCGCCACCGTCGCGCTCACCGAGAGCGGGACACGGCAGGCGCCCGGACCCGAGTGGATCGAAGGAGTCCTGCGCCGCCGGCCCCTGGGGGTGCTGCTGGTCTTCTCCACCGTGCCGGAGGCCGTGAAGCGGCGGCTGCGGTCCCGGGCCATCCCGTTCGTCATCGTGGACCCGGCCGGCGACCCCGACCCCGACGTACCGTCGGTCGGTTCGGCCAACTGGGCCGGCGGGCTGGCCGCCACCCGCCACCTCACCGACCAGGGCCACGAACGCGTCGCCATCATCACCGGCCCCGAGGACCTGATGTGCTCGCTGGCCCGGCTGGACGGGTACCGCTCCGCGCTGGCGATGGCGGGCCTGGAACCGGACCCGCGGCTGGTGCGCTTCGGCGACTTCCACGTCCAGGGCGGTTACGAGCACGCGCTGGAGCTGCTGCGCCGCCCGGACCGGCCCACGGCGATCTTCGCCGGGAGCGACCTCCAGGCGCTGGGCGTCCTGGAGGCGGCCCGGGTGCTGGGCCTGAGCGTGCCGCGGGAGCTGTCGGTGGTGGGGTACGACGACGTACCGCCGGCCCGGTGGTCGAGCCCGCCGCTCACCACCGTGCAGCAGCCGCTGCGGCGCATGGCCGAGGAGGCGGCCCGGATGCTGCTGCGGCCCGCGGATCCCCGCAAGGCCGCCCTGCGCATCGAGCTCGCCACGCATCTGGTGGTGCGCCAGAGCACCGCCGCACCGCCCGCGCGGGACTGAACTCGCGCCGGCGGGGCGGGCGCGGCCCGCACCGGCCGCACGGGACAGGCGTGGTTCGCGTGCCGGCGGGGACACGGATCGACATGTCGATAGCGAGAGAACAGGCACCGGAGACCGCCCCGGGCGGTCCGGCCCTCAAGCAGGCCCTCACCACCCCCCTGCTGTACTTCTTCATCCTCGGGGACGTCCTGGGCGCCGGCGTGTACGTGCTGGTCGGCCAGATCGCCGCCGACGTGGGCGGAGCGGTGTGGGCACCGCTGCTCGTCGCCCTCGTCCTGGCGATGCTGACCGCGGCCTCGTACGCCGAGCTGGCCACGAAGTACCCCCGGGCGGGCGGCGCCTCCCACTACGCCACGCGGGCGTTCGGCCCGTTCGCCGGCTCCCTGGCCGGGTTCTGCATGCTCGCCGCCGGTATCGTCTCCGTCGCCGCCCTGGCCCGCGGTTTCGCCGGTGACTACCTGTCGGCCTTCGTGTCCCTGCCCGTGGGCCTCGTCGCCGTGGTCTTCCTCGCCCTGCTCGCCCTGCTCAACGCGCGCGGCATCAAGGAGTCCACCCGGGCGAACGCCGTCGCCACCGTCATCGAGGTGGGCGGACTGGTGCTCATCGTGGTCCTCGGCGCCTGGCTGCTGCTGCGCGGCGACGGCGACACCGGGCGGCTCACCCGGCTCGGCACCGCGGACAAGGGCGCCGCGACCGCCCTCCTCAGCGGCTCGGTGCTGGCCTACTACTCGTTCGTGGGATTCGAGACCTCCGTGAACGTCGCCGAGGAGACCCGGAACCCGCGCCGCTCTTATCCCCGGGCGCTGTTCGGCGCCCTGGCCACCGCCGGTGCCGTCTACGTCCTGGTGGGCGTCGCCGCCTCGGCGGCGGTACCGACCGGCCGGCTCGTCGCCTCCAGCGGCCCGCTGCTGGAGGTCGTCAAGGAGGCGGGCGGCGTCCCCGTCCGCCTCTTCAGCGCGATCGCGCTCGTGGCCGTCGCCAACGGCGCCCTCCTGACCGGCATCATGGCCTCCCGGCTCGCCTTCGGCATGGCCCGCGACGGGCTGCTCCCCGCGCCCCTGACCGCGGTCCTGCCGGGCCGCCGCACCCCGTGGGCCGCGATCGCGGCCACCACCGTCCCGGCGATGGTCCTCGCGCTGACCGGGAGCGTCGCCACGCTGGCGTCCACCCTGGTCCTGCTGCTGCTCGTGGTCTTCCTCATGGTCAACATCGCCGTGCTCGCACTGCGCCGCGACCCGGGCGAGGAGCGGCACTTCAGGGCCCCGACGGTGCTGCCCGTACTGGGCGCGGCCTCCTGCGTCCTGCTCGCCACGCAGATCGAGGGCCGGGTGTGGCTGCGGGGACTCGTCGTGCTCGCCGTCGGCGCGCTGCTCGCCGGGGTCACCGCTCTGCGCGGTGCCCGTCGTCCCCGGGCGAAGAAGGCCGGAAACACGCGATGACGGTCTTGCCGTGCGGGCAGGGCCGGGCCTCCCAGCTCTCGGCCAGGGCGTTCATGAGGAGGATGCCCCGCCCGCCGGGCTGGAGGCTGTCGGGCTGCCGGGGCGACGGCAGCTCCGGCGACGTGTCGTGCACCGCGATGTGCAGGCAGTCGCTGTCCCAGGACATCACCAGCTGCGCGGTGCTGTGCGCGTGGATCTGTGCGTTGGTGACCAGCTCGGACACGACCAGCAGCACGTCGTCCGCCGTTTCGGGGGCGGTGTCCGACCAGCCCAGCTCGTCCAGATGGGAGCGTGCCCAGTCACGTGCCGTCTTGACCTGGCTGTTGAGCGGCAGCGAGCGTGCCCAGCCCACCGCGCGAAGCGAACGTCCGTCCACGATCATCCTTGTCTGTACCGACTCGGCCGTCTGTGTCTGTCGGCCTACCGGCTACCCGCATACCGGCCCCGTACAGCCACGGCGTGCCGGCGGCCGGGCCGGGTACTCCATGGACATGGTCCGCCCCCGTCAGCCGGCGCCCTCGGCGCGCCGGCGGTGTCCCCGGCCCGGCCCGCCCGCGGCGCGCGCCCTGCCGCACCCCTCCCCCTCCCCCGCCCCCGCTCCCCGCCCCCGCGAGTCACGGAGGACGGGATGACACCCGAGGTGACGAAGGCGGCGCGGATGGTCGCGGAGGCCGCGGACGGGGCGCCCCTGACGGAGGTGCCCCGGCGGGTGTGCGCGGCGGTGTCCGAGGGACTCGGGATGGACGGCGCCACCCTGTCACTGCTCACCGACACGCCCTCGCGCCAGCTGCTCGCCGCCTCGAACGACGCCGCGCTGCTGCTGGAGGAGATCCAGTTCACCGTGCTGGAGGGACCGTGCATCGCGGCGGCGCACCGGGGCGAGCCCGTGGCGCTGGACGAGCTGCGCGGCGCGGTGACGCCCTGGCCGCTGTTCGGAGCCGCCATGCGGGAGAAACTGCCGCAGGTGGAGTCGGTCTACGCGCTGCCCGTATTCTTCGGCGACTACGTCCTCGGCTCCGTCGACCTGCTCGCGCTGCGCCCCCACGCCCTGGACGAGGAGGCGCTGGAGCACGCGTCCGTCGTGGCCGACGCGGTGGCGGCGGCGCTCCTGCCCACCCGGGACGTGATCATCACCGGGGACCGGGCCCCTGCCTGGGAGCCGGTCGACGTCGTCCGCGCCCACTGGTTCGACACCGCGCGGGCCGTCGGTGCCCTGGTGGCCGCCCGGGGACTGACGCCCGAGGACGCGCTGGCCCTGATGCGCGCCGAAGCCTTCGGCACGGGCAGGTCACTGGCCGACATCACCCGGGACATCCTGCACGAGCCTCCCGGCTCGCCGTAGTCGCCGTACGCCCCCGTCCCGGCTCGGGTTCCGCGTCGGCAACGGCCCCCCTCGGCCTCAGTGGGCGGTCCGGGGGCGTGCCCGGCCCGCCAGTTCCGACTCAGGTGCCCGGTACGCCCGCTTCGGCCGGCACTCCTCGTCGCAGGCGGGAGATCGCGGCGGTGACGCGTGACCAGTCGGAGAGGTTCACGAGCACTCCTCAAGGACCTTCGAAAGATTCGGTATACATATCGAGTGTTGCGACACGGTAGGCAGCCCCACCCTCTCCGTCAACCGTTACGGCAGAGGTCGCCGGACGCCGTGCAGTGCCGTGGAGATCGGCCAGCCGGTCCGGCGACGGGCCTTCGAGGCCGCCATGACCCCTCGACCCCCCTTCCGAGGGGTGTCCGAATCTTTCGACACCGGACCCGGCCGGCTCCGTCGAAGTTTCGGTGAAGTTTCGGAAACGGACGCATTGACCGCCGTTTCCGGCCCGGCGCATACTCTCCAGCAATCGAACCCCTCCCCCAGCTCGCAAGGCGCCGGACGGCTCAGCCGTTCGTGTTGGCGTGTACATGCCACAACGCGTCACCGAGCACCCACCCAGCACTCGCGCTCACCCCGTACTGCTCACCAGGAGGAAGCGACCACATGGACAACGACAAGGCCCTCGACCGCGCGATGAGCCGCAGGGGGTTCATCAACCGTGCCGGCGCTCTGGCGCTGGCGACGTCCGCGTCCGGGCTGCTGCTGCCCGGCACCGCCCACGCCGCCACGACCATCACCACCAACCAGACCGGCACCAACAACGGCTTCTACTACTCGTTCTGGACCGACGGCGGCGGTTCGGTCTCCATGACCCTCGGGTCCGGCGGCAACTACAGCACCTCGTGGACGAACTGCGGGAACTTCGTCGCGGGCAAGGGCTGGAGCAACGGCGGGCGCAGGAACGTGCAGTACTCGGGCAGCTTCAACCCGTCCGGCAACGGCTACCTGTCGCTGTACGGATGGACCTCGAACCCGCTCGTGGAGTACTACATCGTCGACAACTGGGGCACCTACCGGCCCACCGGGACCTACAAGGGCACGATCACCAGCGACGGCGGCACCTACGACGTCTACCAGACGACGCGGTACAACGCCCCCTCCGTGGAGGGCACCAGGACCTTCAACCAGTACTGGAGCGTGCGGCAGTCGCGGAGGACGGGCGGAACCATCACCACCGGCAACCACTTCGACGCCTGGGCCCGCTACGGCATGCGGCTGGGCAGCTTCAGCTACTACATGATCCTCGCCACCGAGGGATACCAGAGCAGCGGCAACTCCAACATCACGATGAGCGGCTGAGCGTCCCCGCCCGCTCTCCGCTCCCCCACCTCGCTCACGCCGCCCCCCACGAGGAGGACCCATCCGCATGCGCGCCGCACACCGCCCTCTGCTGGCCATCCTGGCCGTCGCCGCGACGGCCGTGACCGGCACCGTCACCGCCGCCGCCGGAACCACCCCGGCGCACGCCGCCGGTTGCGCCGGATACGTCGGACTCACCTTCGACGACGGGCCGTCCAACGCCCACACCCCCGCCCTGCTCAACGCCCTGCGGCAGAACGGCTTGCGGGCCACCATGTTCAACGAGGGCCAGTACGCCGCCGCCTACCCGGCCCAGGTCCGGGCCGAAGCAGCCGCCGCCATGTGGATCGGCAACCACAGCTACACCCACCCCCACCTCACCCAGCAGAGCCAGGCACAGATCGACTCCGAGGTGTCCCGCACCCAGCAGGCGATCGCCGCGGCCGGCGGCGGCACGCCGCAACTGTTCCGGCCGCCCTACGGCGAGACCAACGCCACGCTCCAGGCGGTCGAGGCCAAGTACGGCCTGACCCAGATCGTCTGGGACGTCGACTCGCAGGACTGGAACGGCGCGAGCACCGACGCGATCGTGCAGGCCGCGTCCCGGCTGACCAACGGCCAGATCATCCTCATGCACGAATGGCCGGCCAACACGCTCGCCGCGGTCCCGCGCATCGCACAGACCCTGGCGGGCAGGGGTCTGTGCGCCGGCCGGATCTCCCCGCAGACCGGCCGAGCCGTGGCACCCTGACCGCGACCCGCGTTCGACGAAGCCCCGCCGCACGGGTGTTCGCCGGCGGGGCTCCGCCGTGTCGGCGGAGGCCCGGAGAGCGGTAGCGCGGCGTCCGGGTGGAGGTACACCCGCAGGGGTGGTGGTCGGAACACCGCGAGCCGGTACTCAGGCCCAGGGACCGCGCGGCCCGGGAACGGCAGGCTTCAGGTCTCGGCGGGCACGAGCTCCGGCTCGCGGCCGCCGGCAGCCAGCCGCCGCACCGAGAACCCGGGGGATCCCATGTCCGAAGCACTCGCCCGGCGTCTGACCGGCCTCGCCGCCGTCGCGCCGCGGTCGCCCTCATCGTCCAGGTACCGCTGTACTTCCTCTACTCGGGCCCGCCGCCGGACGCCGATGTCCTGGCGCGGCTGCTCATCGGGATCATCGCCTTCGGTTGCCTGATCGTGTTCATGACGACGTTCCGTGAGCTGGTCAAGCGGGTCGCCCCGGCCCATGAATGGGCCGGCTCGCTCGCCTTCGCCACCGGCCTCGTGTACGCCACGGTCACCCTGGTCTCGATGGGCCTCGAAGCGGGCGCGGTCATCGCCGTCGACCATCCGATCGACCCGACCATCGACGTCAGTGGCACCTACATCCTCTACGGATCCATCTCCCGGCTCGTGCTGGCGCTGTTCCTGACCGCCGTCGGCCACGCCGTCACCCGCACCCGCCTGCTGCCACGCTGGACCGGCCGCTCGGCGTACGTCCTGGCCGGCCTCAATCTGGCCTTCGTACCGTCGCTGTTCTTCGGCAACGACCCCGCGTTCTTCTACGCGGCGAACGGCTGGGGCACGACCGCGCTGATGGGGGCCGCCCTGAGCTACTGGCTGCTCGCCCTGGGCATCTGCACGTACCGCAGCGCGGCACTCGTCACCCCGGCGGCGGGCACGGCGGCCCTGAGGCACTGAGCGGCCAGCGGCGCAGCCCTCCACCGCCGGCGGCAAATGTCCGCGGACCACTCCGCTCGCTGTACACCCGTTCGGCCCTGAACCCCGGGCAGTCCTGTGACGCCCCAGGCCGCCACCAGGAGGCCGGTGGATGACTGTGCCCTGCGTTCCTCCGCCGCGGCGTGCCCCGTGCTCGGAGGCCTCCTTTTGGAGGTGCGTCACCACAAGGGGGCCCATACCGTCGAATGGATGATCCGCCGAACCTCATGACCGTTCGGCGGTGTACGCAGGTCCGTTTCTGCGCGAGAGGGTGCAAGCAGCATGAGCCGAGGCAAGCCCAGGCCCCGCAGTACTGCCCACCCGCAGGCGACAGGGAAGCGACGTGACAGCCGCCGGCGCTCGCGCGAGAGACGGTTCGCCGAGCTGGGACGTGCGATACGGCCGGACGAGGATCACGCCCGGACGCAGCCCCGTACCCGCCCCGGCAAGCCCCACGTGCCGGGGAGGCAGGGCGGATCCGCGTCACCACGTGCCGTCTCCGCCGGCCGCCCCCTGGCCGGGGCCGGTGCGGGACATCGTCCCCCGCCGGCTGGTGGGACTCCACCGCCCGGTCCAGGGACGATCCGGCTTCGTGTGCGCGAGGGCGATCCCTGGTCGGTGATGGTGATGAGCTTCCTCTTCCTGGCCGGCCTGGGCGCCGTCGTGACCGCCACCGCGCTCGTCCTGTGGATGATGCTGGAAGTCATGGCGCCGGGCACTCCACCCTCGCTGACCGCCTTCCTGTTCACGACCCTCGGCGTCGTCACCATGGAAGTCGTCCTCGGCACGGCCCTGGCGACGCTGTGCACCTTCATCTACAACCTGTCGGCGCTGTACAACGGCGGCGTCGAAGTCACCCTCACGGCGGACCTGACCGATCCGACGCCGGCCGCTGCCCGGGCCCTGCTGCTGGCAGCCAGAGTCCGTGCACGAGCCCGTCGCCATGTGCGGGCCCGTACCCCGCACTGGCTCCGCAGAGCCCTGAACCGCCTCCCCCCGGACGGTTCCTGAGAAGAGCTTCGACGGCGACGGCTCCCGTCCGCCCTCCGTGAACGATCAGGGGCCGGTCTCGGACGCCTCCGGAACCAGCCCTGCCCCACGACTCAGCACGGCACCTGGACCTTCGTCATCGACGTCCCCGCCCCCGGACTGCGCACGATCCGCTCCTGCGCGCCGTGGCGCGGTGGTGGCGAGCACGGGGTCCTGGCGGAACCACTGACGCGGTCGGAGTGCGGGCGGCGGCCCGGGCTGGGCGCCAACATATCTCGAAACAGCCTTAGTTGATGATTTCGGCGCGATCATCCAGACGGATGGCCGCCAGCCGGTCTCGCCACATCTGGAGAGCTTCGGGTGTCTGTCGCGTCCAGTCGGTGACCTCGGCGACGATCCGGAGCGGCTCTTTGCTGCGATAGGAGCGGGTGGGATTGCCGGGGAACTTCCGGTCGGTGACGTTCGGATCGTTCTCGAACTCCCCGGTCGGCTCGACGACATACACGCGCGGGGCCCCGTCGCCGGCGGCGAGCTCGGCGGCGAGCCCCGCGCCGTCGCGCAACGCGGTGAAGTAGATGTGGTTCATCACGATTTCGGGCCGGTAGTTCGAGCGGAATCCGGCGGTGAGGTGATCTCCTACCCGCAGGTCGGCCTTCGTTCCGTGAAAGAACGGTCCCTCGTCCAACACCTCGTCCATCGCCACAGGTTATCAAGCAAGCCGTCGGGGGACGGCGAGCTGTCCGAAACGGCTCGGACGCCGGGGTCACGCCGGCGACAGCAAGATCCAGGCCCGGGTCCCTCGAACAGGTGGAGCAGGACCCAGCGCACCGACCGGTTTCCGACCTCTTCGGGAAACCGACCTCTTCGGGAGACCAAGGACGCCCGCGTCGTCCTGCGCAAGGGTGGACGGCGTTCGTGGAGCCGGGCCGCAGCCGGGAGGCGGCCTGCGGATGTCTCCCCGGAAAGGCGCTCGTGGTCTCCGCAACGAAGCGCCCGGAGAGATTCGGGCCGTGCGGCGGAATGAGCAGGGCTGGTCCCCACCTGGTTCCCGAACATGATCGAAGGCCGGTTTCGGATGTCTCCGAAACCGGCCCTGACCTGCGACTCTCACGAGTCGGGACGACAGGATTTGAACCTGCGACCCCTTGACCCCCAGTCAAGTGCGCTACCAAGCTGCGCCACGTCCCGTTGCTCTCCCTCGCGGTGCCCCGCGTGATCGTGCGGACAGCACTGTACCGCACGCCGCGGAACACGCCGAAGAAGGCCCGGGCGGAACGGGGGACAATCGGCCGTATGACGAACGCGGACGGATCGGATGCCAGGGACCGGGACGTGGAAGGGCGGGCCCGGAACGCGCGACCCCGGGACGGGCTGGGCCGGCCGCTGCCGTACGGCGCCGAGGGGGTGCCCCGGCAGCCGGAGGGGCTCGTACGCACGCCGCGGGAAACGGTCTGCGAAGCGCAGGCGCTGCTGACGCAGGGGCGGCCGTTCCACGCGCACGAGGTCTTCGAGGACGCCTGGAAGTCCGGTCCGCCCGAGGAGCGCACGCTGTGGCGGGGGCTGGCCCAGCTGGCCGTGGGGCTCACCCACGCGGCCCGCGGGAACGCCCTGGGCGGGGCCCGCCTGCTGCGGCGGGGTGCGCGTGCCGTCGGGGAATGGCAGACCGGGCGGGGCGAGGACCGGCCGTACGGGATGGACCTGCCGGGGCTCACCCGGTGGGCCGGGGAGCTGGCCGGACGGGTCGAGCACGGCTCGGCACCGGTGGACGCTCGGGCCGAGGCACCCCGGCTGGGCCCCTGACCGGGAGGCCGTCGCGGAGCGTGTGGAGGCGGTGGACGCGCTGTCGGCGGCATGCGGCAGACTCGGAGCGTGCGAAAGATTCATGTCATCGGTATCGGCGCGGGCGACCCCGACCAGCTGACCCTCCAGGCGGTCCGGGCGCTGCGGAGCACGGACGTGTTCTTCCTGCTCGACAAGGGCGAGGTGAAGAGCGATCTGACGCGGCTGCGCCGGGACATGCTGGACGCGCATCTGCCGGCGGGCTCGTACCGGGTGGTGCAGGCCCGTGACCCGGACCGGGATCGCAAGGCGGGTGGGGCGGACTACTCGCCGGCCGTCGGGGACTGGCGCAGCGCCCGCGCCGCGATCTACCGGCAGCTGATCGCCGAGGAGCTGGACGAGGACGGCACCGGCGCCTTCCTCGTGTGGGGGGACCCGGCGTTGTACGACAGCACGCTGGGCATCCTCGAGGAGGTGCTGGAGCGCGGCGAGGTGGAGTTCGCGTACGACGTGATACCCGGCATCAGCAGCGTCTCCGCGCTGGTCGCCCGGCACCGCACGGGTCTGAACCGGGTCGCCGGGCCGGTGCAGATCACCACCGGGCGGCGGCTGGCCGAGGGGTTCCCGGAGGGGGTGGACGACGTGGTCGTCATGCTGGACGCCCACCAGGCCTTCCGGCGGTACGCCGACGAGGACATGGACATCTACTGGGGTGCCTACATCGGTACGCCGGACGAGATCCTCGTCTCCGGGCCGCTCGCCGAGGCCGGTCCGCGCATCGAACGGCTGCGGGCGGAGGCGCGGGAACGCAAGGGCTGGATCATGGACACGTACCTGCTGCGCCGCCACCCCGCGAAGGACTGACCGGCACCCCGCCACCACCCGCACCGACCGACCGGCCCGCACGCACCCGCCGCCACCGGCACTGCCAGGGGCCGGGCCCCGCCCGCGCCTGTGGCCACCGGCACTGCCACGGGCCGGGTCCCGCCCGCGCCGGTCGCACCGGCGCCGCCCGCCATCGGCACACGTCGCCCCCCCCCTCCCGAAGGCCGCCCGGCGCCCGACCCGCACCGCCCCGCAGCCGTGCCCCGCGACCGCTCAGCCAGACGCACGCTCGGCCGGGAGCACCTGTCAGCCAGGCCCTTCCCGGCCCTCCCCGGGGTCCGGTCCCGCGGCGAGGCCCAGCCGCTCCAGGGCCCCCGCCACGTCCGGTACCGCCTGTACGCCCTCCGGCAGCGGTGGCCGGCGGACGACGAGCACGGGGAGTGCGAGGTCGCGGGCGGCGGTCAGTTTCGCGGAGACGGCCGCGCCGCCGCTGTCCTTGGTGACCAGGACGTCGACGCGGTGGGCGCGCAGGAGTTCCGTCTCGTCGGTGACGGTGAAGGGGCCCCGGGCCAGGATGACCCGGGTGTCCGGCGGCAGGGGCGGTTCGGGCGGCTCGACCGAGCGGACGACGAAGTGCAGGCCCTGCAGGTGGGCGAAGGCCGCGAGGCCGAGGCGCCCGGTGCTGAGGAAGACCCGGTGGCCCAGGCCCGGCAGGGCCTGGGCGGCCCCGGCCAGGGACGGGACGTCGTACCACCGGTCGGCGGGGCCCGGCCGCCAGCCTGGGCGGCGCAGCACGACGGCGGGGACACCCGTGGCGCGGGCGGCGCGGACCGCGTTGGCCGTGATCGCCTCGGCGAAGGGATGGGTGGCGTCCACCACGGCGTCCACCTGATGCGCGCGCAGCCAGTCGGCGAGCCCCTGTGGGCCGCCGAAGCCGCCGGTCCGCACTTCGCCGGGCAGTGCCGCGGGCCGGGTGACCCGGCCCGCGAGGGAGGTGGTGACGCGGACCCCGGGGCGGGCGGCGAGGTCCACGGCGAGGCGGCGGGCCTCGGTGGTGCCGCCGAGGATCAGCACGTGCGCGGGCATGGAGGTGAGCGTACGAGGTCGTACGGGCCGGCCGCCCGCCCGGGTACCCACCGGCCCGGCCACGCAGCCGGCGCCGCGGAGGCCGCCCTCCACGGCCTAGCGGAGCAGCAGTTGCAGGCCGCCGACGACGGTCGCCGCGATCACGAGTTGTTCGAAGAGCCGCTGGTCGATCCGGTGCACCGCCCACTTGCCGAACAGGGCACCGGGCACCACGAACACCGCGAGCGCGGCGTCCAGGAGCAGTGAGCGGCGGTCGATCAGGCCGAGGCCGACGCTGAACGGCACCTTGGACACGTTCACGATGAGGAAGAAGAAGGCCGAGGTGCCCAGGAAACCGAGTTTGCGGAAGCCGGCGGAGAGCAGGTACAGCGACATCACCGGTCCACCCGCGTTGGCGACCATGGTGGTGAACCCGCCGAGGACACCGTACGAGCCTGCCTTGACGCGGCCCGCCCGGGTGGTGACCGCGTCCGGCGCCAGAGGGGTCCCGGCCGTCCGCCGGCGCCACACCGTCACCCCGGCCATGAGCAGCAGGATCGCGCCGATCGAGGTCCGTACGACCCCGTCGTCGGCCCACACCAGGAACAGGGTGCCCGCCACCACGCCCACCGCGACGGCGGGGAACAGCCGCCACAGCGTGGGCCAGTGCGCGTGCCGCCGGTAGGTGGCGACGGCGAGCAGGTCGCCGGCGATCAGGACGGGCAGCAGGACGCCGGTGGAGGCCCGGGCGGGCAGGACCGCGGCGAAGACCGCGAGACTGACCGTGTTGGCGCCGCTCACGGCGGTCTTGGAGAAGCCTACGAGGAGGGCGGCGGCGGCGAGCGCGGCGAACTGCCGGCCCGAGAGGTGCCAGAGCGTCATCGTGTTCATGGAGCAACCGATGCTATGCGCACGCAAGCGTCGCGCGTAAGCGGCGTCTCGCCGGCCGGTCCCCGGGCCGGACGCCGGACCCGCTGCCGGTGCCGGTGCGCTACCGGCCCGTGTACCGCGCCCGCAGTTCCCGCTTGAGCACCTTCATGCTCGGTCCGAGCGGCAGCGTGTCGGTGAACTCCACGCGCCGCGGATACTTGTGCCGTCCGAGGTGCTGCTTGGACCACTCGGTGAGCGCGGCGGCGTCGGGGGTGGCGCCTTGCGCCGGGACGACGACGGCGCACACCTCCTCGCCGTGCAGTTCGTCGGGCAGGCCGATGACGGCGACCTGGGCGATCTCCGGGTGGCGCACCAGGACCTCCTCGACCTCGCGCGGGTAGACGTTGTAGCCGCCGCGGATGATGACGTCCTTCTTGCGGTCGACGATCCGCAGGAAACCCTCGTCGTCCTTGGTGCCGAGGTCGCCGGTGCGGAACCAGCCGTCCACCACGGCCTCGGCGGTGGCCTCGGGGCGGCCGAGGTAGCCGGAGAAGACGTTGTGGCCGCGGATGACGACCTCGCCGAGCTCGCCGGGCGGCAGGAGGTCGATCCGCCCCTCCGGCTCGGCGCGCGCGATCTCCACGTCGATGCCCCAGAGGGGGTGGCCGATGGTGCCGGGCCTGGTACCGAACACGGGCTGGTTGACGGTGGCGGTCGGTGAGGTCTCCGACAGGCCGTACCCCTCGTAGATCTTCGTTCCGAACGCGGCCTCGAACCGCTCCAGTACGGCGACCGGGAGCGAGGCCCCGCCGGAGACGCACACGCGCAGCTCGGGCAGCCGCGCGGCGTCGGCGGCCGCCGCGGCGAGGGCGACGAACATGGTGGGCACGCCGTGGAAGGTGTTCACGCCCTCCCGCACCATCAGCGCGAGGGCGCGGGCGGCGTCGAAGCGGGGCAGCAGCACCAGCGTGGCGCCCGCGCGCCAGGTGGAGTTGAGCGACACCGTCTGGCCGAAGGCGTGGAACAGCGGCAGCGCGCCGAGTGCGACATCGTCGGGCCGAATGTCGTTGGCGTCGAAGGCGTTGACGGTCGCGTTCATCACCAGGTTGAAGTGGCTCAGCACGGCGCCCTTGGGGACGCCCGTGGTGCCGCTGGTGTAGAAGACGACCGCCGGGTCGTCGGCGGCCCGGGTGACGTACGACGGCAGCGGTTCGGCGTCGGCCGCGAGCTCGCCGAACTCCTCGCCCAGGGTGAGGGCCCGGATGCCGGCGGTGCCGGCGGCGGCGCGGCCGGTGTCCGCCTGGGCCGGGTGGACGAGCAGCAGGGTGGCGCCGCTGTCCTTCAGGACGTGCTCGACCTCTTCGGCGGAGAGCAGCAGGTGCACGGGGACGACGACCGCGCCGGCCGCGGCGATCGCGTAGTAGGCGACCGGGAAGTCGGCGGTGTTGGGGGCCATCAGAGCCACCCGGTCGCCGGGCCGTACGCCGAGGCCGGCGAGGGCGCCTGCCTGTGCCAGCGCCCGCTGCCACACCTCGGCGAAGGTGAGCCGGAGGTCGCCTTCGACGAGGGCGGTCCTGCCGGGGCGGCGCCGGGCGTTCTCGGCGAGGATGGCGGCGACGGACAGGGTTGCCATGGGGTACTGCTCCGTTTCCTTGCGGCTCGTACTGGCGATCCCCTCTCGGGGGCCCCGTTGCGCGTGGTTCAGTGCCTTTCGACCAGCACCGCGCTGCCCTGCCCCACGCCCACGCACATGGTCGCGAGCCCGCGCCGCGCGTCCGTGCGCCGCATGCGGTGCAGCAGGGTGGTGAGGATGCGGGCGCCCGAGCAGCCGAGGGGGTGGCCGAGGGCGATGGCGCCGCCGGTGGGGTTCACCAGCTCCGGGTCGATGCCGAGTTGGTCGACGCAGGCGAGGGCCTGCGCGGCGAACGCCTCGTTGAACTCGGCCTCCTGGAGGTCGGTGGTCGCCCAGCCGGCCCGGCCCAGCACCTTGCGGGTGGCGGGGACGGGGCCGAGGCCCATCACGTCGGGGTGGACGCCGGCCGAGGCCCCCGCGACGTACCGCCCGAGGGACTCCAGGCCCAGCTCGTCCAGGGCCTCTTCGCTGACCAGGAGCAGACCGGCGGCCCCGTCGTTCATCGGTGAGGCGTTGCCGGCGGTGACGGTGCCGTCCGCGCGGAAGACCGGCCTGAGCTTGGCCAGCTTCTCCAGGGAGGTGTCCTCGCGGACGCACTCGTCCTGCTCGACCAGGACGCCGTCCGGGCGCTCCACGGGCAGCAGTTCGTCGTCGAAGTGGCCGTTCTTGCGCGCGTTGGCGGCCAGTCGGTGGCTGCGCAGGGCGAACTCGTCCTGGCGCGAACGGGAGATGCCGTGGCGGGCGGCGACCTCCTCGGCGGTCTCGCCCATGGCGAGGAGACCGTGCAGCTCCTTCATGGCGGGGTTCACCAGCCGCCAGCCGAGCCGGGTGTCGTGGGTCTCGATGCGCTGCGGCAGGGCCTCGTCGGGCCGGGGCAGGACGAAGGGGGCGCGGCTCATGGACTCCGAGCCGCCCGCGATCACGATGTCGGCCTCGCCCGCGGCGATGGTCCGCGCGGCGGTGGTGACCGCTTCGAGTCCGGAGGCGCACAGCCGGTTGACGGTGGCGCCGGGCACGGAGTCGGGGAGCCCGGCGAGCAGGGCGGCCATCCGGGCGACGTTGCGGTTGTCCTCGCCGGCCTGGTTGGCGGCGCCCCAGTAGACGTCGTCGACGCGGGCCGGGTCGAGGGCGGGCACACCGGCCACCAGGTGGCGGATGACGGTCGCCGCCAGGTCGTCGGGGCGGACGGACGAGAGGGCTCCGCGCAGCTTGCCGATGGGGGTGCGGCGGGCGGCCGCGAAGTGGACGGGACGCACGGCTGGGACTCCTGACCTACGACGCTGTGGATCAGCACGGACCGGTGCAGCACCTATTAATTAGCACTGCTAGTTTTCGACTATAGACCGGCGACCGCCCCACTGGGAAGATTCCCCCGGCCGTCACCGAGCCCACTGGAGGAGACATGCCCCACGTCCGCGAGCACCTGCTCGACGGCACGCACGGATCTCTCGCCGTGCACGAGTGGCCGCATCCGGCACCCCGCCTCCTCGTCCTCCTGGCGCACGGCTACGGCGAGCACGCGGGCCGATACACGGAACTCGCCGCCGTGCTCACCGGGCACGGCGCCGCCGTGTACGCACCCGACCACGCCGGCCACGGCAGGTCGGCCGGCGAGCGGGTGCTGATCGAGGACTTCGAGGACGTGGTCACGGACGTGCACCGGGCGGCGGAGCTGGCCCGGGCCGCCCACCGCGGTCTGCCGCTGGTCCTGGTCGGTCACTCCATGGGGGGTCTCGTCGCGGCCCGGTACGCCCAGCGGTACGGCGACGGGCTGAGCGCGCTGGTCCTGTCCGGGCCCGTGATCGGCGCCTGGGAGCTGCCGGGGCGGCTGCTGGCCCTGGACGAGATCCCGGACCTGCCGATCAGCCCGTCCGCGCTCTCCCGGGACCCGGCGGTGGGCGCCGCCTACGCGGCCGATCCACTGGTCTGGCACGGGCCCATGAAGCGGCCGACGCTGGAGGCGTTCGCCCGGACCCTGGAGACCGTCGACCGGGGCGGTGACGTCGGGCGGCTGCCGCTGCTGTGGCTGCACGGGGACGACGACCGGCTGGTGCCGCTGTCCGGCAGCCGGCCCGGGGTGCGGCGCCTGAGCGGCGGCCGGCTGACCGAGCGGATCTTCGCCGGAGCACGCCACGAGGTGTTCCAGGAGACGTGCAAGGAGGCGGTCCACGCGGAGATGCTGGCCTTCCTGGACCGGGTG
The DNA here is from genome assembly GCF_043195475.1 of Streptomyces sp. Y20. NCBI lineage: Bacteria > Bacillati > Actinomycetota > Actinomycetes > Kitasatosporales > Streptomycetaceae > Streptomyces > Streptomyces sp. Y20. Next base: position 35,582 of record NZ_JBIDDP010000018.1, read on the forward strand.
CTGCCTCGCTGATCAGGCCGTTTGCCCCCTGGTGAGCCGGGGCACCCGCCTTTTCGGACGCGACCCGGAATGCTGACGAAAGGGGACCGACCCACCATGACCGTGGTCAAGAGCACGCTGCCCGGTGAGGCGCTCGGCGTCGTCGGCGCCGCCCTCCAGGACACCCTGGTCGACCTGCTCGGACTGTCACTGATCGGGAAGCAGGCGCACTGGAACATCGTGGGCCCGCGCTTCCGGTCGATCCACCTCCAGCTGGACGAGGTGGTCACCACCGCCCGCGAACACTCGGACACGGTCGCCGAACGGGCCGCCGCGCTGGGCGTGCCGCCGGACGGCCGGCCGGAGACCATCGCCGCGGCCTTCACGCTGCCCGGTACCAAGGACGGCTGGCTGCGCGACACAGAGGTCGTGGAGCTGATGGTGGAATCGCTCGGGACGGCCGTCGACCGGCTGCGCGAGCGGATCGGGGCGACCGAGAAGGCCGACCCGGTCACCCAGGATCTGCTGATCACGGTCACGGCCGACCTGGAGAAGCAGCGCTGGATGTTCCAGGCCGAGAACCACACGTCCGAGCGGGCCTCCAGCTAGCACGTCCGGCCCACGGGACAAGAGGTGCACCAGGTCGTCGGCGGGGTCGACCTGACGGACCCGGGGAATGAGCCCGCACCCGGGACCACGCCGGCGGACACCCGCCGCCGGCACCCGCTGATGACGCTGGGCCGCGACCGGCTCGGCCCGTGGCGGCCAGCCGCCCGCGGGCAGCCGGACGGCACGGCGCCACACGGCGCCGGCCCGCCCGCCCGGGACACACCGGGAACCGGCCGGGAACGCCGAACCGCCCGTGCCGTCCGCCGTGTTGGTGCGGGCGGCATCCGCCGGGCAGGTGACCGGGGCCTGTCCGCGCGGTGCCGCGTGATCGTGTCAGACTGCTCCCCGCACGTCCCGGAACGACCACCGGGACCGGACGCGCGGAGGAGCAGCACGTGACGGGGACGGAGCCGGACAGCCGGCACATCGACACCACCCGGCCGCATCCGGCACGGGTGTACGACTGGTTCCTCGGCGGCAAGGACAACTATCCCGTCGACGAGGAACTGGCCCGCCGGATCACGGCGATCGACGGGGGCGCCCCCAAGGCCGCCCGCGCGAACCGGGCGTTCATGCGCCGGACCACCCGCGCGCTGGCCGAGGAGGCGGGGATCCGCCAGTTCCTGGACATCGGCACCGGCATACCGACCGAGCCGAACCTGCACCAGATCGCCCAGTCCGTCACCCCGGACGCCCGGGTGGTCTACGTCGACAACGACCCCATCGTGCTGGCCCACGCGCACGCGCTGCTGCGCGGCACCCCCGACGGCGTGACGGAGTACGTGCAGGCCGACGCCCGCGACCCGCACACCATCCTCGAACAGGCCGGCCGCGTGCTGGACTTCGACCGCCCGGTGGCCCTCTCCCTCATCGCGCTGCTGCACTTCATCGCCGACGAGGACGGCGCCCACGACCTGGTGGCCGCCCTGGTCGACGTGCTGGCGCCGGGCAGCTTCCTGGTGCTGTCGACCATGACCGCCGACTTCGACCCGGAGAACGTCCGCACGGGCATCGCGGCCTACGGGGCGGGCGGAGTGACGCTGGTCGCCCGCTCGCACGCCGAAGTGGGCGTCTTCTTCGAGGGGCTGGAACTGCTGGAGCCCGGGATCGTGTCCGTGGCGGAGTGGCGCCCTGAGGAGGAACCGCGCGAGCGGATCTCGCTGTACGGCGGGGTCGCGCGCAAGCCCTGACGCCCCGGCGCGCCGCCCGGCCCGGCGGCGCGCGCACGGGTGACGGCCGGGGCCGGGGGCCGGGCTACAGTCCGAGGACGCGGGCGATGGTGCGCGGTACGCCGTCGTCGTTGTTGGACGGGGCCAGGTGGCGGGCCCGGCGGATCACCTCGGGGTGGGCGCCCGCCATGGCGAAGGACCAGTCGGCGGCGTCGAGCATCTCCAGGTCGTTGAGGTAGTCGCCGAACACCATGGTCTGCGCGGGGCTGATGCCGAGCGCGCGCTGGAGGCCGCGCAGGGCCGTGCCCTTGCCGGCGCTGCGGTTCATGACGTCCACCCAGTGCTCGCCCGAGACGACGACCTGGTGCGTGGCGGCGAACCCGGCCAGGGCGGGGGCGGTGGTGTGCTCGGCGGGACCGAAGTCGAACAGCGCCACCTTGATCACGTCGTCGTCGACGGCGGTGACGTCGTCCACGATCCGGTGTTCGGCGTAATACGTGCGCACCTCGGAGAGGAACGCCTCGTCGGTCCGCTCGACGTAGGCCGCCCGCTTGCCGCAGACGACGGCGCCCACGTCCGCGCCGCCCGCGACCAGCCGCCGTACCGTCCGGGCGACCGCGGGGGCGACGGACCGGTCCAGCGGGTCGCTGCTCAGCTCCACGCCGTCGCGGACCACGTACGTGCCGTTCTCCGCGATGAACACCATGCCCTCGGCGACGTCCGCGAACTGCCGGGCCAGCGTCGCGTACTGACGGCCGCTGGCCGGGCTGAACAGCACGCCGCGGCGGCGCAGTTCGGCGAGCATCGGCCACAGTCCGGCGGGGATCCGCTTGGCGTCGTCCAGCAGCGTGCCGTCCATGTCGGTGACGATCAGCCGGATGTCGGCGGGGCCGGCGGGCAGGCGGGCGGTGTCGTACAGGGACGCGGGCGTGGCGGGCATGTCCTGCTCTCGGTCGGGGGCCGGGCTACCGGACCAGTGTTCCTCATGCCCGCCGCACGCCCGGAACCGGTGGGGCCCGGCTCGCACACGTGCCCGGAACCGCCCGGGGTGCCCGTTTCCCGGGCGCGGGCGGTCAGCGGGCGGCACAATGGCGGCGGAGCACCGCACAGGAGAAGGGCGGACACGTGAGCGAGGACCGGGCCCCGTCGGCCACCGCCCACGGACACGCCGGATCCGCCGCCCTCCCCGACGCCCCGGCACCGGCCCCGCCCGGCCTCGCGCCCGGCCCGCGGTGGTGCGCCGGGCCGACGCCGGCCGCACCGGTGCCGCGGTCCGGCCCGGCCGCCGTGCGACCCTGATGCCGGCCGCGTGCGCCGCCGGGGCCGCCGAGGAGGACGTATGACGACTTTCGCCGACCCCGTGCCCGGCGGCCGTCCCGAGGATCTGCGCCGGGTCGCCGCGCTCACCGCCGGCCTGGCCGCGCGGGGCGTGCACGGCATCGTGCTGGGTTACGTCGACACGGCCGGCGTCGGCCGGGTGAAGACGGTCCCGACGGCCCGGCTGGAGGCGGCCGTGTCCTGGGGCGTCGGCATGTCCCCGGTGTTCGACACGTTCCTCGCCGGTGACTCCGTGGTCACCACCGACGTCCTCGGCTCCCCCGACGGCGATCTGCGGCTCTACCCGGACCTGGACGCGCTGGTGGTGCTGGCCGGTCAGCCCGGCTGGGCGTGGGCGCCGGTGGACCGGATCACCCAGGAGGGGACCCGGCACCCCGGCTGCACCCGGACCTTCCTGCGCCGGGTCGTCACCGACGCCGCCGAACGGCACGGCCTCGCCTTCAAGGCGGCGATCGAGATCGAGTGGTCGGTGGGCGCCGGCTCGGCGCCCACCGGGGAGTTCGTGCCGGCGGTCCGCGGACCGGCGTACGGCGCGATCCGGCAGGTGGAGCTGAGCGACTACACCGCCGATCTGCTGGCCGCGTGCGCCGCGCAGGACGTGGCCGTCGACCAGCTGCATCCCGAGTACGCGGCCGGCCAGTTCGAGATCTCGGTGGGCGCGCAGGACCCGGTGGCCGCGGCCGACCGCAGCGTGCTGGTCCGCCAGACCATCCGGGCGGTGGCCCAGCGGCACGGCCTCAGGGTGTCGTTCGCGCCCGCGGTGACCGGCGACGGCGTCGGCAACGGCGGCCATCTGCACCTGTCCTGCTGGCGCGACGGGGTGAACCTGCACGCGGGCGGTGACCGCCGGTACGGCATGACGGCCGAGGCGGAGGCCTTCGCCGCCGGGGTGCTCGCCCGCCTCCCCGCGCTGACGGCGGTCACCGCGCCGAGCCCGGCCAGCTATCTGCGGCTCAGACCCTCCCAGTGGGCGGGGGTGTTCACCGCCTGGGGCCGCGAGACCCGCGAGGCCGCGCTGCGGGTGGTCACGGGGACGGCGGGCCACCACGCCCAGGACGCCAACCTGGAGGTCAAACCGGTCGATCTGGCAGCCAATCCGTATCTGGCCCTCGGCTGCGTGATCGCCGCCGGCCTCGACGGCATGGCGGCGGACCGCGTCCTGCCCGAGGAGGTCACCGGCGACCCGGCCCGGTACGGCCCGCGGGAGGCGGCGGCCCTGGGCGTACGGCGGTTGCCGCGGTCGCTGCCGGAGGCCGCCGAGGCGTTCCGGGCGGACCCGGTGCTGCGGGCCGCGCTGGGCCCGGTCCTCGCGGACGCGGTGAGCGCCGTACGGCTCGGCGAGGCGGCGGCCGTCGACGGCCTCGACGACACCCAGGTGGCGGCGGCCTACCGCTGGAGGTACTGATCATGCCCGCATCGGGACCGGTCCACGAGGCCCTCGCCGCGCTGCCGCTGGTGGACCACCACTGCCACGGCGCGGTGACGGCCGATCTGGACGCCCGGGGCTTCGAGTCGCTGCTCACCGAGGGCGACGCCTGGCCCGGCGTCTCGTCCTTCGACAGCCCGGTCGGCGTGGCCGTGCGCCGCCACTGCGCGCCCCTGCTGGGCCTCCCCCGGCACGCGCCGCCCGCCGACTACGTGGCCCGGCGCGCGGAGCTGGGCTGGCGGGAGGTCAACCGGCGCTTCCTGACGGCGTCCGGGGCCGCGGTGTTCTGCGTGGACACCGGCTACGCCCCGCACCCGGTCACCAGCCCCGCCGAGCTGGCCGCGGCGGCCGGCGCCACCGCCTGCGAGGTCGTACGGCTGGAACAGCTCGCCGAATCGGTGGCCGCGCGGGGCGTGGCGGCCGGGGAGTACGCGGCCGTCCTGCGCGCGAGCGCCGAGGAGGCCGTGCGCCGGCCGGGTGTGGTGGCGGTGAAGTCCATCGCCGCGTACCGCACCGGCTTCGCCCTGGACCCGGAGCGCCCGGCGGACGCCGAGGTCGCGCGGGCGGCCGGGCACTGGCTGGCGGCCGGCGGCCGGCTCACCGACCCGGTGCTGGTCCGGCACCTGCTGTGGACCGCCGTCGACCTGGGGCTGCCGCTCCAGCTGCACACCGGTTTCGGTGACGCGGACGTACGGCTGCACCGGGCCGACCCCGCGCTGCTCGCCGACTGGCTGCACCTGACCGCCGGCACGATCCCGGTGCTGCTGCTGCACTGCTGGCCGTACCAGCGCCAAGCCGCGTGGCTGGCCGCGGTGTTCGAGCACGTGTACCTGGACGTCGGCCTCGCCCTGCACCACACCGGCCCGGCCCGCTGCCGGGCCGTGCTGGAGGAGGCGCTGGAGATCACCCCGTTCCGCAAGCTCCTGTACAGCTCGGACGCCTACGGTGTGGCCGAGTTCCACCACCTGGGCGCCCTGTGTTTCCGGCAGGGGCTCGCCGGTCTCCTCCAGGACCGGGTGGACGCCGACGAGCTGAGCCCGGCCGACGCCCTGCGCATCGCGGACTGGACGGGACGCGACAACGCCCGCCGCCTGTACGGACCTCCCGTATCCGAACCGGCCCGCGAACCCCGCGGGCGCCCCACCCGGAAAGTATGATCAAGCAATGTCTGACATGACCGAAACCACGCCCGGCTGGCTCACCACGGACGAGCTGGAGATGGCCCGGGCCCGGATGCCGATCCTGTACGTCGAGGCCGTGCCCGTGCGCGTGGACGACAGCGGTGAAGTCACCAGCATCGGGCTGCTGCTGCGCATCGGCCCGGACGGAACGGTCAGCCGGGCCCTGGTCTCCGGGCGCGTCCTGCACCACGAGCGGGTGCGCGACGCGCTGTTGCGCCACCTGGAGAAGGACCTCGGCCCGGTGGCCCTCCCCCGCGTCCCGGCCTCGCTCCAGCCCTTCACCGTCGCCGAGTACTTCCCGACGGCCGGCATGACCCCGTACCACGACCCGCGCCAGCACGCGGTCTCCCTGGCCTACGTCGTTCCGGTGACCGGCGACTGCCGGCCCCGCCAGGACGCGCTGGACCTCGTCTGGTTCAGCCCCCAGGAGGCCGCCTCGCCGGCGGTGCAGAACGAGATGCCGGGCGGGCACGGGGCACTGCTGAAGCAGGCCCTCGCCCATGTGGGTGTCGTGTCCTGAAACGACCGGAGGGCGGCTTCGGATCGCCTCCGAGGCCGCCGCTACCGGGCCTTGCGCACATGGGTGGTCTCGCTGTCGAGCAGGGTGCCGCCGGCGCCGGCCGGCGCGAGCTCCGGCACCGGGGTGCCGTGCTGGTCGACCAGCACGGAGTGGGTCTCACCGGGGGCGAAGGCGTGGCGTTCGCCCCACTGCCGCAGGGCGAGGATGACGGGGAAGAGGTCGCGGCCGGTGTCGGTGAGCACGTACTCCCGGCGGCGGCCCGATGGCGCGGTGCGCTGGACGAGGAGCCCGTGCGCGGTCAGCTTGCGGAGCCGGTCGGTGAGGATGTTGCGCGCGATGCCGGTGCGTCGCTGGAACTCGGTGAAAGAGCGGGCCCCGTCCATCGCGTCGCGGATGACGAGAAGACTCCACCTGTCGCCGACCAGGTCCAGCGTCCGGGCGACGGGACAGTCCGGGTCGGTCCAGCCGGGGTTCGCGGCGCGCGTGGTGTCGTTCGCCATGACATCTCCCGGTGAGTTGCGTATCGAAACCATTATGCCGTAAGAGCCCCCCGGACCGTGTGCCGTACGGGTACGAGGACGAGTGACCGGGAGGAGAGCCCGCCCCCGTGCTGCCGGCGGCCGGGGAGCGCTCGGAACACGCGTCCGGCTCGGTCACCCCCCTTCATACCTCCTGCCGGTCGTGCCGCGTGCCAGCCGCCTCGGATCCGGGGGTCGATCCGTCGACGGGCGATCGCCTGTCCATCGCCCAGGCAGCCAGTGCGCAGACCGCGAACCCGGCTCCCAGGAGACTGGAACCCGCCCAGCCGTGGGCGCTGAAGACGGCCGTGGTCGCGGCCGCGCCGAGGGCGGAGCCGAGCGAGTAGAAGACCATGTAGCCGCCGACGACACCGCTGATCCGATCCGGATGCGCGGTGGTGAGCAGGTGCTGGTTGCTCACATGGACGACCTGGACCGCGAAGTCGAGAAGCACGATCCCGGCGACGAGGAGCCACAGCGACGAGGGGAGCCGTGCGATCGCCGCCCACGAGACGATCAGCAGGCTGAGCGCGAGACCGCTGGCCGGGACCGCCCGTCCCGCGTCCGCCCACCGTCCCGCACGTGCCGCACCGAGCGCGCCGGCGAGTCCGGCGACGCCGAACAGTCCGATCCGGCCCTCGCCCAGCCGCCACGGCGCGGCCCCCAGCGGCAGGGACAGTCCGCTCCACAGCGTTCCGAACGAGGCGAACAGGAAGAACGCGACGAGCCCGCGCGTCAGGAAGACGCGCTGCCCGAGCAGTCCGCCGATCGAGGCGACGGCCCGCCTGTACCCCGTGGGCCGGCCGGGGCGCTCCTCCGGCGGCAGTACGACGAGGACGAGGGCGGCCAGCCCGAGTGCGAGCACCGCGAGCACGGCATAGACGCTCCGCCAGCCCCACACCTCGGCGAGCACGCCGGTGGCGACCCGCGCGCCCAGGATGCCGACGACGACGCCCGAGGTCACGACGCCGATGCTCCGTCCGCGTTCGGCGGGCGGCGAGACCGACGCGGCGTAGGCCACCGCGATCTGCACCACCACCGCGAACAGCCCGGCCGTCGCGAGCCCCGCGAACGCCACCCACGCGGCCGGCGCCGACGCCGTCAGGAGCAGGCCCGCCGCGGTGACCGCCAGGTGCACGGCGATGAGGCGGCGCCGGTCGGCCACGTCGCCGAGCGGGACCAGCAGCACCAGCCCCGCCAGGTAGCCGAACTGGCCGCTGGCGACGATCCATCCGGCGAGCCCCGGCGGCAGACCGAGGTCGTGTCCCATCGGCTCCAGGATCGGCTGCGCGGCATAGATGGCCGCCACCGCGACAGCGCAGACCACCGCGAGCAGCAACCGCCGCCAGGCGTCCATCGCACCCACACCCCAATCAGTAGCAGAACGCAACTGTTCTGACGGTATGCCACGACGGTTTCAATCCGCAACCGATTGAGAGGTGGCCGTCCGGCGACTCCCTCGCGGGGCCACGCCGTATTGCGCCCTGCCCCCGCGTAGACAGACATAAATAGCGTTCTTTATGCTTGGGGCAGCCTCGTCGCCGGGTGATTCCCCCGTCGCCGGCGGCGAGGCTGCGCAGCGCCCGTGGTGCACGACGAGCGACGCGACCCCGGGCGGACCGGCCGCCGCGGGTCAGGAGGCGGTGACGCGCTCGGAGTCGACCTGGATCCCGTCGGCCACCGACTCGGGGGCGACGCCGGGCAGCAGCAGTTCCCACATGTCCTGGACGCGCTCCATGAGGTCGGCGCGCTGCGTGGCGAGCTGCGAGTAGACCTGCATGCCGGTGCAGGCGCCGACGAGGAAACGGGCCAGCCGGTCGGGGCTGACGGCCGCACGGAGTTCCCCGCCGGCTCGCGCCACGTCGAGGTGGCCCCGCAGGAGCGTCCGCCACTGCTCGAAGGGGGAGGCGTCGTTCATGCCGTGGCTGCCCTGTTCGACGGTGAGGCGGACTCCCGCGCGCAGAACGGGGTCGCGCTTCATGCGGTCCGCCCACACCAAGGTGACGTCCACCACGCGCTGCAACCCGGTCGACTCCAGGTGAGGCTCTATCGTCGTCGGCTGGGCGTTCATCAGCGCTTCGGCCAGGCCCTGCTTGGAGCCGAAGTGGAAGTAGAGCGCGCCGAGCGTGAGCCCCGCCCGTTCCACGACCTGGGTCACCGCCGCCTGCTCGTAACCCGTCTCGTCGAAGACCTCGGCCGCGGCCAGCAGGAGCCGTTGCCGCGTCCGCGCGGCTCGCTCCGCCTTGACACCCGGCACCCGGCACCGTCCCTCACGCACATAAATAACGCACTTTATGTTAGCGGCGCCGGGTCAGCGCTCCGCGCGTCGGAGCCCGCTCACGACGTTCCCGGCCGATGCCCGGAAACGATCGAGGGCCGGTTTCGGATTTCTCCGAAACCGGCCCTGACCTGCGACTCACACGAGTCGGGACGACAGGATTTGAACCTGCGACCCCTTGACCCCCAGTCAAGTGCGCTACCAAGCTGCGCCACGTCCCGATGCTGTTTGACCTGGGCTTTCCCCCGGCCGAACGCGCAGGGAAACAATACCGCACTCGGATCGGTGGTCGTGCGCCACTTTCCCTGTTGACCTCAAGTCCGCTTGAGGTCGCACGATCGTCCGTATGACGATCACAGCGAACGACAGCCGTACGCACGGATACGACGACCTGCCCCGTCTGATGGGGCTCATGACCGGCGACGAGAAGCACGGCCCGGCGGCCACCTCCACGCTCGACGTGCTCTGGGTGCTCTACGACCGCGTGCTGCGGGTCACTCCCGAGCGGCGGGACGACCCGGCCCGCGACCGGTTCCTGCTCAGCAAGGGGCACGGACCCATGGCGTACTACGCCGTACTGGCCGCGAAGGGGTTCGTGCCCGTCGCCTGGCTGCCCGGGTTCGGCTCGTACGACTCCCCGCTCGGGCACCACCCGGACCGGGTGCTGGTGCCGGGCGCCGAGATCGGCAGCGGGTCGCTGGGACACGGGTTGCCGATCGCCGTGGGCACCGCACTGGGTCTGCGGGCCCAGGGGTCGGCCGGTCCGGCGGTCTGGGTGCTGATCGGGGACGCGGAGCTGGACGAGGGCAGCAACCACGAGGCGATCGCCTTCGCCGGGCCCGCCGCACTGGACCGGCTGCACACCGTGGTCATCGACAACTCCTCCGCCAGCCATGCGCGGCCCGGCGGGATCGCCACCCGGTTCGAGGCCGCGGGCTGGTCCGCGGTGACCGTCGACGGACGTGACCACGAGGCGCTGTACGCCGCGTTCACCGCACCGCATCCCGGCCGGCCGCACGTGGTCGTGGCCCGTGTCGAACCGAAGAACGCCTGACTCCCGCCGCTCCCCCTGCCCCGTCAAGGAAAGGTTCTCTGATGGACACCATGCGTGACCGATTCGCGCCCGTCGTCTCCCGGCTGCTGGACGAGGACCCGCGGGTCGCCGTCGTCCTCGCCGAGGTCGGTGCCGACGGCTTCCGGGAGACCATGCGCCGCCACCCCGACCGGGTGATCAACGTCGGCATCCGCGAACAGCTGCTGATCGGAACGGCGGCAGGCCTGGCGCTCACCGGGCTGCGGCCCGTCGTGCACACCTTCGCCAGCTTCCTCGTGGAGCGGCCGTTCGAGCAGGTCAAGCTCGATCTGGGCCACCAGGACGCGGGGGCGGTGCTGGTGAGTGCCGCCGCCTCGTTCGACTGGCCGGCCGGTGGCTTCACCCACATGGCGCCGGGCGACGTGGCCCTCCTCGACACACTGGACGGCTGGACCGTGCATGTCCCCGGGCATCCCGACGAGGCCGAGACGCTGTTGCGCCACGCGGTCGCCGCGGGCGACGACAAGGTGTACGTGCGGCTGTCCGTGCAGTCCAACGGGCAGGGGCGGGCCGTCGACGGGCGGCACTTGCGCCCGGTCCGCGAGGGCCGCTCCGGGGTGGTCCTCGCCGTCGGCCCGATGCTGGACGCCGTCCTCGCCGCCACCGAGGGCCTGGACGTGACCGTGCTCCACGCGACGACCGTACGGCCCTTCGACGCGGCCGGGCTGCGCCGGGCGACGGAGGCCGCCGGCACGGACGTCGTGCTGGTCGAGCCGTACCTCGCGGGGACGTCGACGGCCGCGGTGAGCGAGGCGCTGTCCGATGTCCCGCACCGGGTGCTCGGCCTCGGCGTGGGCCGCCGCGAGCTGCGCCGCTACGGCACGATCGAGGAACACGTGGCCGCCCACGGGCTCGACCCGGCGGCCCTGCGGCGGCGGATCGCCGGCTACCTGGGCGCCGGACGCACCACCGCCCGGGCCGGCGGCGTGTGACGACGCGCAGGGAAGCCGCGCGTGGGGCCCGGGCCGGCCTCTCAGCGGGCGGGGGTGTCCGCGTCGGCCCGGACCAGGTCGCGTATCGCCGGGACCGCGAGCAGGGCCGCCGCCACGACCAGGCTCACCGCGCCGGCGACCAGCAGGACGCGGCCGGCGCCCAGTGCCCCCGCCGCGGGGCCGGCGAGGGCCTGGCCGATGGGCATCATGGCGAGCGAACCGGCCACGTCGTAGGCGTGGATGCGGTTGAGGACGTCGGCAGGGACCTGGGTCTGCACGCTGGTCGCCCACATGACACTCCAGAACGACATCCCGGCACCGGCGAGCGCGGCCCCGGCCGCCATGGCCGGTACGCCGAGTCCCGCCCCGACGGCCGCCGGGAAGCCGAAGAAGGCGAACAGGGCGACGGCGCCCGCCCGGAGCATGCGGCGGGGCCGCAGCCGGAGGGCGATCAGGCCGCCGATCACCGTACCCCCGCCCAGGGCAGAGTTGACCAGGCCGTAGGCGCCCGGGCCGTGGTGCCCGACGACCTCCGTGGCCACCAGCGGGACGGCCGGACCCCAGACGGCGATCATGTAGAGGCCCCAGACGGCGATCACGCCCCACAACCACGTGCGGGCACGGAACTCCCGCCAGCCGTCGACGAGATCGGCCCGGAAGGCCCGCATGCCGGAGCCGGTGGCGGCGCGGACGCCCGCGGGCAGCGGGGGCAGCCGGAGCAGCAGCAGGCACAGGGCGCTGACCGTGTAGGTGGCGGCGTGCGCGGCGAAGACACCGCCGGGCGAGGCGAGACCGACCAGGACGCCGGCGGCGGCCGGGCCGGCGAGCTGGGCGGCGGACTCGGCGACACGGATCGCGCCGTTCGCGCCCTGGACGTCGGCGGCGAGCCGGGGCACCGTACTGGCCACGCCCGGCTGGAAGACTGCCCCGGCGATACCGTTGACGACCCCGATGGCGCAGATCTGCCACAGCACCACATGCCCGGTGAAGAACAGGCCCGCGGCGAGCGACTGGGTGCCGAGCCGGACCAGGTCGGCGCCGATCATCAGTTTCCGGGTGCTGAAGCGGTCGGCGATGACCCCGCCGAAGACGACCAGTCCGGCGAACGCGGCGGTCGTGGCGGCCATGGCGAGACCGACCGCGCCGGCGCCGTAGCCCTGCTCCAGCAGGCCGGTGGCGAGGGCCACGGGCAGCATGGTGTCGCCGAGGCGGGCGACGGCCCGGGCCACGAAGAACAGTGCGAAGTCCCGCGACCAGAGGGCCGGGCCGCCGGCCGCGGCGCCGCGCGCATCCCGTACGGCACTGCCGCGTCGTGCGCCGGTTCCCCTCACCCCAGGCCCCTCCCCGTCGTGGAGCCGGCCGGACGCCCGCCGTCCGGCCCGGGCGCAGCCGCTCCCCCGCGCTGTTTCCGCCTCGGACCCGCACCGCAGGCCGACCGCCGCCCCGCGCCGCACGCTCCCCCCGCGCCCCGGTGCCGCCCGGCCCCGACGCCGTCGCGCGGGATCCTGTCACGCCCCGGCCGCGCGCACCGGGATTTTCACTCCCCGGGCTCGCCGGGCTCCGAGGACCCCCCGGACAGGAGCAACTCGGGGTGGGTGTCCAGGAGTCGGGGCGGGGCGGCCTGGCGCCAGGAGTCGGCGAGGATGTCCCGCAGCTCCTCCTCGTCCTCCAGGGCGGCGAGTCTCGCTCTCACCCAGGCGAACTGCGCCTCGTGGCCGGCGACCCAGAACTTCTCCGGTTCGGCCAGCACCAGTTCCTCGCGCTCCTCCCTGGGGCAGCGCACGGCGATGGAGGTCTCTTCCTCGGGCAGGGTCGCGAACATCTTCCCCGCCACCCGGAAGGTGGGCATGTTCCAGGCGGTCTTCTCCGTGGTCTCCGGCAGGGACAGGGCAATGCGGCGTACGTCTTCTGCATCCGGCATGCCACGCACCGTAGCTCCTGCCACTGACAGTCACACCGGGAGCCGTTTGTAGTACAGCGTCGTCGGCCGCAGCCCGCCCGCCGGAGCCGCCGCGTAGTCGGGGATGATGCCGGCCACGGTCCAGCCTGCCGAGCGGTACAGCTCCTCGGCGGGACTGCCGGTCTCGGTGTCGAGGTGGAGCAGGGCGATCCCGCCGGCCGCGGCCGCGTCCTCGGCGGTGGCGAGCAGCCGGCGGCCCAGTCCCCGGCCGCGCGCGCAGCGGTGCACCATCAGCTTGACGAGTTCCGCGCGGTGCCGGCTGTTCGGCTTGCCGGGGAAGGCCAGGCCGACCGTACCGACCACCCGGTCCGCGGGGTCCACGGCCGCCCAGACGGCGACGTGGCCCGCCCGGACGGCGTCCGCCCGCTCCCGCCACCAGGCGACCGCCTCCGCGTGGCCGAACGGCGCGAGGAAGCCGACGGAGGCGCCGGAGGCCACGGTGTCGGTCAGCAGGGCCGCCAGGTCGTCGGCCCGTTCGCGGACGCGAGCCGCGTCCCACCGCTCCTGCCTCATGGCCGTACCACCGCCGGCACGTACGGCGCCGCGCCCGGACCGGCGCAGCGGGACCGGGTCGCTCCGCGGCCGCGCGTCCGCAGGCGGTCGCCCGCGCCGAGCTGGTGGACCCGGTCGCCGACGGTCACTTCCAGGGCCCCCTCCAGCAGCCGCACGTGCTGTTCGAGGCCGGGCACGGGCGGGCGGTCGTAGGCGATGTCCGCACCGGCGGAGAGGCCGGCCCCGGACCAGTGAGCCGCGCAGTCCGGGGTGCGGCGGTGACACGGAGCGGCGGACATGTCCGGGACGGTATCCCGCGGATGGGGCGGGCGGGTTACAAAATCCTCACGCCTGCGCGGCCTCGCCCAGGGCCTTGAGCACCGGGCGGATCAGCGGGTGCCCCTCGGCCCCGCGGCGTACGGCGGCGAAGACCCGGCGGGTCGGGGCGACGCCGTCGACGGGCCGGACCACCACGTCGGTGAGGTCCATGCCGCGCAGCGCGGAGCGCGGTACGAGGGCGACGCCGGCGTCGGCCGAGGCAAGGGCGACGACGGCACGGAAGTCGTCGGAGGAGTGCTCCAGGCGGGGCTGGAAACCGGCGCTCTCACAGGCCAGGACGACCACGTCGTGGCAGGGATTGCCGGGATACGGGCCGATCCACGGGTCTTTGGCCAGGTCGGCGAGGGGGACCTCGCGGGCGTCCGCCAGCCGGTGCCCCAGGGGGACGACCGCGTCGAACGGCTCGGCGTACAGCGGGACATGGGTCAGGCGGGGATCGCCGGCGGCCGGGGCGCCCCGGTACTCGACGGCGACCGCGACGTCGACCTGCCGGTCCAGGACCATGGGCAGACTCGCGTCGCCCTCCGCGTCCTGGACCCGGATCCGGATGCCGGGGGCCGAGGCCGCGAGGCGGGCCACCGCGGGAGCCACGACCTGGGCGATGCCGGTCGCGAACGCCGCCACGGTGACCGTGCCCGCCTCACCCGAACCGTAGGCGGCCAGCTCGGCCTCGGCCCGCTCCAGCTGGGCGAGGACCGCGTTGGTGTGGCTGAGCAGGATCTCACCGGCCGGGGTGAGCCGTACCCCTCTGGCGCCGCGCTCGACCAGCCGGTGGCCGGTCTCCTGCTCCAGCGCCGTCAGCTGCTGGGAGACGGCCGAGGGGGTGAGGTAGAGCGCGGCGGCCGCCGCCGTGACCGTGCGGTGGTCGGCCACCGCGCGGAGGATGTGGAGCCGCCGTGCCTCGATCATGCCCCCGATTATCCCAGGGTGTCCGGCCTGCTCAGGCCTGAAGTTCGGCGCGCGCGGCGACGAACGCGTCGACCGCCCGGTCGACGTCCTGCGTGGAGTGCGCGGCGGACAGCTGGACGCGGATGCGCGCCCGGTCCTGCGGGACGACCGGGTAGGAGAAGCCGATCACGTAGACACCCCGCTCCAGCAGCAGCTCGGCCATGCGGGCCGCCTTCGCGGCGTCACCGATCATGACGGGGGCGATGGCGTGGTCGCCGGGGAGGATGTCGAAGCCCTCCTCGGTCATCCGGCGGCGGAACAGCGCGGTGTTCTCGGCGAGCTGGACCCGCAGGTCGTCGGCCGACTCCAGCAGGTCGAGGACCTTCAGGGAGGCGGCGGCGATCACCGGGGCGAGGGTGTTGGAGAACAGGTACGGGCGGGAGCGCTGGCGCAGCAGGGCGACGATCTCGGCGCGAGCGGCGACGTAACCTCCGGAGGCGCCGCCGAGGGCCTTGCCGAGGGTGCCGGTGATGATGTCGACGCGGTCCATGACGCCGTGCAGTTCGGGGGTGCCGCGGCCGGAGGGGCCGACGAAGCCGACGGCGTGCGAGTCGTCGACCATGACCATGGCGTCGTAGCGGTCGGCGAGGTCGCAGATCTCGCGCAGCGGGGCCACGTAGCCGTCCATGGAGAAGACGCCGTCGGTGACGATCAGGCGGCGCCGGGCGCCGGACGCCTCCTTGAGCTTGGTCTCCAGGTCCGCGAGGTCGCGGTTGGCGTAGCGGAAGCGGCGGGCCTTCGACAGGCGGATGCCGTCGATGATGGAGGCGTGGTTGAGGGCGTCGGAGATCACCGCGTCCTCCTCGCCGAGCAGGGTCTCGAAGACACCGCCGTTGGCGTCGAAGCAGGAGGAGTACAGGATCGTGTCCTCCTGGCCCAGGAACGCCGACAGCCGGGCCTCCAGCTCCTTGTGCACCTCCTGGGTGCCGCAGATGAAGCGGACGGAGGCCATGCCGTAGCCCCAGCGGTCCAGGGCCTCGTGGGCGGCGGCGATCACCTCGGGGTGGTCGGCCAGGCCGAGGTAGTTGTTGGCGCAGAAGTTGAGGACCTCGCCGGGACGGCCGCCGGCGGTGACGCCGACGGTCGCGGACTGCGGGGTGCCGATGACCCGCTCGGGCTTGTGCAGGCCGGCGGCGCGGATCTCGTCGAGGGTGGCGCGCAGGTCGTCGCGGACGGTGTCGAACATGGGGGCTCCTGAAGGCGCTGACGAAAGAAGAGGAGTCGGGTCCGGTGCGGGCTACGCGGTCCAGTCGAGGACGACCTTGCCGCCCTTGCCGCCGGCGGCGTCGGCGAAGGCCGCTTCGAAGTCGCGGTACCCGTACCGGCCGGTGATCACGGGGGCGAGATCCAGACCGCCCTCCAGGAGCACCGACATCGCGTACCAGGTCTCGAACATCTCCCGGCCGTAGATGCCCTTGATGGTGATCATCGAGGTGACGATCCGCGCCCAGTCGACCGGGAACTCCTGTGCGGGCAGGCCGAGCATGGCGATCCGGCCGCCGTGCGTCATGTTGGCGATCATGTCCCGCATGGCCTCGGGGCGGCCGGACATCTCCAGGCCGACGTCGAAGCCCTCGCGCAGCCCCAGCTCCCGCTGCCCGTCGGCGATCGGGGTCCGGGCGACGTTCAGGGCGAGACTGACGCCGATCTTGCGGGCCAGCTCCAGGCGCTCCTCGCTGACGTCGGTGATGACGACGTTCCGGGCGCCCGCGTGCCGGGCCACCGCGGCGGCCATCAGGCCGATGGGGCCGGCGCCGGTGATCAGGACGTCCTCGCCGACCAGCGGGAAGGACAGCGCGGTGTGCACCGCGTTGCCGAACGGGTCGAAGATCGCGGCGACGTCGAGGTCGACGGGGACGCGATGCACCCAGACGTTGGCCGCGGGCAGCGCCACGTACTCCGCGAAGGCGCCGTCGCGGCCGACGCCGAGACCGACGGTGGCCCGGCACAGGTGGCGGCGGCCGGCCAGGCAGTTGCGGCACTTGCCGCACACCAGGTGGCCCTCGCCGCTGACCCGGTCGCCGATGCGGATGTCGGCCACGTCCCGTCCGGTCTCGACGACCTGCCCGACGAACTCGTGTCCGATCACGAGCGGTGTGCGGATCGCCTGCTGCGCCCAGCCGTCCCAGGCCCGGATGTGCAGGTCGGTGCCGCAGATACCGGTCCGCATGACCTTGATCAGTACGTCACCGGGGCCGATGACGGGCTCCGGTACGTCCGTCAGCCGGAGTCCCGGCTCCGCCTTCTCCTTGACCAGCGCCTTCAACGCTTCGGCTCCTGTGGGTGAGACCCGGTCCGCGGGCATGCCGAAGCAGCCCGGCACCGGGTCGGAGGGGTGGAATCACCCTGCAATCTGCCGTATGCGCGGGCCGGGGTCCATCGATCTTTTCTTAACCACCGCCTCAGCTTTCCTTCAGGCCTCTCCCGCCACCCTTCGGATCACAGGGGCAGGCCGTCCGCCGCGCTCCGTTCGAGGCGTGCGACGAGATCGGCGGCCAGCCCCTTGATGGTCTCCAGGCCCGGCCTGCCCCAGGCGCGGGGCGCCATGTCGGCGGCGCACACGGTACCGAGCGCCATACCGGAGCGGTCGATGAGTGGGGCGCCGAGATATGAACGGATGCCGTACGCGTCGACGATCGGGTTGCCCGCGAACCGGGGATAGTCGCGGACGTCCTCCAGGACCAGTGCCTTGTGGCGTACCACCACATGGGGGCAGAACCCATGGTCGCGCGGGAGCACCCGGCCGATGCGGGCCCTGCCGCCGTCCTCCCGCACCACCGGGGCGGTGGCCGGGGCGCTCAGGCCCGCGAAGAACTGGTGGTCCTCGCCGACGAAGTTCACCATGGCGTACGGCGCGCCGGTGAGCTGGGCGAGGTGTCCGGCGAAGGCGTCGAGCACGGCGTCGGGCCGGTCCGCCAGGCCCAGCCGGCGCAGCCGGTGGACGCGGGCGGGGGCCTCCTTGTCCTCGGGGGTGAGCAGCAGGCCCCGGACCGGCCGGGGCGGCTCGTAGCTCATGGCCGGGCTCCGTCGGTGTGGGCGTACCTCATAGAGGGGCTCCGTACTGGTAGGGCGGGATCACCTGTGGGCGCCGTGGGTGGGCGCGGTCGCCGGCGCGTGGGCGAGGAGATGGCGTACGAGGGTGAGCAGGGTCTGGACGCCGGAGCTGGAGATCCGGGCGTCGCAGCGGACCACCGGCACCTGCGGGTCGAGGTCGATGGCGGAGCGCACCTCCTCGGCGTCGTAACGGTGGGAGCCGTCGAACTCGTTGACGGCGACGACGAAGGCGAGCCCGCGCTCCTCGAAGAAGTCCACGGCGGCGAAGCAGTCCTCCAGACGCCGGGTGTCGGCGAGGACGACCGCGCCGAGCGCGCCCTCGGACAACTCGTCCCACATGAACCAGAACCGCTCCTGCCCCGGTGTGCCGAACAGGTACAGGACGTGCTGCGGATCGAGGGTGATCCGGCCGAAGTCCATGGCGACGGTGGTCTCCATCTTGTTCTCGATGCCGTCCAGACTGTCCGTGCCGACGCTGACCGTGGTGAGCAGCTCCTCCGTGCTGAGCGGCGCGATCTCGCTGACCGCGCCCACGAAGGTCGTCTTGCCGACCCCGAACCCGCCCGCGACGAGGATCTTGAGCGCGGTGGGGAACGGGTCACAGCTGTCGTCGTAGTCCATCGAGCACTGCCTCCAGCAGAGACCGGTCAGTGGGAGTGTGGTGGTAGGCGGGCGGCTTGGTGGTCAGCGCCCCGCAATCGACGAGATCCGACAGGAGCACCTTGGTCACCACGGCGGGCAGTCGGAGCTGGGCGGCCAGCTCGGCGACCGAGACGGGCGCGCGGCACAGGTCGAGGGCCTGCGCGTGTTCGGGCCCGAGGTAGCCCAGCGGGGTGACGCCGGTGGACATCACCTGCGACATCAGGTCGAGGGCGACGCTGGGCCTGGTGCGGCCGTTGCTGACCGTGAACGGCCGCACCAGGCGCCCGGCCGCGGCGTCCAGCCAGGGACCGTCACCGGCCGCGGTCACGCTCAAGGCCTCGTCGCCGCGGGTTCGACGGTGTGCTGCCGGGGCGCGGTCACCAGATAGGGGCGGACGCTCTTGACCAGCATCGCCATCTCGTAGCCCAGCACCGCCGCGTCGGCCTCACGGCCGGCGAGTACGGCGAGGCAGGTGCCGGAGCCGGCTGTGGTGACGAACAGCAGTGTGGAGTCGAGTTCGACGACGACCTGGCGCACGTCCCCGCCGTCGCCGAACCGGACGCCCGCGCTGCGGCCGAGGGAGTACAGGCCGGAGGCCAGGGCCGCCATGTGGTCGGCGCTGTCGTGGTCGAGGCCGTGCACGGACTTGACCAGTCCGTCACAGGACAGGAGCACCGCGCTGCTGGTGTGCGGTACGCGCTGCACGAGGCCGCTCAGCAGCCAGTCGAGGTCGGATGCGTGGGCGGTCGGCGCTTCGCTCGCCATGGTGGATCGACTCCTTGCGGTACGAAGGTGTGGGGGCGCGCTGGGGGCGGGGGTACGGCGTACGCGTGCGGGGGCGGTCATCCGGCCGGCGCGCTCCCCCCGGTCCGGCCGGTGCCGCGGGTGCCTTCGGGCACGGGCACTGGCACGGGCACATGGGCGTGCGGCTGGGGGGTGGGGGGCGGACCCATGTGGTCCGAACCCATGCCGGAAGGCTCCATGACCGGGGCCTGCGCGGTCGCCGGGTCGTCGTACGCCGGGGCCAGGTGCTGCCGGGCCTCGGCGAGTCCGATCCCGCGCTGGAAGGCGGCCATCAGACCGGGGTCGTGGTCGGCGACGGTGTCGGTGTCCTGACGGGGTGCGGGGCCGCCGCGCAGCTGGGGCACGAGGTGTTCCTGGGCGCGGCGCCGGGGCAGCTGGGGTTTGCCCATGGTGCCGCGCACGGCGTCGGCGCGCGGGGTGGGCAGGATGCCGGCATGGGCCTCCACGACCGGCCGGTCCGCGGCACTGACACCGGGCAGGGCCGCGGCGGGGGTGGGCCGCGTCTGCTGGGCGCCGCGCACGGGAAGCGGTGCCGGGACACCGCCGTGGTGTACGGATCCGGCGTCCTCGGCGGTACGCCGCCCGGAACCGTTGTCGGGGCCGGCCGGCCCGGCGCCGCTCGCCGCGCCGCGCCGCCCGGGTCCGCGCTGGGCGTGCCGCCGTCGTCCGGTGGCCGGAGCCTGCCCGGCGCCCGCTCCGGTCTCGGGCGCGCCCGCGGAGCCACTCCGGGCGTCGCCCTCCGGCCCGGCCGCGCCGCCCGTCGCAGCCGGGCCTCCCGCGACGTGCGGGCTCCCGACCTGGGCCATGCTCCCCGCGCCGGACACGCCTGCGGCAGCCGTCGTCACCGCCGTACCCACCTGCCCGGCATCGCCCTGGCCGGGAGTCACGCCGCCCGGTGTCCGCGGCTGTGACGGCGCCACGGCGTCCGCGCCCGGAGCGGCCGGCGCACTGCCCAGCAACGCCTGCGGGACGACGAGGACGGCCTGCACCCCGCCGTAGATGTTGCTCTGGAGACGGACGTGGATGCCGTGCCTGCGGGCGAGTTGGGAGACGACGTAGAGGCCGATCCGGCCGTCGGCCAGCAGGCTGGCGACGTTGACCTGGTCGGGGTCGGCGAGCAGGGCGTTCATCCGGTTCTGCTCGGTGACGGGCATGCCGAGTCCGCGGTCCTCGACCTCCACGGCGAGCCCGGCGGTGACGAGGCCGGCGCGCAGCAGTACCGGGGTGTGCGGGGCCGAGAACACCGTGGCGTTCTCGATGAGTTCGGCGAGCAGGTGGATGACGTCGGCGACGGCGTGGCCGCGCAGTTCGCCGTCGATCGGCGGCACCAGTTTCACCCGGGAGTACTGCTCGACCTCGGCGATGGCGGAACGCAGCACCTCGGTCATGTCGACCGGGTTGCTCCACTGCCGCCGGGAGACCGCGCCGCCGAGCACGGCGAGGTTCTCGGCGTGCCGCCGGATGCGGGTGGCCAGGTGGTCGACGTGGAACAGGCCCTTGAGGAGGTCGGGGTCCTCGATCTCGTTCTCGAGGTCGTCGAGGATCGAGATCTCGCGGTGCACGAGGGATTGCAGCCGGCGCGCGAGGTTGACGAAGACCTCGAGCTTCTGCTCGCTGCCCGCCTGGCTGGAGAGCTGGGCGGCGCGCACGACGGCGGTGACGGCGCCGTCGTGCGCGCGGGCCAGGTCGGCGGCGAGCAGTTCGAAGTCGTCGGCGTCCGCGGGCGGCCGGCGGCGCGGGCCGCGCCGGGGCGGGGTCTCCCCCTGGCGCAGGGCGTCGACCAGGTCGTGCAGGTCGGCCTCGCCGAGCGCGGCCGTGCGGCGCAGGGCGTCGACGCGGTCGGTGACCGAGCGGGCGGCACGGTCGGCGGCCACGGCGGCGATGAGGATGCCGGCGACGGCCACGGTGACCGCTCCGCCGAGCACGGCCCACAGCGTGGGCCCGGTGCGTACGCCGGTGGAGCGGATGCTGAAGAGGACGGCGGCGGTGGCGCCGAGGGCGACGGCGAGGGGCGGCAGGACGGCGAGCCGCATGAGCTGGGGCCGTATGTGCGTCTCCGGCAGTGCGGGAGCGGGTCGGGCGACCGGTCGCCCGTGCCGGCCGCCCTCGCGGCGCTCGGCACGGTTGGCCGGTGCTCGGAGGTGAGACATCTGCGTCCTCGTACTGGTCCGTCGGGCCTGGGGGTGTTCTGCGATGCGCGCCGCGGACATGCGTCGGCGCGCCGTCGGCGACGGAACCGGGAAATCCGGCCGCGCGTCTCCCGACGGACACTCACCGTAGTCGCCTGAGCCTCATGTGCGGTGGGCAGATGACAAACTCCCCCGAGGAGCGTCCCGCTCTGGTATTAAGCGTCGTACGCCGGACCGATAAGTCGACTGAGCAGCCGGGGCCGTTTCGGAAGTCGACGAAAAGACCTGGTCGAAAGCGGTCGGAAAAAGAAGGTGGGGCGGAGCGGGCCGGGGCGGTTCCTGCTCGCCGTCCGGCGGGCGCCCGCCTCCCGACGCGGCCCGCGCGCGCTTCCCGCTGCCGCGCAGGCGCCCCCACCCCCGCCAGGATGTCACGGACGGTGACACTATGGCCTTGGATGGTCGGTGTCTTCGAGGCCGTGCTCAGCCGGCCGGGTGCCGCCTCCTCGGGGCCGAGGCCGTGGAGCCGCGCACCACCAGCTCCGGCATGAACACGAACTCGCTGTGCGGCGCGGGAGTTCCGCCCACCTCCTCCAGCAGCGCGCGCACCCCGGCCTGGCCCATCGCGGGCACCGGCTTGCGGACCGTGGTCAGGGGCGGGTCGGTGAAGGCGATCAGCGGCGAGTCGCCGAAACCGACGACGGAGAAGTCCCGGGGTACCGCCGCGCCGCGCTGCCGGGCCGCCCGTACCGCTCCGAGCGCCATCATGTCGCTGGCGCAGACCACCGCCGTGCAGTCCAGGTCGACGAGGGCCGCCGCGGCGGCCTGGCCGCCCTCCAGGGTGGAGAGGGAGTGCCGGTCCTGTGGTGGCTGCAGCGGCACCCGACGGGCATCACCCCCGTCGTCGGCACCACCCGCCCCGAGCGCATCGGCGCCTGCGGGGACGCGGTGCCCCGCGAGCCGGACCTCACGCACGAGGAGTGGTACGAGTTGTGGATCACCGCACGCGGCGCCTCACTGCCCTGACAGGAGCCGACGCGGCCCCGCGTGCCCGGGTCCGTCCGCGGTCAGCCCTCGCCCACGAAGTCGAGGTCTTCACGGGGCGCCACCGCGGTGATCTCCGGGACCGGCCACGCGCGGTTCAGCGGCAGGGACACATCCCGCCACCAGGGGCGCGTGGGGAGGACTCCGGCAGGCTCGAAGGACTGGCCCGGAACGGGGAAGGCCGCCGCCTGTCCCACCGCCCCGGCCGCGGCCAGCATCCACTCGCCCGGCTCGGCCCAGGGGTGCGGGGCCAGGTTGAACGTGCCCCAGTGGATCGGCAGGAGCACGCCGTGCGGCACCCCGCCCTGGAGGTCGAGGTGGGCGCGCACGCCTTCTTCGGGAGTCATGTGGATCTCGGTCCAGAACTCGCTGTACGCCCCGACCTGGATCATCGTGGCGTCGAACGGGCCGTGCCCGGCGCCGATGTCCTTGAAGCCGTCGAAATACCCGGTGTCACCGCTGTGGTAGATCCGGTGCTCCTCGCCGGCTACGGCCCAGGACGCCCAGAGGGTGTGCTGGGTGTTGCGCAGGCCCCGGCCGCAGAAGTGGCGGGCCGGGGTGGCGGTGAGGGTGAGGCCGCCGATCCGGGTGGACTCGTGCCAGTCCAGCTCGCGCAGCCGGTCCGGGGAGACGCCCCAGTGTTCGAGGTGGGCGCCCACGCCCAGCGGCACGGCGAACAGCGTGTCGGTGCCGGCCAGCGCCTTGATCGTGGGCAGGTCCAGGTGGTCGTAGTGGTCGTGGGAGATGACGACGACGTCGACCGGTCCCAGCGCGGCCAGCGGCAGCGGCACCGGGTGCAGCCGCTTGGGCCCGGCGAACGGGAACGGGGAGCAGCGCTCGCCCCAGACGGGGTCGAACAGGACCCGGTGCCCGTCGATCTCCGCGAGCACGCTGGAGTGGCCCGCCCAGGTGAGCCGGAGGCCGGTGGCGGGCGGCCGGGCCAGGTCGGCGTAGGTCGTGGGGTGCACCGGGACGGTGCCCCTGGGGGCGCGCAGGGGCCGGGTGTCCTTGTCCAGGAACACCTTGGCGACGTCGAGCGTGGAGCCGGCGGGGCGGGTGCGTGCGGGGCCGCCGGGGTTCTGGAAGACACCGTCCTTGAAGTGGGGCGAGCGGCGGATGCGTGCCAGGCGCTCGCCGCCCGGGTCCGCGCCGAAGGCCGCGGGCCGCAGCGCGCGGAGCCCGGAGTTCGGGGAACGCAGACCGGTCACGGTACCTCCCGGTGGAGTGGGTGAGGTTTCCATTATGGTCGGCCCCGCCGACAGGCCCGACGTACCGGGGTGCCGACTGCCGCCGGCGGGCTTGCGCCGAGCACGTTGACAGGTGCCGGACCGGGTCCGAATACTGACCCACCATTCAGTATCACCAGCTGTCGCACCGACCGGCCGGCAGCCTCGGAGCCGCGCCCCGGCCCCCTTTGGAGACCCCGTGACCGCCCCTTGGATGTCGCTCGTCTGGACCGACCACCTCACCGGCCGCCAGGGCTTCCTGGTGGTGGACCGGCTGGTGCGGGGCGTGGCCAGCGGCGGACTGCGGATGCGGCCGGGCTGCACACTGGAGGAAGTGGCGGGACTCGCCCGCGGCATGACCGTGAAGGAGGCCCTGCACTACCGCCCCGGCGCCCGCTACATCCCGCTCGGCGGCGCGAAGGGCGGCATCGACTGCGATCCGCGGGACCCGGGGGCGTACGGGCTCCTCGTGCGGTACCTGCGCGCCGTGCGGCCGTACATCGAGACCTGCTGGACCACCGGCGAGGACCTCGGCCTCGGTCAGGAGACGGTGGACCGCGCGGCGGCCGAGGCGGGGCTGGTCTCCTCCGTCCAGGCGGTGTACCCGCTGCTGGACGACGAGACGGCGGCCCGCGGGCGGCTCGCGGACGCCTTCGCGGTCGAGGTGGACGGCATCGGCCTGGACGAGCTGGCCGGCGGCTGCGGGGTCGCCGAGTCGGTGCTCGCCGCCCTGGACCGTGCGGGGGTGCCGTACGCGGGGACCCGGGTCGCCGTACAGGGTCTCGGCACGATGGGCGGGGCCACCGCCCGCTTCCTCGTTCGCGCGGGCCTGACGGTGGTGGCCGTCGCCGACATCAAGGGCACGATCGCCAACCCGGCGGGGCTCGACGTCGAGGCCCTGCTGGCCGCTCGGGACGGCTACGGCACCGTGGACCGCCGGGTGCTCGGCCCGGACGACCTCGAACTGTCCGGCGACGCCTGGTTGTCCACGGAGGCGGAGGTGCTGGTGCCGGCGGCCGTGTCGTACGCGATCGACACCGTGAACCAGGAGGAGATCGGCGCTCGTTGGATCGTCGAGGCCGCCAACATGCCGGTCGTGCCGGGGGCGGAGGAGCTGCTCGCCGCGCGCGGGGTGACGGTGCTGCCGGACGTGGTCGTCAACTCCGCGACCAACGCATGGTGGTGGTGGACGCTCTTCGGTGACATCGGTGCCGACGCCGAGGAGGCGTTCGCGTACATCCGCCGGTCGATGCGCGCCCTGGTCGGCCTGACGCTCGACCGCGCGTCGGCCGACGGGACGAGCCCGCGGGCGGCCGCGCACGCCCTGGCGGCGGACCGGCTGCCGCTGATCGCGGAGCGTTTCGGCTGGTACCGGTGACGAGCCCGGGAAGGGAGCGGACGGCGTGGGCCGGGACGGGGACGCCGGACGGCTTCGGCGCCCGCGGGACAACGGCTAGGGTGACCGCGTGGCGAGAGTGCGTTTGAGCGTGGCGGAGCGGCAGGAGGAACTGCTGCGGGCCGCCATAGAGCAGATCGAGGCGCGGGGCGTGGCGGCGGTCAGGATCGCCGACGTGGCCGCGACCCTCGGTGTGAGCAACGCGCTGGTGCTGTACCACTTCTCGACGAAGGAGAAGCTGGTCGCCGCCGCCTTCACGTACGCGGCGGCGGACGACCTCGCGCATCTGCGCGGGTTGCTGGGGCGCCGGACGACCGCGCTGCGCCGGCTGCGGGCGGCGGTGCGCTGGTACGCGCCGACGGGGCAGGCCAAGGGCTGGCGGCTGTGGATCGAGGGCTGGGCGGTGGCCCTGCGTGAGCCCGCGCTCCGCGATGTCACCCGGGACCTGGACAGGCAGTGGAAGGCGGCCATCGCGGAGGTCATCGCCGAGGGCGTGGCGGCCGGTGAGTTCGTGTGCGCGGACCCGGCCGGTGCGGCGCTGCGGCTGACCGCGCTGCTGGACGGTCTGGCCGTACAGCTGACCTCCTACCCGGGCGGGGTGCCGCGGGCCCGGGCCCAGGAGTGGGTGGAGGACGCCCTCGCCCGGGAACTCGGCCTGGACCGGCAGGCGTTGGCCGGCCGCGAGCGCTGAGCGCGCCCACCCGGGTAGCGGCGGGCCGTACCGCCCCGGCGGCACTTTCCCGCACCGGGCGGCCGCCTGGGCCCGGCACCGGGCACGCACCCGGACCCTAGGCCGGGCACGCGCCGAAGGGCGGGACCGCGCACGCGCCGGAACCCGTACCGGGCGCGCGCCGGGCCTCGCGTCCGGGACGGCGGTGAGCGGCGCGGGCGGTGAGCGGCCGGCGGCAGTAGGGCCGAACGTGCCGCACGCCCGGTACCGTCTGCCCCCCCACCGCGCGTGCGGGGCAGACGGTACCGGGCGTGGACCGGCCATGAAGTCAGGCCACCGCTTCGATCCGCATCCTGATGTCGTCCGGCGACAGCAGTCCCTTGGCGATCACGTGGTCGCCGGAGGACTCCCCGCGCAACCGGCGCCCGATCCAGGGGACGAGGTGCTCGCGGGCCCAGTGCACGTCGTCGCGACGGATGTCCAGGGTGCCCCGGGGCGGCAGGGGCGGCCACGGCTGCTCGGGGTCGGCCGGGACCTCCAGGCCGAGGACCTGCCCGGCCCGCAGGGCCACGCGCGTGTGCCCCTCGGGCGAGAGGTGCAGCCGGTCGCGGTCCCACGCCCTGCGGTCCTGCACGGACTTCAGGGACCACAGGTCGAGCACGGGGCAGCCGTACCGGTCGGCGATGGCGCGGACGTGCCCGTTGTACGTGGCGATCTTGCCGCGCAGGTGCTTGAGCACGGGCACGCCACGGGTGTCGAAGCCGGTCGTCACCAGCACCGTGCCGACGGCCTCGGCGAGCCGGGCCACGGCGCGCTCGAAGCGTTCGGCCACCTCGTCGGGGTCGGTGCCCGGGCGGATGATGTCGTTGCCGCCCGCGCAGAAGGAGACCAGGTCCGGGGCCAGTTCGACGGCCTTGGGGAGCTGGTCCGCCACGACCTGGTCCAGCAGTCTGCCGCGTACGGCGAGATTGGTGTACTGGAAGTCGCCCTCGGGACGCCGGTCGGCGAGCAGGACCGCGAACCGGTCGGCCCAGCCCACGAACGCCCCGTCGGGGCCCAGGTCGCCGACGCCCTCGGTGAAGCTGTCCCCCACCGCTACGTACGACCCGATCACTGATCTGTTGTCATTCTTCGAATCGTCTGCCACGTCGGATCATGATTCACCTTCGGATGTGACCTACGCGACCGTAGGCGGGGATTGACTAACGGTGAGATGAGCCACTCCCACGGAATCCGCCGACTCCGGAATAGGGCCGCCGTCAGGCGCGTTGAACGCCCCGCAAGCGGAACACCGAGGGCCGGGCCCCGGGTTCGGGGTCCGGCCCTCGGTGACAGGTCGGGCGGGCGGTGCGAGGGCCGGGCGTCAGCCCACGGCGAGGCCGTGCCGGCGGAGGTAGCCGACCGGGTCCATGTCGGAGCCGTAGTCCGGCGTGGTGCGGATCTCGAAGTGCAGGTGCGGGCCGGTCACGTTGCCGGTGGCACCGGACAGGCCTATCCGCTGGCCCGGGGTGACGCTCTGGCCGGCCGAGACGGAGAGCTGGGAGAGGTGGCCGTACTGGGCGTAGTAGCCGTCGTTCAGCCGGATGACGACCTGGTTGCCGTACGCGCCGCCCCAGCCGGCGGAGACGACGGTGCCCGCGGCGACGGCCTTCAGGGGCGTGCCGGTCGGGACGACGAAGTCGACGCCGGTGTGGTAGCCGCTGGACCACATGCCGCCCGGTACGTGGTAGCCGGTGCCGGTGGCCGCACCGGCCACCGGGAGGGTGTAGCCCGTGGCGGCACCGGTGGACGTGGAGGCCGAGTCGGAGGACGGGGCGGCTTGCGAGGTCCGGGCGGACCGGGTGGACCGGCTGGACTCCTGGGCCGCCGGGGTGTGCCGCGGGGCGGCGGTCCCGGTGCGGGTCTGCGCGGCCTTCGCGCCGAGGCTGAGCCTCAGGCCCGGGTGGATCAGCGACGGATCGGCGCCGACGGC
Source organism: Streptomyces sp. Y20 (assembly GCF_043195475.1). Taxonomy (NCBI): domain Bacteria; kingdom Bacillati; phylum Actinomycetota; class Actinomycetes; order Kitasatosporales; family Streptomycetaceae; genus Streptomyces; species Streptomyces sp. Y20. Next base: position 63,298 of record NZ_JBIDDP010000018.1, read on the forward strand.
CTGCCGGTTGTCGTCGTAGAGGCGCTGCCAGCCGCCGCTGACACGCTGCTCGTCGGCGATTTTCGAGAGGTAGTCACCGCTGCGGACCGTGTAGGTGCGCAGATCCGTGCCGGGCCGCGCGGCGGCCTTGTCCGCCGTGTCCGGGAGGGACTGCGCGGTCTTGCCGGACACGGTCTGTACGGGGGCGGCGGCCTGCGCGGCGTGCGCGCCGGTGGCCCCGATCAGCGGGAGTGCCAGCGCGGCGCCACCGGTTCCCGCGGCGGCGATGGAACGGGAGAAACGCTGGGGCTTGGGACGTCGGTGCTTGCCCTTGGCGGACATGGCGCGGTTCCTCTCCGGCGCCTGCGAGGTCAGCTGTCGGGTTCGGGCTGGAGCTGCCCGGCCGTGCACCGCACGGCTGCACCCCAAAGCCTGTCGCGGAGACCGGGACAGGCAGTCGTACCTGGTGGGTCCCCCGCTCCTGCCGGACGCGGGTCAAGTGTGTGGGGCTCCGGGCGGCGGCAGGATTCGGCGTTCCGTCCGGATTGGTGGTGAACGTAAGCGAGGGGGAGGCGAGGAAACAAGCATGAGGTTCCCGCTGTTCGTGTTTCGGATGACCCGATACGGGAACTCACGGTCACCCTGCGTACACTTCCGTCTCCCTCGTCCCACAAGTCCCCTTGCCCTGACCGGCATTACGTGGACATGACGTATGACGCAAGGTCACGGATATGACGCTCGTCACGCACGCTCTTCCCACGTCACCCCATTTCGCGCCGAAGGTGGGTGGAAGCGTCTAATTCAGGCAGGTGGCTCAAGTGCGATGCAGCCGGATGACCGCCGCATCCAGGTCGCCCTCGAGCCCCGTACGCAACCCGTGGTGCAGCAGCACCGCCCCCCGATACGTTTCTCCCGTTTCACGGCATTCGTACGATGCCGCCGGGTCGAGTCCGCGCAACCGGACCGCCGGCGCCGGTTCGCCGTAGCGCTGCGCCTGGAGGCAGGCGAGGACCACCGTCTCCTCCCCCAGGAGGTACTGGACCGCGCTGAGGCCGCCCGTCGGGGGTCTCAGCCGGTACAGCTCGCCCCGCTGCACGACCGGCCGGATCTCCTTGTACAGCTCCACCCACCGCCGGGCCTCGGCCAGCTCCCCCGGGGTCCACCGGGTGAGGTCGCCGCCGATGCCGAGCACGCCCGCCATCGCGCTGACGAAGCGGAGACGCAGCGTGCTCACCCTGCCGTTGAGCTGGATGTTCGGGCTGTCGGTGACCCAGGCGGCCATCACGCGGGCGGGATGGATCTGGCTGAAGCCGTTCTGGATGGCCAGCCGGTCCAGCGGGTCGGTGTTGTCGGAGGCCCACACCTGGTCGGTGCGGCTCATCACACCGAGGTCGACCCGGCCGCCGCCGCCCGAGCACGACTCGAAGGCGACCCGGGGGTGGGCCGCGCGCAGCCGGTCCAGCAGGGCGTACAGGGCGTGGACGTGGTCGACCCACAGGCGCTGCGGGTACGGCTCCCCGGGCCAACCGGCGTCGGTGAAGCAGCGGTTGAAGTCCCACTTCACGTAGTCGATCGGGGCGCCGGACAGCAGGGCGTCCAGCCGCTCCCACAGGTGCTCGCGGACATCCTCGCGGGCGAGGTTGAGGACGAGCTGGTTGCGCAGTTCCGTGCGCGCGCGTCCCGGCTGGTGCTGCACCCAGTCGGGATGGGCGCGGTAGAGATCGCTGTCCGGGTTGACCATCTCGGGTTCTACCCAGATGCCGAACCGCATGCCCAGGTCGTGCACCAGGTCGGCCAGGGGCCCGAGGCCGTGCGGGAAGCGGTCCGGGCTGGGCGTCCAGTCGCCGAGTCCGGCGCGGTCGCCGGTGCGGGCGCCGAACCAGCCGTCGTCGACGACGAACAGCTCCACCCCGATGCCGGCCGCCAGCCGGGCGAGGGCGGCCTGCTGCTGCTCGGAGATGTCGAAACCGGTCGCCTCCCAGGAGTTGAAGAGCACGGGCCGGTCCCGGTCCGCGTCCGGGACGACGTACGCGCGCTGGTAGGCGTGCCAGGCGCGGCTCGCGCCGCCGAAACCGCCGTCGCTCCACAGGCCCGCGAAGACGGGGGTGGTGTACGACTGCCCGGGCCGCAGGAGCAGCAGGCCCGAGTCGTCGTGCCCGGCGCCGCCGGTGATCTGCACGCGCGCGTCCGGGAGCTGGGCGACCGCGATGCGCCAGGAGCCGGACCAGCCGAGCGCGCAGCCGTAGACCTCGCCGCGTTCCTCGGTGGCGTCGGTGTCGAGGGCGACCCAGGGCAGGTGCTGGTGGCCGGTGTGGCCGCGGCGGCTGCCGATGACCTTCTCACCGTAGGTGAGGGGGGCGGTGGTGAGCCGGGACTCGGCGGCCCAGCGGCCGTGCAGCTGGGACAGCCGCCAGCCCTCGCGGTCGGGCAGGGTCCAGGTGGCCGCGTCGGCCCGCAGCAACTCCACGGGCGCGGGGCCGCCGTTCGCGACGGTCACCCGTCGCTCCACCACGTCCCCCCGCATCCGGTAGTGCAGCGTGATGGCCAGACCGTCGTCGTCGAAGCGCAGCCGCAGCTCGTCGCCCTCCGTGCCGTACGTGACGAAGCGCCACTCGGTGCCGCGCCGCTCGTCCGTGCGCACGGACAGGGCCGGGCGGACGAAGCGGGGGCCGCCCTCGACGGGATACTCCTCGCGGCCGTCGAGCGGGGACTCGAACGGCCGGTAGCAGGGCGGCGGGCCGGCCGCGAGGGCTTCGGCGTCGGCGAGGGCGATCCGCGGCCCCCAGTGCAGATGGAGCAGTTCGCCGGCGTCGGTGAGATGCAGGGCGTAACTGCTGCCGGGGCCCGACAGGAGCCAGGTACGGCCGTCTTCGGCGATGTCCACCATCGAGACCTCACAGGTGCCGACAATTACGCTCAGACACCAACATCATCGAGGGCGGCGGACCGCGTGGCAATGCCTGTGGACAACTGGTCGCCCGGGGAAATCGATGTCGTATGGTCGTCGCAGTGCCCGCCGGTGAGCCGCGCCGGCGGGGCCGACCGGGAGGAGCCCCCGTGACGCAGCAGGTCCCGTCGACCGAGCCGGAGCTGGCCGGAGTGCGCAATTTCCGTGACGTGGGCGGGCTGCCGACCACGGACGGACGGCGGGTGCGCCACGGCGTGCTGTTCCGCAGCGGGCATCTGGCGCACGCGACCGAGGACGACGCGGCGTTCCTCGCCTCACTGGGCCTGCACACGGTCTTCGACTTCCGCAATACGGCCGACCAGCGGCTGGAGGGCCCCGACATCGAGCTGCCCGGCGTGCGGAACGTGAACCTGCCGCTGAGCGACCCGGCGGACGGCGCCGAGTTCTGGACGATGGTCCGGGACGGCGACCTCGACCAGCTGCGCGCGATCCTCGACGACGGCAAGGCAGCGGCCCGGATGGTCGCCTCCTACCGGAAGATCGTCAGGGAGCGCACCGCCGAGCACTCCCGGGTGCTGCACGCGCTCGCCGACGACAGCGTGCCCGCCCTGATGCACTGTGCGGCCGGCAAGGACCGCGCGGGCATCTCCATAGCGGTGACGCTCCTCGCCCTCGGGGTGGAGCGGGACGCCATCGCCGCGGACTACCTGGAGTCCAACGCCAGGCACCGCCGCTACAAGGTCCGCCGCAGCGGCAGCGCGGACTCCGCGTACACCCCCGAGGTCATGGAGCTGCTCGACCCGCTCTTCGACGCCCGCGCCGAGTACCTGGAGGCGGCCTTCGAGAGCATCCAGGAGAACTGGGGCGACGTCGGCACCTACCTGCGTCAGGGCCTGGGCCTCTCCCCCGGTACCCGGGAACGGCTCCGCGAGCGCCTGCTGGACTGACCGGGGGCGCCGACCCGGCCGTGGGCGCCCGGCGGCTCACGACTTGGCACCCACCGTGAACAGCAGGTACAGGAAGGCGGCCAGGACATGCCCGAGGGCGATGTAGATGACCAGCCGGATCCACAGGGAACGGGGGAACTTGGTCTCGAAGTCGCTCATGGCAGCTCTCCGGTCAGCGGTCCCAGGCACAGCGTGGCCGTGGGACTCTGCAACAGGGTGTGGACGAACAGCAGGTCGACGCCGTCCTGGTCCTCGGCGGCGAGGCGGTGCGGGGTGAGGGAGTCGAAGTGCGCGCTGTCGCCGGCGGCGAGCAGATGCGCGGTGTCGCCGAGCCGCAGCCGCAGCCGCCCCCTCAGGACGTACAGCCATTCCTCACCGGGGTGGACGCGCACGATGTCGCCCTGTGAGCCGTGCGGCACGCGCACCCGCAGGGCCTGCATACCGCGTCCGGGCGCCCCGGCCTGCACATACGTCCATCCACCCGCTCGCGTGGGCTCCATGTCGGCGGCCCGCACGATCGCGTCCCGGTCGGCGACCGTCTCACCGAGCAGCTCGGAGACGGTCGTACCGTAGATACGGGCGAGCGCGAGAAGCATCGGCAGCGAGGGCTGGCGGTGCCCGGTCTCCAGGCGGGACAGATGGGCCGGCGAGAGCCCCGCGGCATGCGCCGCGGCCTCCAGGGTGAGCCCCGCACGCCGGCGCAGGGCGCGCAGCTGGGGCGCGACGGCGGGCAGGCCGTCACCCGGCCCCGTCGGCGGCGGGACGTCTGAGGCGTTCATGCCTCCATTCAGCCGGATTTTTGCCTCTGCGGCAATTTTCTTGCCTCTGAGGCAAATCCGGCGCGCCTGATGACGGCCGAGCCCGGACGCGTACGCCTCGAAGAGGGGATCGCCCCGGCGGATCCGTGGTCAGCGGTTCGCCACCGCCTGTTTGATCAGGGTCTTGCCGAAGTCCCACAGCAGGCCGCTGCCGGTGTGCGCGTCGTCCATCACCGCCGTGAAGGCATCCATGAACCGGTCCACGTCGGTCTCGTCGATGATCAGCGGCGGGATGAGCTTGATCACTTCCAGGTGGTCGCCGGAGACCTGGGTGAGGATACGGTGCCGTTGCAGCAGGGGGACGACGACCATTTGGGCGAACAGTCCCTTGCGTGCCGCCTGGAGCACGGTCCAGCGGCTGCGCAGCGCCAGCGAGGACGGCCGGCCGAACTCGATGCCGATCATCAGGCCCCGGCCGCGCACGTCGGCGAGCAGCTCGTACCTGTCGATGAGCGCGGCCAGCCGGGACTTCAGCAGCTCACCCGTCCTGCGCACCCCGGCGACGATCTGCTCGTTCTCCATCACCGACAGCACGGCCAGGCCGGCCGCCATCGCCTGCGCGTTGGAACCGAAGCTCGCCGAGTGCACCAGGACGCGGTCCATGGAGGAGTAGACCTTCCTGAAGATCCACTCCTTGCCGAGGGTGGCCCCGACCGGGACATAGCCGCCGGACAGCGCCTTGGCCACGCACACCAGGTCGGGTTCGACGCCGTCCTCGTGCTGGTAGGCGTAGAAGTCGCCGGTGCGGCCGAGCCCGGTCTGCACCTCGTCGACGATGAGCAGCGCCCGGTGCCGGTGCAGCAGGTCCTGAGCGGCGCGCAGATAGCCGGGCGGCGTCCGGTGCACGCCCTTGCCCTGGATCGGCTCGACGATCAGGGCGGCCACGTCGCCCTTGCCCAGCTCCCGGGCGAGCGCGTCCAGATCACCGAGGGGGACGGATGTGTCGGGCAGCAAGGGGTCGAAACCGTCCCGGAAGCCGCTCTCGCCGTTCACCGACAGGGACCCGGTGGTCAGGCCGTGGAAGGCGTGGTCGCAGTAGAGGACGCGGGGCCTGCCGGTGGCGTAGCGGGCGAACTTCAGGGCCGTCTCGACCGCCTCGGTGCCGCTGTTGCCGAAGAACACCCGGTCCAGGTGCGGGCTGTGGGCCAGCAGCCGCTCGGCGAGCAGTCCGGGCAGCGGCTGGCAGTCGAAGCGGGTGAGGTCGGCGAGGTCCATGTCCAGGACGTCGCGCAGCGCCTTGCGGACGACCGGGTGGTGCCGGCCGAGCCCCATCACCCCGAACCCGGCGAGCATGTCCAGGTAGTCGTTGCCGTCGGCGTCGTAGAAGTGGGCGCCCTCCGCCCGCTCGTACACCCTGTCGAAGCCGATGGTGTGCAGCATGCGCGGGAGCTGCGGGTTGAGGTGCTTGGCGTGCAGCTCGTAGCGTTCGGCTCCGCGCTGGGCGAGCAGGGCGCCGAGGTCGAACTCGGTGGTCATTCACTCTCCTTGGCTGTGCCGTCGGCATCCTTGACGGCCAGGCCGGCGCTGATCCGGCCGGCGATCTCGACGGGTGTGAGGCCGATGTCGGCCAGCACCTCGTCGCGTCGGGCGTGTGCGAGGAACTGCTCCGGGACACCGAACCGCCGTACGGGCACGTCGACGTCGGCGTCGCCGAGGGCCAGGGCCACGGCCGAACCGACGCCCGCCGCACGGCTGTTGTCCTCGACCACGGCCACCATCCGGTGGCCGGCCGCGAGTCCGGGCAGGGCGGGGTCGACGGGCTTGACCCACCGGGGGTCCACCACCGTGCAGCCGAGGCCGCGGGCTTCGAGCAGCCCGGCGGCCCGCAGGCACACCGGGGCCATCACGCCGACGGCGACGAGGAGCACGTCGGGGTGTGCGGCGCGGTGCAGGACGTCCATGCCGCCGACCCGGCCGAGGGCGGGGACGGGCGGACCGGCGGTCTCCTTCGGGAAGCGGACCAGAGTCGGGGCGTCGTCCACGGCGACCGCCTCGCGCAGCTGCGCGCGCAGCTGGTCGGTGTCGCGCGGGGCGGCGATCCGCAGCCCCGGGACGACCTGGAGGACGGACATGTCCCACATCCCGTTGTGGGAGGCGCCGTCCACACCGGTGACGCCGGCCCGGTCCAGGACGAAGGTGACCCCGCAGCGGTGCAGGGCGACGTCCAACAGCAGCTGGTCGAAGGCGCGGTTGAGGAAGGTGGCGTAGACGGCGACCACCGGGTGCAGACCGCCGGTCGCCAGCCCCGCCGCGGAGACGACCGCGTGCTGCTCGGCGATGCCCACGTCCCACACCCGGTCCGGGAAGCGTTCGGCGAACCCGCCGAGGCCCACCGGGTGCAGCATGGCCGCCGTGATCGCGACGACGTCCTCCCGCTCCTCCCCGATCCGCACGATCTCGTCGCCGAACACCGAGGTCCAGGACGGCCCCCGGGAGGGCACGAGCGGTGCGCACGTCAGCGGGTCCATCACGCCGACGCTGTGGAAGTGGTCCTCCTCGTGGGCGAGGGCGGGTGCGTAGCCGCGGCCCTTCTCGGTGAGGCAGTGGACCAGGACGGGCCCGTGGAAGCGTTTCGCCCGGCGCAGCGCGGACTCGACGGCGCCGATGTCGTGGCCGTCGACCGGGCCGACGTACTTCAGGCCCAGGTCCTCGAACATGCCCTGCGGGGCGAAGGCGTCCTTGAAGCCCTTCTTCGCGCCGTGCAGCAACTCGTAGAGCGTGGTGCCGACGACGGGGGTGCGCCGGAGAAGGTCCTTGCCCCGGGCGAGGACCTTCTCGTAGCCGTCGGTGGTGCGCAGGGCGGCCAGGTGGCCGGCGAGGCCGCCGATGGTGGGGGCGTAGGACCGCTCGTTGTCGTTGACGACGATGATCAGGGGCCGGTCCCTGGCGGCGGCGATGTTGTTGAGCGCCTCCCAGGCCATGCCGCCGGTCAGCGCGCCGTCCCCGACGACCGCGACCACATGGCCCTCCTCCCCGCGCACCCGGCGGGCCTTGGCGAGGCCGTCGGCCCAGCCGAGGGCGGTGGAGGCGTGACTGTTCTCGATGATGTCGTGCTCGGACTCCGCACGCGAGGGATAGCCGGACAGGCCGCCCTTGCCGCGCAGTTTCGAGAAGTCCCGGCGCCCGGTGAGCAGTTTGTGGACGTAACTCTGGTGGCCGGTGTCCCACAGGATGCGGTCGACCGGCGAGTCGAAGACCCGGTGGAGCGCGACGGACAGTTCCACCACGCCCAGATTGGGCCCGAGGTGGCCGCCGGTTCGCGACACCGCCTGAACCAGGAACTCGCGTATCTCCTCGGCGAGTCCACCGAGTTTCGCCTCGGACAGCGCTTTCAGGTCGCGTGGTCCCCGGATGCTCTCCAGAATGGTCACGCTCGGCCCCCTCTCGGTCCGTGCCTTGCCTCGACCCGCTCGTCGCGCCCCACCGCACCCGGCCGCCGCCGGCCCGACGGGGGGGGCGGCGGCCGTCGCGTCAGTCGCGGTTCCCGGAGACGGTCTCGCGCATCGCCCGCAGCGACTCCTTCAGGGAGCCCATGGTGGCGAGGACGGCCGTGGGCTCGTACCCGCAGTGCGCCATGCAGTTGGCGCAGCGCGGGTCCTTGCCGCGGCCGTACTTGTCCCAGTCGGTCTTCTCGATCAGCTCGCGGTACGTCGGCACGTACCCGTCGCTCATCAGGTAGCAGGGGCGCTGCCAGCCGAAGAGCGAGTAGTTGGGGATCGCCCACGCGGTGCACGGGAAGTCGACCTTGCCCTCCAGGAAGTCCAGGAAGAGCGGGGAGTGGTTCAGCCGCCACTTGCGGCGGTTGCCGCCCGCGAAGGCCTTCCTGAACAGCTCGCGGGTCTGCTCGACGCCGAGGAAGTGCTCCTGGTCGGGTGCCTTCTCATAGGCGTACGCGGGCGAGATCATCATCTCGTCGACCTGGAGGTCGTCGTTGAGGAAGTTGAGCACCTCGATGATCGTCTGGGGGGTGTCGGTGTTGAAGAAGGTGGAGTTGGTGGTCACCCGGAAGCCGCGCCGCCTGGCCTCCTTGATGGCCTCCACGGCCTCGTCGAACACCCCCTCCTTCGCCACGGACTCGTCGTGCCGCTCGCGCAGCCCGTCGATGTGCACCGCGAAGGCGAAGTAGGGCGACGGAGTGAAATTGTCGATCTTCTTGCGCAGCAGCATCGCGTTGGTGCACAGGAAGACGTACTTCCTCTTGGCCACCAGCTGCCGCACGATCTCATCGATCTGCGGATGCATCAGCGGTTCGCCGCCGGCGATGGAGACCATCGGCGCGCCGGACTCCAGCACCGCGCCCACGGCCTGCGCCACCGGCATGCGCTGCTTGAGTACACCGGCCGGATGCTGGATCTTGCCGCAGCCCTCGCATTTGAGATTGCAGGCGAAGAGCGGTTCGAGCTCCACAATGAGCGGGAACTTGTCCCGCCTGCGCAACTTCTGTTCAGCCAGGTATGTAGCGACCTTGATGGACTGACGCAACGGCATGGCCATCTGGCTCACCTCCGGGGGAGCGACAAAGAACGGTGCCATTCGAAAAAAGCGGGAAGAACGGAGCGGAGAACACGGAAAGCTGATATTCCCCCGCGTACAGTGCCGATCCGGACGAGTTCGTGTTCGGGAGCGTCCACGACCACCCGGACAGCCGCGGCCGGGCGCGGGCCCGCGCGGACGGCCGCGAGGAGCGTCGCCGCCGACTCCATGTCGACGGCGATCGCTCCGGTCGCGAGCAGGCCGGACCGCTCCTGACCCCGGACCACGTGGTCGGAGCCGGTGAGCGGACCGGTGTGCACCGTGCGTCCGGGCAGCCGGCGCACGAGTTCCTCCACCAGCGCCGCGGTGCCCGCGCACGGGACGGTCCCGCGCGGATCCCGGGTCTCCTCGGCGACGACGAGGTCGCCGGGGTGCATGCCGGGGGCGAGTCCGGCGCAGAAGCCGGTGGCCAGGACGGCCGCGCCGGCCAGTGCGGGGTCACCGAGGTACCGGGTGACGGAGCGTTCCGCCGCGCGGGGGCCCATGCCCGTGCGGACGAGGGTGACCGGCCCGTCCGCCCCGCTCCTGTCGCCGGTGCGCAGGGCGAGGTGCTCGATGCCGAGCGCGCAGGCGATCAGCAGCGGGGCGGCGACGGGCGCGGGTCTCACTCAGGCCCCCTTGGCCTCGGTGAGCGGTCTCCCGGCCCGGGCGAGCGGCCGCCGCTCGAAGGGGTCCCCGTGCAGGTACCGGCCGAGCGCGGTGAGCGGGAACACCTGCCGGTAGAGGTGGTAGTTGATGGAGAAGTCCCAGGGGAAGCCGGTGCCGGTGAAGTACGGCTCGTCCCAGGTGCCGTCCGGCCGCTGGGTGGTGGCCAGCCACCGGATGCCGCGCTCCACGGCCTTGGAGTCCCGTTCGCCCGCCGCGAGCAGGGCCATCAGCGCCCACCCGGTCTGGGAGGCGGTGGAGGCACCCCGGCCGCTCCACTCCTTGACGTACTTGTAGGAGCGCAGGTCCTCGCCCCAGCCGCCGTCGTCGTTCTGGACGCTCTCCAGCCAGACCACGGCCCGCCGGATCGCCGGGTGCGAGCCGGGCAGTCCGGCCGCGGTGAGCGCGGGCACCACCGACCCGGTGCCGTAGAGGTAGTTGACGCCCCAGCGGCCGAACCAGGAGCCGTCGGGCTCCTGTTCGGCGAGCAGCCAGGCGATGCCGCGCCGGGTGCGCGGATCGTGGGCCAGGCCCTCGGCGGCGAGCATTTCCACGACGTGCGCGGTGACGTCCGCGGACGGCGGGTCGATGACCTCCCCGAAGTCGCAGAACGGCAGCCGGTTGGGGAACGGGCTGGTGTTGTCGGCGTCGAACGCGCCCCAGGCGCCGTTCCTCGACTGCATGCCCAGGTTCCAGCGGACGGCCCGGCCGATGGCCCGGTCCACGCGCTCGGGGTCGTGGTGGCGGACCCGGCGCAGCGCGAGCGCGACCTCGGCGGTGTCGTCGATGTCCGGGTAGTTGTCGTTGTGGAACTCGAACGCCCAGCCGCCCGGCGGGAGATGCGGGCGCTTGACGGCCCAGTCGCCGGGCCGGACGATCTCCTCGCCGAGCATCCAGTCGGCCGCCTTGACCAGTTGGGGATGGTCGACCGGGAGTCCCGCGTCGACGAGGGCGATGGTGGCCAGGCAGGTGTCCCACACCGGGGACTGGCAGGCCTCGATCATCCGGGCGCCGTCCTCACGCCAGACCGCGAACCGGTCCAGGGAGGCCAGGCCCTCACGCATCACGGGATGCTGGAGGTCGTAACCGAGCAGGTACAGCGCGATGATGGAGTACACGGCCGGGGGCTGGATGCCGCCCCAGCAGCCGTCGTTCTCCTGGCGTTGGATGATCCAGCGGGCCGCCGAGTCCATCGCCGCCTTGCGCACCCGGCGCGGGGCGACCCTGCGCAGCCGGTGCAGCGCCTTGTCCAGCCGCTGGAAGGCTCCGTCCCAACTGGCCAGCGGGGCGCGGGGCCTTGGGGGGTGGGGCTGGGCGGGGTCGGTGTGCAGCTCGTCCAGCGGGAAGGGCGCCGGACGGACCGGGCGTTTGGCCGAGACGATGGTGAGCGGCACGATGGTCTGCCGGGCCCAGCAGCCGAAGTCGTAGATGTTGAGCGGCATCCAGGTGGGGAACCAGATCAGTTCCGGCGGGAGTTCGGGAAGGTCCTCCCATCTCCACCAGCCGAACAGGGCGAGCCAGATCCGGGTGAACACGCGGGCGGCGGCGATGCCGCCGCGCTCGCGGACCCAGGCCGACGCCTTCGCCATGTGGGGGGCGTCGGGCGCGTCACCGGCCAGCCGGAGGGCGACGTAGGCCTCGACGGTGGCGGACAGGTCACCGGGCCCGCCGTAGAAGGTGGCCCAGGTGCCGTCGTCCCGCTGCTCGCCGCGGATGAACCTGGCGGCGGCCTGCGTGGTGTGCTCGTCCAGGATGTCCAGGAACTGACGCAGCAGCAGGTCCTCGGCGTCCATGGTGACGTTCGTCTCCAGGTCGCCCTTCCACCAGCCCTCGGCGTCCTGCCGGGCCAGCAGGAAGTCGGTGGCGCGCTGCGCGGCGCGTGCGGCGGCTTCGTGTACCCCGGCCGTCTCGGGGATGGTGAAGGTGGTGTCGCTGGCCGCGGCAGCGCGGGACGGCAAGGTCGCCCCGGTGCTTCCGTCGGTCGTCGCTGTCATGGCTTCCCCTTCGTGCAGTCGTGCGAAGTCGTGCTGCTGTGGGAACGCCGTCGGCCGGTGTGCGGACACTCGTCACCGGCCGGCGACTACGCGAGGCCCGTCGAGCCGATGACGGTCATCTCTTCCGTACGACGACGAAGTCGGCGAGGGCCGTGAAGGAGTCCCGCACCCGGCCGGGCATGTCGACGGCGTCGAGGGCCTCGACGGCGATGGTGTGCTGACGGCGTGCCTCCCGCGCCGTCCATTCGCGGCCGCCGGCCTCCTCGATGAGGGCCGCCCGGGCCGCGAACTCCTCCTCGGAGAAGTTCGCGAAGTCGCTGCCCTTGGCGTCGGCGGCGAGGATCTCACCCAGCTGCTCCGAGGCGGGGCCGCCGGCCGCGAGCGCGGCCACCACCGGCAGCGACTTCTTGCGCTGGCGCAGGTCGCTCCACGTCTGCTTGCCGGTGGCCTCCGGGTCGCCCCAGATGCCCAGGAGGTCGTCGACGGCCTGGAAGGCGAGGCCGAGGTGGTATCCGTAGCGCTCCAGCGCGTCGGCGGTGGCGTCGTCGGCGCCGCCGAGGACCGCGCCGATGGAGGAGGCGCAGGCGAGCAGCGCGCCGGTCTTGTTGCCCTCCATCTCCAGGCACTCCTCGACGCTGACGCGGTCGCGGTGCTCGTAGGAGATGTCCTGGGCCTGGCCGTCGATCAGAGCGCGGGTGGCCGTGGTCAGCCGGCGGGTGGCGCGGCCGGCCTCGACGGTGCCGAGTTCCAGCAGGACCTCGTTGGCGAGGGCGAACAGGGCGTCGCCGACCAGGATGGCCTGGGCGGGGCCGTGCACCTTCCAGACGGTGTCCCGGTGCCGGCGCTGCTCGTCGCCGTCCATCAGGTCGTCGTGCAGCAGGGAGAAGTTGTGCACGAGTTCGACGGCTACCGCGCCCGGGATGCCCGCCTCGGGTGCGGCGCCGGTGACCTCGGCGGAGAGAACGGCGAGCGCGGGACGGACGGCCTTGCCGCCGTCACCGTCAGCGGGGTTGCCGGCGGCGTCGATCCAGCCGAAGTGGTAGGCGGCGACGGTGTCCATGGGAGGCGCCAGGCGGTCGACGGCCGCACGCAGAACCGGTGTGGCCAGGGTCCGGCCGCGCTCCAGCAGCGCGGTCACGTCCACCGCGGCCCGTGGAGCGGGCGTCGAGGCCGGGGGCACAGTGGGCACAGTCTCTCCTCTTGTCGCGGTACCGGGGGTGCGGGGGCCTGCCGCCTGCTGATCGGGCATCAGGCCGCCTCCTCGAATCCGAAGAGGCGGCGGGGGCGGGGCCGGCCCAGGGCGCCGAGCGCGGCGTCGGCCGCGCTCACTCCACTTCGGACCGCACTCTCCATGGTCGCGGGCCACCCGGTGGCGGTCCACGCTCCGGCCAGGTACAGGCCGGGGGCCTTGGTGCGGGCGCCGGGCCGCAGCCGCCCGACGCCGGGGGCGGGGGCGAACGTGGCCGCGCGCTCACGGGTCACGAAGAAGTCCTCCACGACGGCCGTGCGCGCGGCCGGGATCAGCCGGGCCAGCTCGGGCAGGTAGCGCTCACGGAGTTCGGCGACCGGGGTGTCGATCTCGTCCTGCGCGGCCGACTGGGACAGGGCGAGGTACTGGCCGGTGCGCAGTCCCGAGGCGTCGGTGCGGTCGAAGACCCACTGCACCGGGGTGCCGAGCGCGGCGAAGAAGGGTTTCGCCAGGACCCGGCGGTCGTAGACGACGTGGACGTTGAGGATCGGCGCGGTGCCGATCTCCAGCAGCCGCCGCGGCGCGTCGAGGGAACCGGACGGCAGCAGTTCGTGGGCCTCCCGCTGGGGTACGGCGAGGACGACGGCGTCGGCCTCCAGCGTCTCGCCGGGGACCTGAACGCTCCAGGAGCCGTTCGCGTGGAGAGAGAGGGAGGTGACGCGTGTACGGACCTCGGTACGCACGCCCGCGGAGTCGAGCGCCCTGCGGGCCAGCCGGTCGTGCAGTTCGCCCAGCGGGACGCGGGCCCAGCCGATGTCGGCCGCGCCCGGGTCGGACAGCAGTCCGGTCTTGAACACCATCGCGGCCAGTCCCAGCGAGGCGTCGCCGGCGACCGCGTTGAGGGTGGCGACCCCGACCAGGTCCCACAGGGCCTCGATGGCGCGCGGCGACTGGCCGTGCGCGGCCAGCCAGCTGCCGAAGTCCTGTCCGTCCAGGGCCGGATCGGCGAGGTCCAGTCCCTTCAGCGCGAGCGCGGCGCGCCCGACGGCCGCGCGCTCGGCGAGCGAGAGGTGCGGATAGGCGGCCAGGCTGCGCCCCAGGTGGAGGGGCACGGGCAGCGGGTCGCGCCGCAGCCTGCCGAGCCGCCTGCCCGCGGGCTTGGTGACATCGACGACGGGCACGTCCAGGCGGTCCTGGAGCGGTGCCAGCGCCGCGCCCCCGATCCGGTCGAGGAACCAGCGGTAGGCGGTGCAGCAGCGCAGGTACACGTGCTGGCCGTTGTCGACGGTCAGCTCGCCGCGCCGGAAGGAGAAGGCGAGGCCGCCCAGCCGGGGCCTGCCTTCGAGCAGGGTGACGCGGACACCGGCGTCGGCGAGGGCGAGCGCCGCGGTGACGCCGGCGAGTCCGCCGCCGACCACGACGGCGCTGCGGCCCGCCGGCTGCGGGGTGGCGGCGTGCGCCGGTGCGGGGCGTGGGCCGTCACTCATCGCGCGTCCTTCCGTGCGGGGCGGGCGTGCTGGTCGAACGCTGCACGCCCGGCCGTCGCAGTGAGGGACGCCACGCCGCGGCGCAGGGTTGCCCGCCCTGCGCCGTCCGGTCCCGGGAGGTCCATCAGGCGCGCCTCCTGAGGGAGCGCCGGGAGACGGGGCGGGTCACGTGCCGGGTGTCGAGCCCGGACAGGCCGCGCACGGCGACGTAGGCCTTCTCGTGTCCGGGCAGCGAGACCCGGCCGCGCAGGACGGCCTCCGGGTCGCGCTCGATGCGGTCCAGCAGCCTGCGGTAGATACCGGCCATCGCGGCCACACAGGCGCCGCTGCGCCGGTCGAGCATGGGCAGCAGCCGGTAGCCCTCGGCGAACAGGGCGCGGGCGCGGCGCACTTCGAAGTGGACGAGGCCCGCGAAGTCGGAGCCGTCCGGTGGTGTCGGTCCGTGGAACCCGGCCGAGCAGCCGAACTTGGCGAGGTCGTCGGCGGGCAGATAGGTACGGCCGTCCCCGGCGTCCTCGCGGACGTCCCTGAGGATGTTGGTGAGCTGGAGCGCGAGACCGAGGGTGTCGGCGTACTCGGGTGCGCGCTCGGCGCCCCGCGCCCCCGGTTCGGTGCCGAACACGCCGAGCGAGAGGCGGCCGATGGCACCGGCGACACACCGGCAGTAGGCCTTCAGGTCGTCCCAGGTCTCGTAGGCCTGGCCGCGCGCGTCCATCTGGACGCCGTCGATCAGCTCGTCCAGGCCGCCGAGCGGGATCGGGAAGGCCTGGGCCGCGTGGGTGAGGGCGACGGCCACCGGGTCGGTGTCGTCCTCCTCGACCTTGCCGTCCCTGACCCGGGCGAGCAGCGTCCGGGTGTCCTCCAGGCGGGCCAGTTTGACGTCGTCGGCCAGGTCGCCGTCGCCGATGTCGTCCACGCGCCGGGAGAACGCGTACAGCGCCGACATGGCGCGGCGCTTGGCCGTCGGCAGCAGCCGGATGCCGTAGGCGAAGTTCCGGGCCTGCTGCCCGGTGACGGCCTCGCAGTAGCTGTAGGCGGCGAGTACCGGTGCGGACACGTGCGGCGGAGAATCCACGGTCCGGATCACCCCTCTCCTCGCAGGATCACGCCCGCCTCACGCAGCAACTGCAGCGTGCCGGGCTTGGGCGGGCCGGGAAGTACGTCGAATTCGGCGGCGGTGATCGCCCGGATCGCCGCCCTCCCCCCCGCCACGAACCCTGCGAGCAGCAGTTTGAGCCTGCCGTGGACGCTACCCACCAGGGGGGCGCCTTCATTCAGCAGATCGCGGGCGCGTTGTGCCTCGTACGCCACCAGGGCGCGCACCGATGCGCCCGCGGTTTTCGCGGCGAGGTCCGATTCCCGGACGTGGAAGCGCTTCATGTCCTGCGCGGGCAGGTAGATCCGGTCGCGGCCGAGGTCCTCGGCGACGTCCTGGAGGTGCTCCACGACCTGGAGGGCGGTGCAGACCGCGTCGGAGAGCCGGATGCGCTCGGGGGTCGAGGTGCCGGTGACGGCGAGAACCAGGCGGCCGACGGGGTTGGCGGACAGCTCGCAGTAGGCGAGGAGGTCGTCGTAGGTCTCGTAGCGGGTGACGAGCTGGTCCTGGCGGTTGGCGGCGATCAGTGCGAGGAACGGCTCGGGCGTGAGGGCGTGGCGGCGGACGGTGGGCGTCAGGCGGCGCAGCAGCGGATGGCGCGGGGTGCCGTCGAAGACGCGGCGCAGGTCGGCCTCGAAGGCGTCGAGGAGGACCAGCCGGTCCTCGGCCGCGTCCGGTGACACGCCGAGCAGACGGGCGTCGCCACCGCCGGGGGCGAGGTCGCCGTCGCCGATGTCGTCCACCAGACGGGCGAAACCGTAGACGGCCATGAGGTCGTCGCGCCACGCCCGGGGCAGGAAGAAGGGGGCCACGGGGAAATTCTCGCTCGCGGCCTTGTCCAGGGTGGCGCGTGCCAGGTCCGGCGCCGGGTCGGTGGCCGTCATCGCACGCTGCCCGGGGCGGGGACGGCACATGCTGCGTCGAGCAGGGGAGTCTCCGTAGCCATTGCCGTCACATCTCCCGTTCTACACTGCCGACCTGATACACACTATTTCGGACACGCCGCCCGGCCGCGCGCGCGGCGCCCTGACGGGGGGTGTCGCGCGTTATCGCCCCACTTGCCGGGTTCGGGCGCCGGTACAGCTTACGTTGTACGACGCAGCACGGACCGCCGGGGTGTCCTGCGCATCACAACAACACACCGATTGACTCCAAGATTCCTGCCACCGGCGGGAGTTGGCCTTTCTTTTGCGGCGCAGGGCCCCCCGGACGCATACCGGCGGGGCCCTGGCCGAAGCGGGTCACTTGCCCGTGAACTTCTCGTACTCCTTCAGGACCTCCTCGGTGGGCCCGTCCATGCGCAGCTCACCGCGCTCCAGCCACAGCACACGGTTGCAGGTGTCACGGATCGACTTGTTGTTGTGACTGACCAGGAACACCGTTCCGGCCTCCTTGCGCAGTTCCCGGATGCGCTCCTCGGAGCGCTTCTGGAACTTGCGGTCACCGGTGGCCAGCGCCTCGTCGATCATGAGCACGTCGTGGTCCTTGGCGGCGGCGATGGAGAACCGCAGCCGGGCGGCCATGCCGGAGGAGTACGTGCGCATCGGCAGGGTGATGAAGTCGCCCTTCTCGTTGATCCCGGAGAAGTCGACGATGTCCTGGTAGCGCTCCTTGACCTGCTCCCGGGACATGCCCATGGCGAGGCCGCCGAGGATGACGTTGCGCTCGCCGGTGAGGTCGTTCATCAGGGCCGCGTTGACCCCGAGCAGGGAGGGCTGGCCGTCGGTGTAGACCTTGCCCCTCTCGGCGGGCAGCAGACCGGCGATGGCACGCAGCAGGGTGGACTTGCCGGAGCCGTTGGAGCCGATCAGGCCGATCGCCTCGCCCCGGTAGGCGACGAAGGACACCCCGCGCACCGCGTGCACCTTGCGCACTCCTCGCGCCGCGTCGTCGGAGCCGCGCCTCAGGATGCGGCTCAGGGCCGCCGTCGCGCTGCCCTTGCCGGTCCTGGCGCCGTTGACGCGGTAGACGATGTGCAGCTCGTCGGCGATGACCGTCGGACGACGCTCGCCGTTGTCGTGTTCAGCCACGGCCGTACCGCTCCTCCGCCTTCCAGAAGTACACGAAGCCGCCGGCGAAGACCGCCACGGCCCAGAACAGGGCGATGGCCCACGCGTGCGGCGGCAGGTTCGAGGCACCGTAGCCGTCGATCAGCGCGAACCGCATCAGGTCCATGTAGATCGCGGCCGGGTTGACCTGGAGCAGCCGGACGATCCACTCGGGGCGCCCCTCCAGCATCTTGTTGATCGAGAACATGACGCCGGAGGTGTACATCCAGGTGCGCAGCAGGAACGGCATGAGCTGCGCGAGGTCCGGCGTCTTGGCGCCCATACGGGCCACGATCATCGCCAGTCCGGTGTTGAACAGGAACTGGAACACCAGCACGGGCACGATCAGCAGCCAGGACACGCTCGGGTAGCTGCCGAAGCCGATCGCCACGACGAACAGCACGATCATCGAGAACAGCAGCTGCTGGAGCTGCTGGAGCGAGAAGGAGACCGGCAGCGAGGCGCGCGGGAAGTGCAGGGCCCGCACCAGGCCGAGGTTCCCGGAGATCGCGCGGACGCCGGACATCACCGAGCTCTGCGTGAAGGTGAACACGAATACGCCGGTGACCAGGAACGGGATGTAGACGTCCCGGGACATGCCGCGGCTGGCGTGCAGGATCAGGCCGAAGATGAAGAAGTACACGGCCGCGTTCAGCAGCGGCGTGGCCACCTGCCACAGCTGGCCGAGCTTGGCCTGGCTGTACTGGGCCGTCAGCTTCGCCTGGGAGAAGGCGAGGATGAAGTGGCGGCGCCCCCACAGCTGACGGACGTACTCCACGAGCGAGGGCCGGGCGCCGCTCACGGTCAGCCCGTACTTGGCGGCCAGCCGGTCCGCCGGCAGTCCCTCGTCGGGCGACGGGGCCGCGGTCACCGCGACCGTGCCGTCGTGCGTGGTCTCACTCACAGGGGGAAACTCTCGTCTTCGGGTTCGCGTTCGTCGTCCGGTGCGTGCGTCCGCGGACGCACGCAGCCCTCACGGACGAGCTTGTCAGATGACCGGGGGACGGCCCAGTCGGGTGAGGCGCCACACCGTACGCCAGCGCATCGGGCGGCGCGGACCGCACGGTGTGGTCCAGCCTTCCCGGAACCCGCCGAACCAGGCCGTCAGGGCCGGCCGCGAGGGGCGGCGCAGGAGGGTGAGCAGCAGCCAGACCCCGAGGTAGACGGGGACCAGGAGGGCGGGCAGGTTGCGGCGGGCCAGCCAGACCCGGTTGCGGGCGACCATGCGGTGGTAGACCGCGTGCCGCGAGGGCGCGGTCGTCGGGTGGTACAGCACCATGTCGGACCGGTAGTCGATCATCCAGCCCGCGTCGAGGGCCCGCCAGGCCAGGTCGGTCTCCTCGTGGGCGTAGAAGAACTCGTCCGGCAGCCCGCCGACCTCGGCGAAGACGCGGGTGCGTACGGCGTTGGCGCCGCCGAGGAAGGTGGTGACCCGGGAGGAGCGCATCGGGTCGGCGGCGCGCAGCCGGGGCACGTGCCGGCGCTGGGTCTCGCCGGTGCCGGGGTCGGCGATGCGGAAGCTGATGATGCCGAGCTCCGGGTCGGCGGCGAAGGCCTCCCGGCACAGCTCGGCGGTGTCCTGCCGGGCGAGCAGGCCGTCGTCGTCGAGGAAGAGCAGGATGTCGGCGTCGCGGCCGCTGGGACCGAAGGCCTCGATGCCGACGTTGCGTCCGCCGGGGATGCCCAGGTTCTCGGGCAGCTCGATGGTGCGTACGCCGGCCGGCACGTCCGGGACCGGCGAGCCGTTGCCGACGACGACGACCTCGACGGGGTCGCCGTCCTGCTTGGCGACGGAGTCGAGCAGGGCGCGCAGCTCCTCGGGCCGGTTGCCCATGGTGATGATGACGGCGCCGACCTTCACGCCACTCACCGCAGCCTGCTGGAGGCGAGGACGGACACCAGGTGCAGCAGCGTCTGGAGCAGGGCGATGCCGGCGAGGACGGCGGTGCCGAGCCGGGTGAAGAACAGGTCCCCGCGGGCCTGGTCCACGATCGCGAGGACCAGGATGAGCAGCGAGGCCTCGATGCCGAGGATGAGCCGGTGGAACCTCAGCGCCGAGGCGGCGCGGCGGGCCAGCGCCATGCCCGCGGAACGCGGCTCGGCGACACCCGCCGCGTCCTGCACCGGCGGCATCCCGGCCTGGTGGCGGGCGACGCCGACCAGGTCGGTCTCGGCCTTGATCAGGATGGCGCCGAGCGCGGCGAGGGTGCCGAGGAAGGCCCACAGCCAGTCGATCCGCCCGCTGCCCCACAGGTCGGCGGCGCGCAGGCCGAGGCCGACCAGCACGGCCGCGTCGGTGAGGTAGGCGCCCACGCGGTCCAGGTAGACCCCGCCGAGCGAGTACTGCTTCTTCCAGCGGGCGATCTCGCCGTCCACGCAGTCCAGCAGGAGGTACAGCTGGGTGGCGACGATCCCGAGGACGGCGCCCGCGATCCCCGGCACCAGCAGGGCCGGGGCCGCGAGCACGCCGCAGACGGTCATCAGGTACGTGAGCTGGTTGGGCGTGACCCTGGTGTTCACCAGGTAGCGGTCGACGCGCAGGGACACCTCACGCATGTAGAGGCGTCCCGCCCAGTGCTCACCGCTGCGCCGGTCCTTCACCCCCGCGGGGTGGACGACCGGACGGAGTTCAGCTACCGATGGCCTTGACATAGTCGGCGTAGATGTCCTTGATCTGATTCGTCTTGAGGTCGAGGTGTTCGATGATCGTGTAGCGGCCGGGCCTGGTCTCCGGGGCGAACTCCACGACGCGGACGAACTCGTCCACCGTGAAGCCGATCTCCTCCGGCAGCACCGGGAGCCCGTGCCGGCGCAGCACCCCGGCCATGTACGCCGACTCCTCGTGCGCGCCGCGCAGGTACATCGCGAAGGCGGCACCGAGGCCGCACTGCTCGCCGTGGGCGGCCGCCCGCTTGGGGTAGAGCAGGTCGAAGGCGTGGTTGATCTCGTGGCAGGCGCCGGAGGACGGGCGGGAGTCGCCCGACACCGACATGGCGATGCCGGTGAGGACCAGCGCCTCGGCCAGTACCTGGAGGAAGCCGTCGTCGCCGACCCCGCCCGGGTGCCTGAGCACCGCCTCGCCGGCCTGACGGGCCATGGCGGCGGCCAGACCGTCGATCTTCTCGCCCTTGACGCGGTGCGCCAGCTCCCAGTCCGCGACCGCGGAGATGTTGGAGATGGCGTCGCCGATGCCGGAGCGCACGAACCGGACGGGCGCCTCACGGATCACGTTCAGGTCGATGACGACCGCGATCGGGTTCGGCACACCGTACGAGCCGCGGCCCGCGTCGTTGTCGAGGGTGGCGACCGGCGAGCACAGGCCGTCGTGCGCGAGGTTGGTGGCGACGGCGACCAGCGGCAGGCCGACGCGGGCCGCCGCGAACTTGGCGCAGTCGATGATCTTGCCGCCGCCCAGGCCGACGACCGCGTCGTAGTGGCCGGCCTTTATGTCGCCCGCCAGCCGGACCGCGTCGTCGATGGTGCCGCCGCCGACCTCGTACCAGGTGGCGCCGGGCAGCGAGGGGGCGATCCGGTCGCGCAGCCGGGCGCCCGATCCACCGCTGACGGCGATGGCGAGCCGGCCCGACTGCGAGATGCGCTCGTCGGCGAGGACACAGGCCAGATCGTCGAGGGCACCCGGGCGGATGTCCACGACGACCGGCGAGGGAATGAGCCGGGTCAGTACTGGCACGCGATCTCCCGTCCCCGGGCGAGGTCGTCGTGGTTGTCGATCTCCACCCACGGAACCTCGCCGATCGGCGCGACGTCGATCCTGAAGCCGCGGTTCACCAGCTCCTGGTACCCGTGCTCGTAGAACTGCTGCGGGTCGGTCTCCCAGACCGTCTTCAGCGCGTCCGCCAGCTCGGGGGCGGCGTCGCCCTCGATCAGGGTGACGCCGATGTACTCGCCGGTCGCCTCGGCCGGGTCCATCAGCTTGGTGATCTTCCGGACGCCCTTGGCGGGGTCGACGACAACCTTCATCTCCTCGTCGGCGAGGGACTTGACGGTGTCCAGCGCGAGGATGATCCGCCTGCCCTCGCCGCGGGCGGCGAGCAGCGTCTTCTCGACGGAGACCGGGTGCACGGTGTCGCCGTTGGCGAGGATGACGCCGTCCTTCAGAGCGTCGCGGCCGCACCACAGGGAGTAGGCGTTGTTCCACTCCTCGGCCTTGTCGTTGTCGATGAGCGTGAGCTTCAGACCGTACTTCCGCTCCAGGGCCGCCTTGCGCTCGTACACGGCCTCCTTGCGGTAGCCGACGATGACCGCGACCTCGGTCAGGCCGATCTCGGCGAAGTTGCCGAGGGTCAGGTCCAGGACCGTCGGTTCGCCCTCTATGCCCGCGGGGCCCACCGGCACCAGAGCCTTGGGAAGGCTGTCGGTGTAGGGGCGCAGACGCCGTCCGGCGCCGGCCGCCAGCACGAGGCCGATCATGCGGGTTCTCCTTCATCGTGTACGGCGGGCGCGCCGCCCTTGTGGGCGGACACCCAGAAGCGGATGCTCTCGACGAGCACCAGCAGGGCGACGGCCACGGCGAGGACCGTGAGCGCGGCCTTGAACTGCGTGGCGGTGAGCACCGCGGCCAGGACGGTGACGAGCAGCGTCCGCCCCTCCTGCCCCCCGACGGCACGCACCAGCCAGGCCGGGGGCGCTCCGGCGTCGCCGCGGATGCGGTACACCGTGTCGTAGTGATGGTAGGCGACGGCGGCCACCAGGCCGAAAGCCGCGGGAAGCGCCCCGTTCACCCCCGCTTTGCCGGCCAGGGCGAGCACGGTGCCGTACTCGGCGGCCCGGAAGACGGGCGGCACCAGCCAGTCGAGGGCGCCCTTGAGGGGGCGGGCGACGGCGAGGGCGGAGGTGAGGACGTACACGAGGGCGCCGGCGACCGGCAGGACCCCGCCGAAGCCGGTCAGCGCCGAGCAGGCGACGACCGCGGCACCGCCGAGCAGGGCGGCGGCGGGCACGGCGAGACCGGGCAGGCCCCGTCCGGCCACGCGCCCGACCGTCTCGGCGAGCGGGCCTGAGTCGGTGAGGTCGGCGAGCGCCCGCGCCGCCCGGTCGGTGCGCCGGGCCCGCCGGGTCACCGAGCGCAGCACGCGGCCGGCCGTGGTGTAGGTGGCCGCGAAGGCGCAGCCGGCGAGCAGGACGTAGAACGTGATCCGCGGCGTCGTCACGGCCGTGAGGACGGCGATCATCGCCCAGCGCTCGCCGATGGGCAGCACGATCATGCGGCGCAGCCAGACCGTCCAGCCGACACTGTCGAGCTTGTCGGAGAGGGCGGCGGTGGGGCTGGTGTTGGCGGTGGCGTCGTGGTTGGCCTCGTTGAAGGAGAAGTCGACCACGTGCCGGCAGGTCTGGAGGATCATCGCGCCGAGGGCGAGGGCCCACACGTCGTCGCCGCCGCGGGCCGCGCCCAGCGCGAGGCCGGCGTAGTAGGCGTACTCCTTGGCCCGGTCGAAGGTGGCGTCGAGCCAGGCGCCGAGCGTGGAGTACTTGAGCGCGTAGCGGGCGAGCTGGCCGTCGGTGCAGTCGAGCACGAAGGACGCGATGAGCAGCACGCCGGCCGCGACGAACCCGCCGCGGGTGCCGGTGGCCGCGCAGCCGGCCGCGATGAGCGCCGTGAGCAGCGAGGCGGTGGTGACCTGGTTGGGGGTCAGGCCGCGGCGGGCGCACCAGCGGGCGAGGTAGCGCGAGTAGGGGCTGATGAAGAACGTGGTGAAGAAGCCGTCGCGGGCCTTCACGGCCGACTTCAGGCGTACGGCCTCGTCGTCCACGGCGGCGACGGCCTGCCGGGCCTCGTTGCGGGCCTGCGGGTCGGCGGGCACGGTGGCGACCAGGCGGCCCAGCTCGGGCCGGTGCACGGCGCTGCCCTCGGCGTCGAGGGCGGTGACCACGTGGTCGGCGAGGCTGTCCGGAGCGAGGGCGGGGGCGCCGCCCGGTGCGAGCGCCGCCTCGCCGGCCGTGCCGGGGCCCGCGGAGGTCTCACGGGCCACGGCCCGGGTCAGCGCCTGCCGGGCGGCCGGCTGGGCGGTGACGGCTCCGGGGACGGCGGCGAGCGGGAAGCGCGGGTCGGTCAGGCCCAGGCGCAGGGCGTGCGGGTGGCCGACGAAACGGGAGTCGACCAGGGCCACGCGCCGGTCGGCGGGCACGGCGGCCAGCAGGGCCTCCGCCCCGGCGGCGTCGGGGGCCGCGCGCACGTCGAAGCCGAGGGAGCGCAGATCGTTCTCGAGTGACGATCCGGGCACCGGCTGACCGGTGACGATGGCGGTCGACAACCGAACTCACTCCCTGGGTGCCGACGCGCGGGCGCCGGTCTTCTGCGTGGTGGGGCGCCCTGCCTGCGGCACCCGGGCGGCATGTCGGCAGAGGCTATCGGATGGGCCGGAGCCCGTGTTCACCGGCCGTTCACGGCCCGGCCCACCTGGGCTGCCCCGGCCTTCGCCGCGATCATCATCGGGGATCCGGGCCCCGGCCCACAAACCCGCGGGCGCAGACCCGGGCATCCGGGACACCGGCCGGCCCGGCATAGGGTGGGCGACCATGACGTGGCTGATCACCGGCGGAGCCGGATACATCGGGGCGCACGTGGCACGGGCCATGGCGGGCGCCGGGGAGAGCGTCGTGGCGCTGGACGACCTGTCGGCCGCCGTGCCCGCGCGGCTCCCGGCCGAGGTCCCGCTCGTCCGGGGCTCGACGCTGGACGGGGCGCTGCTGAGGCGGGTCCTCACCGAGTACGGCGTGACGGGCGTCGTCCACCTCGCGGCGCGCAAGCAGGTCGCGGAGTCGGTGGCGCAGCCCACCCGCTACTACCGGGAGAACGTGGGCTCTCTGGCCACGCTGCTGGACGCGGTCGCCGAGGCGGGCGTCGGCCGGCTGGTGTTCTCCTCGTCGGCGGCGGTGTACGGCAACCCGGACGTGGACCTGATCACCGAGGACACCCCGTGCGCCCCGGTCAACCCGTACGGCGAGACCAAGCTGGCCGGTGAGTGGCTGGTGCGGGCGGCGGGACGGGCGCACGGCATCTCCACGGTGTGCCTGCGCTACTTCAACGTGGCGGGTGCGGCGGCGCCGGAACTCGCGGACACGGGGGTGTTCAACATCGTGCCGATGGTCTTCGACCGGCTCTCCCGGGACGAGGCACCGCGGATCTTCGGCGACGACTACCCGACGCCGGACGGCACCTGCGTGCGGGACTACATCCATGTCGCCGATCTCGCGGAGGCCCATCTGGCGGCGGCGCGGCGGCTCGCCGAAGGCGACGTCACCGGTGACCTGACGCTGAACATCGGCAGGGGCGAGGGCGTCTCGGTGCGCGAGCTGATCACGGTCGTCGGGGAGGTCACCGGGGACCGCAGGGCGCCCGTGGTGGAGGGGCGCCGCCCCGGTGACGCGCCCCGCGCCGTGGCCTCGGCGGAGCGGGCCGCCGAGACGCTGGGCTGGCGGGCCCGGCGCGGGGTGCGGGAGATGACCGAGTCGGCCTGGCGGGGCTGGCGGCTGCACCACGGGGGGTGAACCGGCACGGCACGCGGGTGACGGGGCCGCAGCGCTCTGACCTGCGGAACGTTTGCGCAGGTCAGGGCACATGACAACGGTGTTCAGTGCCGCGTTGCCCGATACCCCCGCCCCGTAGTTGACTGGCCTCCCGGCAGGCACTCGGAAGGCGGTAGTCATGGGGGCAGGGCACGACCACGGGCACGGGCACTCCCACGTGCCGGCCACGGGTACGGCCACGGCCGCGTACCGGGGCCGGCTGCGGATCGCGCTGGGCATCACGCTCACGGTCATGCTGGTGGAGATCGCCGGCGGCCTGCTCGCGGACTCGCTCGCGCTGATCGCGGACGCGGCGCACATGGCGACCGACGCCGTGGGCCTCGGCATGGCACTGCTCGCCGTCCACTTCGCGGGCCGCCCGCCGAGCACCAACCGCACCTTCGGCCTGGCCCGCGCGGAGATCCTCGCCGCGCTGGCCAACTGCCTGCTGCTGCTCGGGGTCGGCGGATACGTCGTGTACGAGGCGGTGCAGCGGTTCGTCGAACCCGCGGACACCCGGGCCGGGTTGATGATCGTGTTCGGTCTGGTCGGCCTGGTCGCGAACTCCGTCTCGCTGGTGCTGCTGATGCGCGGGCAGAAGGAGAGCCTGAACGTGCGCGGCGCCTTCCTGGAGGTGGCCGCGGACGCCCTCGGCTCGGTGGCGGTGCTGATCTCGGCGGCCGTGATCCTCACCACCGGGTGGCAGCCCGCCGACCCGGTCGCCTCGCTGGTGATCGGGCTGATGATCGTGCCGCGGACCGTCAGGCTGCTGCGCGAGACGCTGGACGTCCTGCTGGAGGCGGCACCGAAGGACGTCGACATGGCGGAGGTCCGGGCGCACATCCTGGCGCTGGACGGCGTCGAGGACGTCCACGACCTGCACGCGTGGACGATCACCTCGGGCATGCCGGTGCTGTCGGCGCACGTGGTGGTCAGCTCGGAGGTGCTGAACGCCATCGGCAACGAGAAGATGCTGCACGAACTCCAGGGGTGCCTGGGCGACCACTTCGACGTGGAGCACTGCACCTTCCAGCTGGAGCCGGGCGGGCACGCGGAGCACGAAGCACGGCTGTGCCACTGACCGTCCGTACAGTCGTTCGAGGCCCACGGGTGGTTCCCGGAGGCGGGCGGCGGGCACGATGATCCACCGGATCCGGCGTCGCGTGCCGCACCGCGCGCGGACGGCTCCCGCGCCGGGAAGTGCCGGGAGTGCCGGATTCGTACGGCAGACTTGGGGTGCGAAGACCGAGGCGAAGGATGGGTATGCCGATCACACCTGCCACCGCGACGCACAGCTCGTCGGAGGGCACCGAAGAGGCGATTCTGCTGGAACTGGTCGACGAGAAGGGTGTGACGACCGGTACGGCGGAGAAGCTCGCCGCCCATCAGCCGCCGGGACAACTGCACCGGGCGTTCTCGGTGTTCCTCTTCGACGAGCGGGGCCGGCTGCTGTTGCAGCAGCGGGCGCTCGGCAAGTACCACTCCCCCGGTGTGTGGTCCAACACCTGCTGCGGCCATCCGTACCCCGGCGAGGCGCCGTTCGCGGCGGCCTCCCGGCGCACGTACGAGGAGCTCGGTGTGTCGCCGTCGCTGCTCGCGGAGGCCGGCACGGTCCGGTACAACCACCCGGACCCCGCCTCGGGCCTCGTGGAGCAGGAGTACAACCACCTGTTCGTCGGCCTGGTGCAGGCCGCGCTCGGGCCGGATCCGCAGGAGGTCGCCTCGACGGCCTTCGTGACGGCGGCCGAGCTGGCCAAGCGGCACGCCCGGGAGCCGTTCTCGGCCTGGTTCATGACCGTGCTGGACGCGGCCCGTCCGGCGATCAGGGAGCTGACGGGCCCGTCCGCGGGCTGGTAGGGGCCTCAGGAGAAGTCGGGCTTGAGCGGCAGGGCGGCCCAGATCACCTTGCCGCCGCTCGCGGTGTGCTCGACGTCGACCACCCCGCCCGCCTCCCGGGCCACCTCACGGACCAGCAGCAGGCCCCGGCCGCCGGTCCGGGCGTGGTCGGCCTCCAGGGCGGTCGGCCGGTAGGGGTGGTTGTCCTCGACGGACACCCGCACCCACTCGGCCCCGACGGCGACCTCGACGGCCAGCACCGGCGACAGCAGCGCCGCGTGCCGGACCGCGTTGGTGACCAGCTCGGAGACGATCAGCAGCAGCCCGTGCACCAGGTCGTCGGGGACCGGCACCCCCTGGCGCAGCAGCAGGTCCCGTACCGCGTGCCGGGCCTGCGGGACCGAGGCGTCCACCGCGGCCGCGGTGAACCGCCAGACGCCTTCGTACGGCAGTGGATCGGGCGGCCGGTCGCCGCCCCCCGCTGGGCGCCGGCCGTCCCCGCGCCCGTGGTCGTCCATCGTCAGGTCGCCACCCTCGCACTCGATTGTCACCACGCGTCGAGTGTTGGTAACGATCCGCTCCGATCCGGCTGCCTGAACGCAAGTCAGCGGGTATCGAACGGATTCTGACCGAGTGCGTGTGCCGGGGTCGAGGACGGGACCGTTTCTGTCGCCCGGGCGCCGGTTCGCGAACTAGTCCGACGATACGGCGCCTTCGGTTACGATCCGCCGCATGGAGCCCCAGCTGTCCCACCAGGTCACCGACTCCGTCGCCACCGTGGTGATCCGCCATCCCGCCAAGCGCAACGCCATGACGGCGCGGATGTGGCGGGACCTGCCGCCGCTGCTGGACGCCCTGGGCCGCGACCCGGGCGTGCGGGCGCTGGTGCTGACCGGCGAGGGCGGCACCTTCTGCGCGGGCGCCGACATCTCCTCGCTGCGAGGGGCACCGGAGCGGGCGCAGGGCCTCGCGGTGGCGGCCGAGGAGGCTCTGGCAGCGTTCCCGAAGCCGACCGTCGCCGCGGTGCGCGGGCACTGTGTGGGCGGCGGTGCGCAGCTCGCGGTGGCCTGTGACCTGCGGCTGGCGGAGGAGGGCGCGCTGTTCGGGGTGACACCGGCGAGGCTCGGCATCGTCTATCCGGCCTCCTCCACGCGCCGGCTGGTGTCCCTGGTCGGTCCGGCCACGGCCAAGTACCTGCTGTTCACGGCCGAGTTGATCGGCGCCGGACGGGCCCTGCGGACCGGCCTCGTGGACGAGGTGCTGCCGGACGGCGAACTGGACGGGCGGATCGCCGGGTTGACCCGGGTTCTGGTGTCCCGCTCGCAGCTCACCCAGGCCGCCGCCAAGGAGTTCGCGGACGGCCGCACGGACCGGGACGCCCACTGGGCCGGGCAGGCACAGGGCAGCGGCGACACCGCGGAGGGGGTCGCCGCGTTCCTGGAGCGCAGGCAGCCGCGCTTCACCTGGAACGTGGCTACGTCAGGATGAAACGGCTCGCGGAGCGGAACTCCGCGACGAGGTGGGCGGGCGCCTTCTCCGGCGACCCGGCGTCGTAGGGCGGCTGCGGGTCGTACTCCGTCAGCAGCTGCACCGCCTGGGCGTGTTCGTCACCGGCGATGGTGCCGAGCAGCGTGAGGCCCATGTCGATGCCGGACGACACGCCTGCCGCGGTGACGTACCTGCCGTCCACGACCACCCGCTCCCCCGTCGGCTCGGCCCCGAAGCCGCGCAGCTGGTCCAGGGCCAGCCAGTGCGAGGTGGCACGGCGCCCCCGCAGCAGCCCCGCGGCGGCCAGCAGCAGCGAGCCCGTGCACACGGACGTGGTCCAGGCGCTGGTGGCATCGGCCGTGCGCAGCCAGTCCAGCAGGACGCGGTTGTCCATCTGCGACGCCTGGCCGGGGCCGCCGGGCACGATCACGATGTCCGGACGCGGTACGTCGGCCAGGGCACGGTCGGCGGTGAGCGCGAGGTTCCCGGTGTCGGTGCGGACGGGTCCGGTCCGCTCGGCGACGAACACGGTCTCGGAGTCCGGGAGCCGGCCGAGGGTCTCGTAGGGACCGACGGCGTCGAGGGCGGTGAAGCGGTCGTAGAGGACGACGGCGATCTGCACGCTGTCTCCTTCTCTCGGGGGCGGCCTCGGATCAGGGCGGCCGGCGGCGGCCGGGGAGGGCCGGCCCTGGTCAGGTCACGGGGGTGGGGCGGAAGCGGCGGCGGTACTCGGCCGGGGAGGTGCCGAGGGCGCGGAGGAAGGCGCGGCGCATGGCCTCCGGCGTGCCGTGGCCGCTGGCCCGGGCGACCCGCTCGATGCCGTCGGAGGTGTCCTCCAGCAGGCGGCGCGCGTGTTCCAGCCGGACCCGGTCGACGTACCGGCCGGGTGTCATGCCGGTCTCCGCCCGGAAGGCACGGGCGAAGTGCCGCGGGGAGAGGGCCGCGCGGGCGGCCAGCGCCTCGACGCCGAGGTCGGCCTCCGGGTGCTCGGTGATCCACTGCTGGATGTCCCGGAGGGGGTCCCGCCGAGCCGTCTGGACGGCCAGCTGGGCACTGAACTGGGCCTGGTTGCCCGGCCTGCGCAGGAACACCACGAGGTGGCGGGCGACGGTCAGCGCCGCCTCCCGGCCCAGGTCCTCCTCCACCAGCGCGAGGGCGAGGTCGATGCCCGCGGTCACCCCGGCCGAGGTGGCCACGTTCCCGTCCCGCACGAAGATCGGATCGGGGTCGACGTGGACGGCGGGGTGGTCCCGGGCGAGCTTGTCGCAGTACGCCCAGTGGGTCGTGACACGCCGGCCGTCCAGCAGCCCGGCCCGGGCCAGCGGGACGGCGCCCGTGCAGACGGAGACCAGGCGCGTGGCCCGGGGGCCGTGCACGCGCAGCCACTCCACCAGCCGAGGATCCGGGTCGCGGGTGCCCGCGCCGCCGGGGACCAGCAGGGTGTGGGGATCCGCCGCGTCGGTCAGGGAGCCGTCCGGTACGAGGGTCAGCCCGCTGGAGGTGCGCACGGGGCCGCCGTCCGGCGAAGCCGTACGGATCCGGTACGAGCCCGGGGTGTGCCGCTCCGCACCGGCGAAGACTTCCACCGGGCCGGTGACGTCGAGGCTCTGGAGGCCGTCGAAGACGGTGAGGAGTACGGATCGCTGCGGCATGGCACCGATTGTTCGCGGCCCCGGCGATGGCCGCAATGACGTGTTTCCCACCTTTCCGGCCACGCGGAATCCCGCGGGGCAGGGCGTCCACGATCGGGGGCCGGCGCCCCGCCGCGTGTCGCCTGATCCCCGCTTGCCGGTGTCACCTGCCACAATTGCCGCGCAACCTCAGTGGAGAAGGCGGTACGGGCTCGTGACGACACCCGGTTCCCTGGCAGCAGGGTCCATCGAAGGCAGGATCGCCGAGGAACTCGGCGTACGGGAGCGGCAGGTGAAGGCCGCGGTGGAACTGCTCGACGGCGGATCCACGGTGCCCTTCATCGCCCGCTACCGCAAGGAAGCGACCGAGATGCTCGACGACGCGCAGCTGCGCACGCTCGAGGAGCGGCTGCGTTATCTGCGGGACCTGGAGGAGCGGCGGACCGCGATCCTGGCGTCGGTGCGGGAGCAGGGCAAGCTGACCGAGGAGCTGGAGGCCCGTATCCGCGGCGCCGAGACCAAGGCGCGCCTGGAGGACGTCTACCTGCCCTACAAGCCCAAGCGGCGCACCAAGGCGCAGATCGCGCGGGAGGCGGGCCTGGAGCCGCTGGCGGACGGGCTGCTGGGCGATCCCGCCGTCGATCCGGCGGCCGCCGCGGCGGCGTTCGTCGACGCGGACAAGGGCGTCGCCGACGCGCAGGCCGCGCTGGAGGGCGCGCGGGCGATCCTCACCGAGCGGTTCTCCGAGGACGCCGACCTGATCGGTGAGCTGCGCGAACGCATGTGGGTGCGCGGGCGGCTGGTCGCGAAGGTGCGGGAGGGCAAGGAGGAGGCGGGCGCCAAGTTCGCCGACTACTTCGACTTCGCCGAGCCGTTCACCGCGCTGCCCTCGCACCGCGTCCTGGCGATGCTGCGCGGCGAGAAGGAGGAGGTCCTGGACCTCGTCCTGGAGCCGGAGGAGCCCACGGAGGGCCCGTCCTCGTACGAGGGCGTCGTCGCCGCGAGGTTCGGCATCGTGAACCGGGGCCGCCCGGGTGACAAGTGGCTGAGCGACACGGTCCGCTGGGCCTGGCGCACCCGCCTGCTGGTCCACCTCGGCATCGACCTGCGCGTGCGGCTGCGCACGGCGGCCGAGGACGAGGCGGTGAACGTGTTCGCCGCGAACCTCCGCGACCTGCTGCTGGCCGCGCCGGCCGGCACCCGCGCGACGCTCGGCCTGGACCCCGGTTTCCGCACCGGTGTGAAGGTCGCCGTCGTCGACGCCACCGGCAAGGCCGTCGCCACGGACGTGATCCACCCGCACGTGCCGGCCAACAAGTGGGACGAGGCCATCGCCCGGCTGGCGGAACTGGCCCGGGAGCACGCGGTCGAACTGATCGCCATCGGCAACGGCACGGCCTCCCGCGAGACCGACCGGCTCGCCGGCGAACTCATCGCCCGGCATCCCGAGCTGAAGCTCACCAAGGTCGTGGTGTCCGAGGCGGGCGCGTCCGTGTACTCCGCCTCGCAGTACGCCTCCCAGGAGCTGCCCGGCATGGACGTGTCGCTGCGCGGCGCGGTCTCCATCGCCCGGCGCCTGCAGGACCCGCTGGCCGAACTGGTGAAGATCGACCCCCGGTCGATCGGTGTCGGCCAGTACCAGCACGACCTGTCCGAGGTGAAGCTGTCCCGCTCGCTGGACGCGGTCGTCGAGGACTGTGTGAACGGCGTCGGCGTGGACGTCAACACGGCGTCGGTGCCGCTGCTGTCACGCGTCTCCGGCATCTCCGCCGGGCTCGCCGAGAACATCGTCGCGCACCGGGACCAGAACGGTCCCTTCGTCTCCCGGGCGGAGCTGCGGAAGGTTCCCCGGCTCGGCCCGAAGGCGTACGAGCAGTGCGCGGGCTTCCTGCGCATCCGGGGCGGCGCCGACCCGCTGGACGCCTCCAGCGTGCACCCGGAGGCGTACCCGGTGGTGCGCCGCATGGTGAAGACCACGGGTCAGGAGGTGGCCTCCCTCGTCGGCAACACGGGCGCCCTGCGCTCGCTGCGGCCCGCCGACTTCGTGGACGACACGTTCGGTCTGCCGACCGTCACCGACATCCTCAGGGAGCTGGAGAAGCCCGGCCGCGACCCGCGTCCCGCGTTCCGCACGGCCACCTTCAAGGAGGGCGTGGAGAAGATCTCCGACCTGTCCGCCGGGATGATCCTGGAGGGCGTGGTGACGAACGTGGCCGCGTTCGGCGCGTTCGTGGACGTCGGTGTCCACCAGGACGGTCTGGTGCACGTGTCGGCGATGTCGAAGACGTTCGTCAAGGATCCGCGCGATGTCGCGAAGCCGGGTGACATCGTCCGGGTGAAGGTCCTGGACGTCGACATTCCGCGCAAGCGGATCGCACTGACGCTGCGCCTGGACGACGAGGCGGCACCCCAGGGCGAGGACGGCGGCAGGCCGCAGCGGGGCGGCGCCCGGCCGCCCCAGCAGCGGCAGAGCGGCGGCGGCCGGGGACAGCGGCAGGGCGGTGGCGGCCAGGACCGGCGCCAGGACCGTGCGGGTGGCGACCGAGGCGGCCGGCAGGCGCCGGCACCGGCACCGGCCAACAGCGCCATGGCCGACGCCCTGCGCCGTGCGGGCCTGCTGAATCCGAAGAAGCGCTGACCGGCCGGGGCCGGAGCCACCCGGCTCCGGCCCCGGGGAGCCTCCGTCCCGCGAACATCAGCGCCGCAGAGCATCCGGCCCCTCGGACGGCGCCCCGCGGCGGCACCCGCTGTGGATCACCGGCCGCTGGAGGTGACGACCGCCCCCGGCGGGGTCAGAGCTCGGTCACCTTGCCGGCCGTCACCTCGAGGCGTCGGGTCACCCGGACCGCGTCCAGCATGCGCCGGTCGTGGGTGACCAGCAGCAGGGTGCCCTCGTAGGCGTCGAGGGCCGACTCCAGCTGCTCGATGGCCGGCAGGTCCAGGTGGTTCGTCGGCTCGTCCAGGACCAGGAGGTTGACGCCCCGGCCCTGAAGCAGGGCGAGGGCGGAGCGGGTGCGTTCGCCCGGGGAGAGGGTCGCCGCCGGGCGCAGGACGTGGCCGGACTTCAGGCCGAACTTGGCGAGCAGCGTGCGGACCTCCGCCGGTTCCGTGTCGGGCACGGCCGCGCAGAAGGCGTCGAGCAGGGACTCGGGCCCGTGGAACAGCTTGCGGGCCTGGTCGACCTCGCCGACCAGGACACCGGAGCCCATGGCCGCATGCCCCGCGTCGAGCGGGACCCGGCCCAGCAGCGCACCGAGCAGCGTGGACTTGCCCGCGCCGTTGGCTCCCGTGACCGCGACCCGGTCGGCCCAGTCGATCTGCAAGGACACCGGGCCGAAGGAGAAGCCGCCGCGGCGCACCTCGGCGTCGCGCAGCGTCGCCACGACCGCGCCGGAACGCGGCGCGGACGCGATCTCCATGCGCAGGTCCCACTCCTTGCGCGGCTCCTCGACCACTTCCAGGCGCTCGATCATGCGCTGGGTCTGGCGGGCCTTGGCGGCCTGCTTCTCGCTGGCCTCGCTGCGGAACTTGCGGCCGATCTTGTCGTTGTCGTTGCCGGCCTTCCGCCTGGCGTTCTTGACGCCCTTGTCCATCCAGGACCGCTGCGTCTGGGCGCGGTCCTGGAGGCCGGCCTTCTTGTCGGCGTACTCCTCGTACTCGTCGCGGGCGTGCCGGCGGGCCACGTCCCGCTCCTCCAGGTAGGCCTCGTAACCGCCGCCGTAGAGGTTGATCTGCCGCTGCGCGAGGTCCAGTTCGAGGACCTTGGTGACCGTGCGGGTGAGGAACTCGCGGTCGTGGCTGACGACGACCGTGCCCGCGCGCAGGCCGGTGACGAACCGTTCCAGACGCTCCAGGCCGTCCAGGTCAAGGTCGTTGGTGGGCTCGTCCAGGAGGAAGACGTCGTACCGCGACAGCAGGAGGGACGCGAGGCCGGCACGGGCCGCCTGACCGCCGGAGAGCGAGGCCGTCGGCTGGTCCAGGTCCACGGCCAGGCCGAGGGAGGAGGCGACCTCCTCGGCGCGTTCGTCCAGGTCGGCGCCGCCGAGACCGAGCCATCGCTCGAGGGCGGTCGCGTAGGCGTCGTCGGCGCCGGGCGCGCCGTCGACCAGCGCCTGGGTGGCCTCGTCCATGACCCGCTGGGCCTCGGCGACGCCGGTGCGGCGGGCCAGGAACTCCCGGACGCTCTCTCCCGGCCGGCGCTCCGGCTCCTGCGGGAGGTGGCCGACGGTCGCGGCCGGCGGGGACAGCCGCAGTTCGCCCTGCTCGGGCGGGGTGAGGCCGGCGAGCATCCGCAGCAGGGTCGACTTGCCCGCGCCGTTGGCGCCGACCAGCCCGATGACGTCGCCGGGCGCGACGACCAGGTCGAGCCCGGCGAACAGGGAGCGGTCGCCATGGCCGGCGGCGAGGTTCTTGGCAACGAGGGTGGCAGTCATCAGACGTCGATCCTAATGGCCGCACGTGCCTGGCCCAGCCCCGTTTCCGCCGCTCACCGGCGCGTGGGGCACGCCTGTCCGGTCCTTCGGCCGCCTTCGGCCGCGGGGTGCCGCCGGACACTCGCGGAGCCTATCGTCCTGCCGTGGACAGCGAGCCGAGTGACGAAGTGATCGTGGTCGGAGGCGGGATCGCCGGACTGACGACGGCCGTGCTGCTGGCCGGGTCCGGACGGGCGGTGCGGGTGTGGACGCGGGAGCCGGCCGAGCGGACGACCTCCGCGGTGGCGGGCGGCCTGTGGTGGCCGTACCGCATCGAACCGGAGCCGCTGGTCGGCGCCTGGGCGCTGCACTCCCTGACGGTGTACGAGGAGTTGGCCGCGCGGCCCGGGGAGACGGGCGTGCGCCTGGTGGAGGGCGTGCACCACGGGGCACGGCTGGAGGAGCTGGGCGCGTGGGCGGCCCGGGTGCCGGGGCTGCGGGCGGTGGCCGGGGGGCTGGCGGCGCGGCTGCCGGTCATCGACATGCCGGTGCACCTGGCGTGGCTGCGGGAGCGGCTGGTGCGGGCGGGAGGGGTGGTGGAGGAGCGGGCGGTGACCGACCTGACGGCGGTGCCCGCCGCCGTGGTCGTCAACTGCGCCGGTCTGGGCGCCCGTTCGCTGGTGCCGGATGCCGCGGTGCGTCCCGTGCGCGGGCAGCTGGTGGTGGTGGAGAACCCGGGCGTCACGACCTGGTTCACCTCCGTCGACCACTCCTCGGCCGCCTCCGCCTACTTCATCCCGCAGCCGGGCGGGCTGCTCCTCGGCGGTACGGCGGAGGAGGACGACTGGTCCCTGGAGCCGGACCCGGACACCGCCGCGGCGATCGTCGCCCGCTGCGCGGCGGTACGGCCGGAGATCGCCGGGGCCCGGGTGCTCGCCCACCGGGTGGGACTGCGCCCGGCCCGCGAGGCGGTACGGCTGGAACGCCGGCCCCTGCCGGACGGCCGCACGGTGGTGCACAACTACGGACACGGCGGCGCCGGCATCACGGTGGCGTGGGGCTGCGCCCGGGAGGCGGCCGCGCTGGCACACCCCACGGCATGAAACACGCCCCACGACGGACTCCCTGCCTCCGGAGACGCAGGGCACCACCACGAGCGGGGTCCCGGCCGGGGTGGAGTGGGTGACTCCGGCTTGGCGTGCGGTTTCCGGTCGGGATGGGCGTGCGTCTCCCGTCGGGCGCGCGGCTCACGGCCGAGGCGGGCAGGCGACTCCCGTCGGCTGTGCGCGTCCCGGCCCAGGCGGGCAGGCGACTGCCATCGGCTGTGCGCGTCGCGACCGGGCGGGCAGGCGACTCGGGTCTGACGACGGGGTCGCCGACCGGAGTGGGCGAGTGGCTCACGCCTGCTGCACGGGGCCCGGCCGAGGCAGGGCGGTGACTCGGCTCTGATGCACCGGGCCCGGCCGAAGCGGGCGGGTGACTCGGCTCCGTTGCGCGAGCCCCAGCTGCGTGCGCGAGCGGTTCGCGCCCGGTGCACGGGCCCCCAACCGGAGTGGGCGAGCGGATCAGACCTGATGAACGGGGCGCAGCCGCGTGAGCGGGGCGTACGTCGCCGTACGCGGCGGGCACGGGCGCCTGCGAGTGCCGGGGCCCGGTGCTGGGAGTAGACGGACCCGGCCGCCTGTCGTGGCGGCAGGCGGCCGGGGTGGTGCGAGGGGGCGGGTCGTCAGGCCGCCGGGAGGTGCCGGACGGCCCGGGGCGCGTGGACACCGGACAGCGTCCGTGGCGCGGGCTCCGGGGCGCTGCCCGACGTGGCGCGGGCGAACGCCGCCGCGCCGCCGACCAGCGGGAGCCGCGCGCTCGTACCGGACAGGTCCAGCGTGAGCGTCGGGCCGGCCGCCGGGGGCGGGTCGATGAGGTCGCGGTCCGTGCCGGCGACGATCAGCGCCAGCCGGTGCCCGGCGGGGACGACGTGGTCGGTGGCGGCGAGGTCGAGGGTCATCGTGTACGGCTTGCCGGGAGTGAGCGGGACGCCCTTGTCCAGGGAGGCGTGATGGCCGAGGTCGGCCCAGCCGCGGCTGAACACCGTGTAGTCGACGGCGGCCGTCCTGGCCCTGGTCTCCTTGAAGCAGGCGCTGTCCCCGGCCGTGCTCGCGCCCCAGCAGGTGCGGTCGGTGAGGGTGGTGATGCCTTCGGCGCTGTCGGCGTAGTCGCGGATGGTGTCCGGGCCGAGGTCGACCAGGACGGCGGACAGGTGGGCGGAGGTGGTGGTCGGGGTCGCGGTGACCGTCACCCGGGAGGAGCCGGACAGGCGCAGGTCGCGGGTGAGCGGTGCCGTGAGGAACCCGGCCTTCTCGGGGGTGGGCGTGGTCAGGTGCGCGGCCCAGTCGGTCTCGCTCAGCCTCGGGTCGTCGGTGAAGGTCTCGGTGCCGGTGGCCGGGGGCCGCCCGAGCGTGCCGACGCCGGCCCGGGTGCCGGGGGCCGGGTGCAGGACGGTGGCGCGGGTGCCGCGCGGGGGCCAGGCCGCCGAGGTGACCCACTGGTCGGGGTGGCGTTCGACGTCGGCCACGGGTTCGCGGTCGATGCCGTTGTCGTAGCCGAGGAGTTCGTGGTCGAACCAGCGGTGCAGGGTGTCGACCCAGGCGCCGCGCCGGTAGTCGAACGGGTCGACGTGACCGGTCTGCGACAGCCAGATCTTCCGCTCGACGCCGTGCTCGGCGAGGGCGTCCCACCACTGCCCGAGGTGCTTGGTGCGGACGTTGAGGTCCTGCATGCCGTGCACGAGGAACACGCTGGCGCGCACCTTGCCCGCGTCCTTGACGTAGTCCCGTTCGCTCCACAGCGGGGTCCGGTCGCCGCTGCGCGGGCTGCCGTCGGCGAGTTTCCGCTGGACGGCGGCGCAGTGGGCCTGCGCGCCGTCGCTCTCGACGTAGCCGGCCAGTTCGGCGGGGCCGCCGTCGTAGAGGGGGGCGCCCTGCGCGAAGTAGTAGTCGTACCAGGAGGAGATGGCGCTGATCGGGACGATGGTCCTCAGGCCCTTGACGCCCGTGGCGGCGACGCCGTTGGCGATGGTGCCGTCCCAGCTCTTGCCGATCATGCCGGTTCTGCCGTTGGTCCAGCCGGCCCGCACCGGGGTGCCGCCGGTGCGGCCGGTGTACGCCCGGGCGCGGCCGTTCAGCCAGTCGACGACGGCCTTCGCGGACCGGACGTCGGAGCGCCCGCCGACGTCGACGCAGCCGTCGGAGCGGTCGGTGCCGGCGAGGTCGACGCCGACGAAGGCGTAGCCGCGGGGCACGAAGTAGTTGTCGTAGAACAGCGGCATCTGTACCACGCGGCCCTGGGCGTCGTACGTCTTGCGCTGGCTCTCGTTGCCGCGTCCGCAGCAGGAGTAGTAGGGGCTGGCGTCCATGATGACCGGCACCTTGCGGCCCTGCCGGGCGGGTTCGGCGGGGCGGACGATGTCGGCGGCGACGCGGTCGGTGTGTCCGTCGCGGTCCTCGTCCAGGCCGGTGTCCACCCACACGGACTCGCGGATGGCGTCGGCGTAGGAGTAGACGGGTCTGCTCTCCCGGGGTGCGGCCTGTGCGCCGGCCGGGGCGAGGAAGACCGCCGTCAGGGCGGCGACGGCGGCGATGACGAGCGTTCTCCGGAGTGTGGAGCGCTGGCGTTTCGGCATGCGCGGACGGTACCGCCGTCAACTGCCGTGCAGAAGAGGGCTCTCCGGGAGCCGTGACGGCTGAATGGCGATCGTGTGACAGCAGGGGTCATGGACAGGTCAGGGGCCACAGGGTCTGAATAGGCTGCGAACAGACTTCTCCGAACGGACTCTCCCTCCCGACGACTTGGAGCTGACGTGCACCGCAGAATCATCGCGCCGGGCACCCTGGCGGCGGCCTCCCTCCTGCTGGCGATCCCGGCATCGGCCGCGAGCTACTCCCCGGGCGCGCCGGGCATCGGCGACCCCTACTACCCGGACTACGGCAACGGCGGCTACGACGTCTCCCACTACGACCTGAGGCTCCGGTACCAGCCGGCGACGGACGAACTGGAGGGCACCGCCACCATCCAGGCGAAGACGACCCAGGACCTGTCCAGCTTCGACCTGGACTTCCTGCTGGACGTCGGCGAGGTGCGGGTCAACGGCACGAAGGCGGCCTTCACCACCTCCGGCCAGCACGAGCTCGTCGTCACCCCGAAGACTCCGCTGGCGAAGGGCACGCCGGTCACGGTCGTCGTCCGCTACCGAGGCGTGCCGTCCACGAAGAGCGCCTACGGGTTCACCGCGTGGCACCGCACCCCGGACGGCGGGGTGGCCGCCGACGAGCCCGAGGCCGCCTGGTGGTGGTTCCCCAGCAACGACCACCCGAGCGACAAGGCCACCTACGACGTGTCGGTGGCCGTGCCGGACGGCACCCAGGCCATCTCCAACGGCACCCTCCAGTCGACCGCGTCGAAGCTGGGCTGGACCCGCTACAACTGGCGGCAGAACAAGCCCCAGGCGACCTACCTGGCCACCCTGGCGCTCGGCGGGTTCGACATCACCACCGGCACCTCCGACGGCGGAGTGCCCGTGATCAACGCCTACAGCAAGGACCTCGGCGACAACGACGGGGCCGCGCGGGCCAGCGTGGAGCGCACCGGGGAACTCGTCGACTGGCTGAGCGGCTACTTCGGGCCGTATCCCTTCAGCTCGGCGGGCGGCTACGTGCCGAACACCACCACCGGGTACGCGCTGGAGACGCAGGGCCGCGTCTACTACAGCCCGAAGCAGTTCGCGAACGGCTCCAACACCTCCGTGGTCGTGCACGAGCTGGCCCACCAGTGGTACGGCGACGACGTCTCGGTGAAGGGCTGGAAGGACATCTGGCTCAACGAGGGCTTCGCCCGGTACGCGCAGTGGCTGTGGTCCGACGCGGAGGGCGAGGGCACCACGCGGGAACTCGCCGACTACGTGTACGCCTCGCACCCGGCCGACGACCCGTTCTGGACGGTCAAGCCCGGCGACCCGGGCCCCGACGAACAGTTCGGCGCCGCCGTCTACGACCGGGGTGCCCTCGCCATCCAGCGGCTGCGCGAGACCATCGGTGACGACGCGTTCTTCGCGATCCTCAAGGGCTGGCCGAAGACGCACGCGTACGGCAACGCCTCGGTGGCCGACTTCCAGAAGTACGCCGAGCAGGTGTCCGGCAAGCCCCTGTCCGCGCTGTTCGACACGTGGCTGTTCCAGCCGTCGAAGCCGGCCGCGACGACGGCCCGCGCGCTGGCGGGGACGGGTGGGCCGGTGGCGCAGCCGAAGTCGTGGAAGAAGATCGAGGCGACGAACGACGTGCACGGGCGCTGACCCGCGCGGCCGGGAGGTAGGCGGCGGCGAAGACGCGCGCCCGCGCCGTGGGTGTCACCACCGGCGCGGGCGGGGCCGCCGCCGCTGTCCGGGCGGGCGCCGCAGAGCTACTTCGCGGCCGGGGCGTCCGTCGTGTCCTGGCCGGTGTTCCGGGCCACCCGGCGGCGGACGCCGAACCAGCCGGCGACCAGCATCACGGCGATCACCGGAATGAGGAGGAGGGTCTTGCGGCCGACCTCGGCGTCGTTCCACATCAGGCCGAGGCAGACCATGAGGAAGGCGATGGTGGCGATCTCGGTGACCGGAGTGAACTTCAGCTGGAAGTGCGGACGGGTCACCAGCCCCGCGCGGGCGCGGCGGACGAAGACCACGTGACAGACCATGATGATCACCCAGGTGCTGATGATGCCGAGGGAGGCGACGTTCAGCACGATCTCGAAGGCCTGGTCGGGCAGGCGGTAGTTCAGGGCGACGCCGAGGACGCAGACCGCGCAGGTCAGCAGAATGCCGCCATAGGGGACCTGGCTGCGGTTCATGCGGGCGGTGAACTTCGGGGCGGAGCCGGCCGTGGCCATGGAGCGCAGGATGCGGCCGGTGGAGTACAGCCCGGAGTTGAGCGAGGACATGGCGGCGGTCAGCACCACCAGGTTCATGACGTCACCGGCCGCCGGGATGCCGATCTTGGACAGCACGGTCACGAACGGGCTCTGGTCGGCGGAGTACACCGAGCCGGGCAGCAGCAGCGCGAGCAGGACGACCGAGCCGACGTAGAACAGGCCCACGCGCCACATGATCGAGTTCACCGCGCGCGGGACGATCTTCTCCGGCTCGGCGGTCTCGCCGGCGGCGACGCCGACCAGTTCCAGGGCGGCGTAGGCGAAGATCACGCCCTGCATGACGAGGACGACCGGCATCATGCCGTGCGGGAAGACGCCGCCGTGGTCGGCGATCACGCTGAGGCCGGGCTTGGTGCCGTCCACGT
This sequence comes from Streptomyces sp. Y20, assembly GCF_043195475.1. Classification (NCBI taxonomy): domain Bacteria; kingdom Bacillati; phylum Actinomycetota; class Actinomycetes; order Kitasatosporales; family Streptomycetaceae; genus Streptomyces; species Streptomyces sp. Y20. Next base: position 104,159 of record NZ_JBIDDP010000018.1, read on the forward strand.
CGTGCTGGGTGGCCAGCAGGAAGATGCCGATGAGCATGAAGCCCACGAGGGTGGCGACCTTGATGATCGCGAACCAGAACTCCATCTCACCGAAGATCTTCACCGAGATCAGGTTGACGGTGAGGACCACCGCGAGGGCGATCAGCGCCAGCACCCACTGCGGGATGGAGGTGAACATGCTCCAGTAGTGGGCGTAGAGCGCGATCGCGGTGATGTCGGCGATACCGGTGGTCGACCAGTTCAGGCAGTACATCCAGCCGGCGACGTAGGCGCCCTTCTCGCCGAGGAACTCGCGCGCGTACGACACGAAGGAACCGGACGACGGGCGGTACAGGACCAGCTCGCCGAGGGCCCGGACGACGAAGAAGGCGAAGACGCCGCAGACCAGATAGGCCAGGGCGAGCGCCGGGCCCGCGTTGTGCAGGCGTCCGCCGGCGCCCAGGAACAGACCGGTGCCGATGGCGCCACCGATGGCGATCATGTTGACGTGGCGGGCCTTGAGGTCCTTGCTGTAACCGGCGTCGCCCGCGTCCGCGGGCGTCCGGGCCACCTCTGGACGGTCGGCGGCCTGAGCTATGTCCACGGCGTCCTTGCTGCTCACGGGTGGTTCCACTTCCTGGTGCGCCCGGACCTCGTGGGCCGGGGTTCGTGCAGGTCCTGGCCCGCACCACCCTGGTGTGTCGCGGCACAGACCAAGACAGCAGCTTCCCAGAGAGTTCCGCCGACACGCGGTGGCCCACGTCACACAGCGGCCTTTCTCACAGGCCCGAAGGGCGGGAAAGCAGACGTCACGGGACGTTTCACTGCGGCGCGTGAGGTGTTACAGCGTTGGTGGGACAGCGATACTGCTGCACATGACGACCGAGACCACGGAGCAGACGGATCCGGGCGGGCCCACGCTGACGATCGACGAGCTGGCCGCCCGGGCGGGGGTCACCGTCCGTACCGTCCGCTTCTACGGCACCAGAGGGCTGCTGCCTCCTCCGGCGCTCGGTCCACGCCGGGTCGGGCACTACGGACCGGAACACCTGGCGCGTCTCGCCCTGATCGACGAGCTGCAGCGGCAGGGCATGACGCTGTCGGCGATCGAACGGCATCTGCGCCGGCTGCCGCCGGACCTGAGCGCGCAGGACCTCGCCGTCCACCGTGCGGTGGTGGCCTCCTGGGCGCCGGAGACGGTGGAGACGGTGACACGGGAGGAACTGAGCCGGCTCGCGGGACGGGAGCTGAGCGACGCGGACGTGGCCCGTCTTGCCGCCCTTGACGTGGTCACGCCCGAGCACGGTGGCCACCGGGTCGACACGGGTCTCCTGCGGCTGGGCGTCGAGCTGCTCGACGTACCGCTGTCCCAGGACGTGGTCCTCGCGGCCCGGGAGGTGCTGCTGGAACACTCGCGCGCGGCGGCGCAGGAGCTCTCCCGGCTGCTGCGCGAGGCGGTGTCCGAGCTGGCCGCGGACGATGTGAAGTCGCTGACGGCCCACATGCACCCGCTGGTGGTGCAGGCGCTGCTCACCACGTTCCAGCGCTCCCTGCGGCAGGAGCTGCGCGGCTGGCTGAGCGACCCCCGCGAGAACGCCGAGAACGGCGAGGCCGGTGAGGACGGGCAAGACAGACAGGACGGACAGGACGGCGGGAGCGGGCGGGGCTGAGGCGCGCGCCGCCCCTGCGGGCCTGCGGGTCGGCAGGCCCGCAGGCCAGTGGGTCGGCAGGCCGGCGGGTCAGCGGGCGTCGGTGAAGGTCTCCCCCCGCTCGGCCTTCGTCACGAGCAGCGCGGGCGGGGTGAACCGCTCGCCGTAGCGCTCGGCCAGCTCGCGCGCGCGGGCGACGAAGCCGGGCAGGCCTCCTTCGTAGCCGTTGATGTACTGGAGGACGCCACCGGTCCAGCCGGGGAAGCCGATGCCCAGGATCGAGCCGATGTTGGCGTCGGCGACCGAGATCAGGACGCCCTCCTCCAGGAGGCGTACGGTGTCGAGGGCCTCGGCGAAGAGCATGCGCTCCTGCATGTCCCGGAACGGGATCTCGTACCCGGCCGTGGTGAAGTGCTCGCGCAGGCCCGGCCACAGTCCGGCCCGCTCGCCCTCCTCGGTGTAGTCGTAGAACCCGGCGCCGCCGCTGCGGCCGGGGCGGCCGAACTCGTCGACCATGCGGTCGATGACCGCCTCCGCCGGGTGCGCCGCCCAGGTGCCGCCCGTCTCCTCCACGGCCCGCCGGGTCTCCTCACGGATCTTGCGCGGGAGGGTGAGGGTCAGCTCGTCCATGAGGGACAGCACCTTGGCCGGGTAGCCGGCCTGGGCGGCGGCCTGCTCGACGGAGGCGGGCTCGATCCCCTCGCCGACCATGGCGACGCCCTCGTTGATGAAGTGGCCGATCACCCGGGAGGTGAAGAAGCCGCGCGAGTCGTTGACGACGATCGGCGTCTTGTTGATCTGCCGGACCAGGTCGAAGGCGCGCGCGATGGCCTCCTCGCCGGTGCGCTCACCCTTGATGATCTCGACCAGCGGCATCTTGTCGACCGGCGAGAAGAAGTGCAGCCCGATGAAGTCGGCCTGGCGCTCCACGCCCTCGGCGAGGGTGGTGATGGGCAGCGTGGAGGTGTTGGAGCACAGCAGCGCGTCGGGGGCGACGACGGACTCGGTCTCCTGGAACACCTTGTGCTTGAGGGCGGTGTCCTCGAAGACGGCCTCGATGACCGCGTCGCAGCCCGCGAGGTCGGCCACGTCGGCGGTGGGCGTGATCCGGGCGAGCAGCGCGTCCGCCTTCTCCTGGCTGGTGCGGCCCTTGGCGACGGCCTTGGCGCACAGCTTCTCGGAGTAGCCCTTGCCCTTGACGGCCGCCTCCAGGGAGACGTCCTTCAGGAGGACGTCGATGCCCGCGCGGGCGCACGAGTACGCGATGCCGGCGCCCATCATGCCGGCGCCCAGGACGGCGACCCTGCGGACCGGGCGGGGCTCGATGCCCTGGGGGCGGCTGACGCCGGAGTTGACCGCCTGGAGGTCGAAGAAGAACGCCTGGATCATGTTCTTCGCGGTCTGCCCGGTGACCAGCTCGGTGAAGTAGCGGGTCTCGATGGTGATCGCGGTCTCGAAGTCGACCTGGGAGCCCTCGACGGCGGCGGCCATGATGTTGCGCGGGGCCGGATAGGGGGCGCCGCCCGTCTGCTTGCGCAGGCTGGCCGGGAACGCGGGCAGGTTGGCCGCGAACTTCGGGTGGGCCGGGGTGCCGCCGGGGATCTTGTGACCGGGGACGTCCCAGGGCTGGTGCGACTCGGGGTGGGCGTCGATGAAGGCGCGGGCCTTGGCGAACATCTCCTCCTCGCTCGCGGCGACCTCGTGGACGAGGCCGTTCTCCTGGGCGCGCCGGGGGGTGTACTGGGTGCCCTGGAGCAGCACTTTCAGCAGGGCGTCCGTGATGCCCATCAGCCGTACCGTGCGGGTGACGCCGCCGCCCGCGGGCAGCAGGCCGAGGGTGACCTCGGGCAGGCCGATCCGGGAGCCGGGGGCGTCCAGGGCGATGCGGTGGTGGGAGGCGAGCGCGATCTCGTAGCCGCCGCCGAGGGCCGCGCCGTTGATGGCGGCGACGACCGGCTTGCCGAGGGTCTCGATGCGGCGCAGCGCGTTCTTGATCTCGGTCGCGGTGTCGAAGACCCGCTGGGCGTCCTCGGGGCGGGCCTTGATCATGTCCTTGAGGTCGCCGCCGGCGAAGAAGGTCTTCTTGGCGGAGGTGTAGATGATGCCGCGGATGGAGTCCTTCTCTGCCTCCGCGCGCGCGGCGATCGCCGTGACGGAGGCCCGGAAGGCCTGGTTCATGGTGTTCGCGGACTGGTTCGGGTCGTCCAGGACGAGGGTGACGACACCGGTGTCGTCCTGCTCCCAGCGGATGGTGGTGCTCTCGGTCATGACAGTCGTCTCCGTTGAGGTCGCTTGTTTCCGCAGGGAGTTCAGATGCGCTCGACGATGGTGGCGACGCCCATGCCGCCGCCCACGCAGAGCGTGGCGAGGCCGTAGCGCTTGTCCTGGCGCTCCAGTTCGTCGATGAGCGAGCCGAGGATCATCGCGCCGGTCGCGCCGAGCGGGTGGCCGAGGGCGATGGCGCCGCCGTTGACGTTGACCTTGTCCAGGGACAGGCCCATGTCCCGCACGAAGCGCAGCACGACCGCGGCGAACGCCTCGTTGATCTCGACGAGGTCGATGTCGTCGATGGTGAGGCCGGCCTTGGCCAGGGCCTTGCGGGTGGCGGGGGCGGGGCCGGTGAGCATGATGGTGGGCTCGGAGCCGGAGACGGCCGCGGAGACGATCCGGGCGCGGGGGGTCAGGCCGTATCGCTCGCCGACCTCCCTGGAGCCGACCGCGACGAGCGAGGCGCCGTCCACGATGCCGGAGGAGTTGCCCGCGTGGTGGACGTGTTCGATCTTCTCCACGTGGTGGTACTTCTGGAGCGCGACCGCGTCGAAGCCGCCCAGCTCGCCGATGTCCGCGAAGGACGGCTTCAGCCTGGCGAGGGAGTCGGCGGTGGTGCCGGGGCGCATGTGTTCGTCGTGGTCGAGGACGACCAGGCCGTTGCGGTCCCTGACGGGCACGACCGAGCGGTCGAAGCGCCCTTCCTTCCAGGCGGTGGCGGCGCGCTCCTGGGACAGGGCCGCGTATTCGTCGACGTCCCGGCGGGAGAAGCCCTCGATGGTGGCGATCAGGTCGGCGCTGATGCCCTGGGGCACGAAGTTGACAGCGAGGTTGGTCATCGGGTCGTTGAACCAGGCGCCGCCGTCGGAGGCCATCGGGACGCGGGACATGGACTCGACACCGCCCGCGAGGACCAGGTCCTCCCAGCCCGAGCGGATCTTGGCGGCGGCCAGGTTGACGGATTCCAGGCCGGAGGCGCAGAAGCGGTTCTCCTGCACGCCCGCGACCGTGTCCGGCAGCCCGGCGGCGATGGCGGCGATCCGGGCGATGTCGGCGCCCTGGTCGCCGACGGGTCCGACGACGCCCAGCACGATGTCGTCGATCGCCGCCGGGTCCAGGCCCGGGAAGCGGTCGCGGATCTCGTGGATGAGGCCGACGACCAGGTCGATGGGCTTCGTGCCGTGCAGGGCGCCGTTCGCCTTGCCGCGCCCGCGCGGGGTGCGGATCGCGTCGTACACGTACGCTTCGGTGCTCACTGGTTGTGCCTTTCGGAAGGGTGGGCCGAGCGGGGGGCGGGGTCAGCCGCCGTCGGTGACCAGGTCGTCGGTCGGGCGTGCGGGTATGCCCCAGTCCCGGGCGACCGCCTCCGTGTCCGCGCCGGGCCGGGCGGGGCCGCCGCGGACGGTGGTGGGCGTCGCGGAGAATCGGGGCGCGGGGGCGGGCTGGGTGATGCCGTCGTGGTCGGTGAAGGTGCCGCGGGCGGCCAGGTGCGGGTGGTGCGGGGCCTCGCGCAGCGTCAGTACGGGTGCCACGCAGGCGTCGGAGCCCTCGAAGACGGCGGTCCACTCGGCCCGGGTGCGGGATCCGAAGCGGGCGGCGATCCGATCGCGCAGCTCGTTCCAGCGGGCCGGGTCCGTGCGGGCGGACGCCAGGCCGTCCAGGCCGAGCAGGCGGAGGAACTCGTCGTAGAACTTCTCCTCCAGGGCGCCGACCGCCATGTGGCCGCCGTCGGCGGTCTCGTAGGTGCCGTAGTAGGGGCAGCCGCCGTCCAGCAGGTTCGCGGCGCGCCGGTCGTGCCAGGCGCCGGCGGCGAGCATGCCGTGGATCATCGTGGAGAGGTGGGCCGTGCCGTCGACGATGGCGGCGTCGACCACCTGGCCGCTGCCGGTCGCGCGCGCGTGGTGCAGGGCGGCGAGGACGCCGATGACGAGGTAGAGGGAGCCGCCCGCGTAGTCCCCGAGGAGGTTGGCGGGGGCCGCCGGGGGCTCGCCGGGGCGGCCGGTCATGCCGAGCGTGCCGGTGAGTGCGATGTAGGCGATGTCGTGGCCCGCGCGCCGGGCGAGGGGGCCGTCCTGGCCCCAGCCGGTCATGCGGCCGTAGACCAGCCGGGGGTTGCGGGCGTGGCAGTCCTCGGGGCCGACGCCGAGCCGCTCGGCGACGCCCGGGCGGTAGCCCTCGACGAGGATGTCGGCCCGCTCGGCGAGGTCCAGGACGCGCGCGGGGCCGTCCGGTGCCTTCAGGTCGACCATGACCGAGCGCTTGTTGCGGTTGGTGATGTCGTACGCGGGGTCGATGGCGAGGCCGGGGCCGCCCGGGCGGTCCACCCGGACGACGTCGGCGCCCAGGTCGGCCAGCAGCATGGCGGCGAACGGGCCCGGTCCGATGCCGGCCAGCTCGACCACGCGCACGCCGTGGAGCGGACCGGCACCCGGCGTCGGCGTCCCTGCCGTTGTCATGCGACCAGCTCCCCGAGCATGTGTGACACAACTGATGTAACACCGATGATGCTAAGAACGCGTTCCACCGGGCACAAGACCTGAACGAGCAAGCGCTTAGCCGAGTGCCCGTACCGTTCACTCCTCACCCGGGAGAGTGACGCGCCCCCCGACGCCTCTCCGGCGCCCGGGCGCAGCGGGGCATTCCCGGCCACCGCCATCGCTTCCTCCGGGTGACGTGTCGGACTGCGCACACCTCACGCTAGCCTCAGCCACCGACAGCGGCGCGGGCTGCGCGGCAGGCCGCACGAACCGAGGGGTGTCATGAGCAGGCTGAACAGGACAGACCGTCCTTACGACCTCGTGCTCTTCGGAGCCACGGGCTTCGTCGGCACACTCACGGCCCGGTATCTCGCCGCGCACGCGCCGAAGGACCTGCGCTGGGCCGTCGCCGGCCGCGACGAGCGCGGGCTGGAGGAGCTGCGCGAACAGCTGCCCGGCGGCGCGGACCCCGGCGTGCTGCGGGCCGACGTGACCGAACCGGCCACCCTGCGCACCCTCGCCGAGCACGCGCGCGTGGTCGCCACGACCGTGGGGCCCTACGTGCTGCACGGCGAGGAACTCGTCGCCTCCTGCGCCGACACGGGGGCCGACTACCTGGACCTCACCGGTGAGCCGGAGTTCGTCGACCTGATGTACGTCCGGCACGACGCACGCGCGCGCGAGACGGGCGCGCGCCTCGTGCACGCCTGCGGGTTCGACTCCGTACCGCACGATCTCGGCGCGTACTTCACGGTCCGGCAGCTGCCGGAGGGGGTCCCGCTGACGGTGGACGGCTATGTGACGGCCGACGCGGCCTTCTCCGGCGGCACCCTCGCCTCGGCGCTGAATCAGCTGGCCCGGGGCCGGCGGATGCTGGGCGCCGCCCGTGAGCGGGCCCGGTACGAGCCGCGGCTGCCGGGCCGCCGGGTGACGGCGCCGACGGGCGCGCCGAGGTTCGCCGGCGAGGTCGGCGCGTGGGCGCTGCCGCTGCCGACCATCGACCCGCAGATCGTGCGCCGTTCGGCACGGGCGCTGGAGCGGTACGGCCCGGACTTCCGTTACCGGCACTACGCCGCCGTCCGGCGCCTGCCGGTCGCCCTCGGCTCGGTCGCCGCCGTCGGCGCGCTGACCGCGGCGGCCCAGCTGCCGCCCGCCCGCCACTGGCTGTCGGACCGGCTCCGGCCGGGCGACGGACCCAGCGCGCAGAAGCGGGCGAAGAGCTGGTTCAAGGTGCGGTTCGTCGGCGAGGGCGGCGGACGCCGCGTGTTCACGGAGGTCGCCGGCGGCGACCCCGGCTACGACGAGACGGCGAAGATGTTCGCCGAGGCGGCCCTGAGCCTGGCCTTCGACGACCTGCCGCCGACGGCCGGACAGGTCACCACGGCCGAGGCGATGGGCGACGCCCTGACCGAGCGGCTGCGCGCCGCCGGAATCACCTTCCGGGTGGCGGCGGAACGCTGACGCCTTCGCCCTGATCCTGCCGCGGTCGGCCGGGATCGGCCTGATCCGGGGGTGCAGCCGTGACGGCCGCCCGCAGGGCCCGCCGGCACAGGGCGTCCGCCCGGCGCGTGGTCTCGGGCAGCCGGTAGCGCGGGGTGAGCGCCAGGGTGTGTGCCAGGGCGGTGCCGAGGCCCACCCGGTGGCCGGCCGAGACGAACACCGGCTTGACGCCGTCGCGGGTGCGCAGGGCGCGCCCGACCTCCTCGGTCCCGTCGAGCAGGGGCGCGGAACTGCCCCGCGCCGGTGCCGGGTCGTCGTAGGTGAAGGTGAACGGGTTCTTGGCGACGCCGATGGTCGGCAGGTCCATGAGCACGCCGAGATGGCTCGCCAGGCCGAAGCGGCGCGGATGGGCCACCCCGTAGCCGTCGCAGACCACCAGGCCGGGCGGGCACATCAGCCGGTCCAGGGCGGCCCGCACGGTCGGGATCTCGCGGAAGGCCAGGAGCCCGGGCACGTACGGGAAGGAGACCCGGCCCACGGCCGTCGCCTCGGCGACGACCTCCAGGGTCGCGGCGTCCAGCACGACGGCCGCCGCCGCGACGAGGTCCAGGCCGTCGTCGTAGGCGACGTCGACCCCCGTGACCAGGCCCGTCCCCGGCGGCGGTCCGGGCTCGTCGAGGACCACCCGCCCGCGCAGCCCGTCCTGTACGGCACGGGCCTCTTCCTCGGTCGCGGGCCAGCCCGCGGGTACGCCGACGATCGTCATGGTGGGCGACTGTACGGGCCCGCCGCGGGACGGCGGCCCGCCGGGGGTAGGCTCGCGATCATGTTCGTACTGGAGCTGACCTACACCGCGCCCCTCGACGCCGTGGACGCCGTCCTGCCGGACCATGCGGCCTGGCTGGAGGAGCAGTACGAGAAGGGCTTCTTCCTGGCCTCCGGACGCAAGAACCCCCGCGACGGAGGTGTGATCCTGGCCGTCGCGGAGGATCGCGCCCGCATCGAGGAGCTCGTCGCGGGCGACCCGTTCACCGTCGCCGGTGTGTGCGCCTACCGCGTCACGGAGTTCATCGCCACGAAGACGGCTCCGGAGCTGGCGGACCACCGGCAGACGCTCGGCTGAGCCCGGCGGCTCAGCCCTTCTCCGAGTCGAGCGCGCGCTGGAGCTCGTCCTTGTTCATGTTCGAGCGGCCTTCGATGCCGCGCTGCTTCGCCTCGTTGTAGAGCTGGTCGCGGGTAGGTCCGTGCGTGCCGGACCGGTTGCCGGACCGCTGCCCGCCCCGCTCGCCGGACGACTTGTCCTGCGTGGAGCTGCGGCTGGCGGTCTTGGACTCGCCCGACCGCGCGCGTTCCTTGTTCACCGTCCGCGCGGCGATCTCCTTGGCGCGTCCCTCGCTCTCGCCCCGGTCCTGGGCGCTGTCCTTGATGTGCTCGTACTGACGCTCACGCTTGGGGCTGGAACCGGCTGGCATGATCGCTCCTCTCCTTCGTGGCGGGCAATTCGTGGCGGCGGACGGGTACCCGCCTCGCGCCCGCCTACATCAGCGTTCCAGCCGGGCCACCCTGCCCTGCTCGCCGGCCGCCCAGCAGCCCAGGTCGCCCGCGCAGTCCACGGTGTCGTACGACCCGGTGCCGATCGTGCGCCAGCCGCGCCGCCAGCGGCCTGTTGGCCCGTCCCGCGCGTCGCGTGCTCCCCGAGCGCCTCGTGGCGGGCGAAGCCGGCCCACCGCACCGGCGCCGTCCGGAGGACCACCTGGCCTCTCCCGCGCAGGCACGGCGGGGACAGCGGGAAGTGATCGCGAACACCGGGCAGGTCCCCGTGCATGAAAGGCGGTGACCGAGGTCACTCGTTCCCCGTGTGCACGCAACGGCAGTTTCCTGCGTCTCTTCCGGTGCCGGGTGTCACACGTCCGGAGGCAGTCCAGCCGTCACGAGGGAGCAAGGCGTTGTCCACCGTCATCGAGCAGCCCGTAGAGGCCCGCCTCGTCGCCGCCGCACCGCGCATGCCGAGCATCCCCGCCACGCTGCGCTACGACCGGCGTGACCCGTTCGCCGTCCGCATGACGTTCCCCGCCCCGGCGACCCTGGAGGGTGTCGAAGTGTGCTGGACGTTCTCCCGGGAGCTGCTGACGGCCGGGCTGACGGGACCGGAGGGCCACGGCGACGTCCGGGTGCGGCCGTACGGGTACGACCGCACGGTGCTGGAGTTCCACGCCCCCGAGGGCACCGCGATCGTCCATGTGCGCTCCGGTGAGATCCGGCAGTTCCTGGAGGCGGCCGACGCCCTGGTGCCCGCCGGCCGTGAACACCTCCAGTTCGACCTCGACCACGACCTGGCCGAGCTGATGCGGGACGCCTGCTAGCACCGTTCCCCGCGCCACGCGCGCGTGCCGGGGCGGCGCGGTAATCCCGTTGACACCCCTGCGGCCCTTTCCTACCGTGTACAGCGGTTCTGTTGCCGCCGATAGGAGAAGGACGTTGCTCGTCTGAGGTCCCGAGACACCGCGTCGCACCGGTGAGGTGTGCGCGGCGTACGACCTCGGCGTCCGAGCCGTCCGTCCCTGGCACAGGCCTTCTCTCGTGGCCTCCTGTGCTCACAGGCCCTTCGGTCTCCGCCTCGCGGTGTCTCGACACGTGTCCGACCGACCGTTCGCACCGTAACGAGGCGCCCATGTCCGCATCCCTCACCTGTACGTCCCTGTCCTTCGCCTGGCCCGACGGCACCACCGTCCTCGACGGCCTCGACCTCGCCTTCGGCCCCGGCCGGACCGGGCTCGTCGGCGTCAACGGATCAGGGAAGTCCACCCTGCTGAAACTGCTGGCCGGTGAACTGACCCCGGCCCAAGGCACCGTCAAGGCGGCCGGCGAGACCGGCTACCTGCCGCAGAACGTCACCCTGGACACCGCGCTCCGCGTCGACGAAGCCCTCGGCATCGCCGGCCGGCGCGCCGCGCTGCACGCCATCGAGGCCGGCGACGCCACCGAGGAGCACTTCGAGGCCCTCGGCGACGACTGGGACGTCGAGGAGCGCGCCCTGGCCGCCCTCGGTGAACTCGGCCTCGGCCACATCGGTCTGGACCGGACCGTCGGTGAGGTGTCCGGCGGCGAGTCGGTGCTGCTGCGGCTCGCCGCGCTGCTGCTGCGCCGCCCGGACGTCCTGCTGCTCGACGAGCCCACCAACAACCTCGACCTGTACGCGCGCCGCCGGCTGTACCAGGCCGTCGCCTCCTGGCCGGGTGTCCTGGTCGTGGTCAGCCACGACCGGGAACTGCTCGACCTGGTCGACCGGATCGCGGAGCTGCGCTCGGGGGAGGTCACCTGGTACGGCGGCAACTTCACGGCCTACGAGCAGGCGCTGGCCGTCGAGCAGGAGGCGGCCGAGCGGATGATGCGCGTCGCCGAGGCCGATATGCGCAAGCAGCGGCGCGAACTGTCCGACGCCCAGGTCAAGCTGGCCCGGCGCAAGCGCTACGGGCAGAAGATGTGGGATTCCAAGCGCGAACCGAAGATCGTCATGGGTGCGCGCAAACGCGCCGCCCAGGAGTCCGCGGGCAAGCACCGCCTGCTGCAGGAGGACCGGCTCGCAGGGGCCCGGGAACGCCTGGACGAGGCGGCGGAGGCCGTACGGGACGACGACGAGATCCGCGTCGACCTGCCCCGCACGGCCGTACCGCCCGGGCGGCAGGTGCTCACCCTGGAGGACCTGCGCATGGTCCACCACGCGCGCGTGGAGGGCGTGCTCGACCTGCGCGGCCCGGAGCGGATCGCGCTCGTCGGCCGCAACGGCGCCGGTAAGACGACGCTGCTGCGGACCGTCGCCGGGGAGCTCGCGCCGGTGGCCGGCACGGCGACGGCGCACGTGCCGCTGCGGTTCCTGCCCCAGCGGCTGGACGTACTGGACGACGCCCTGACGGTGGCCGAGAACGTGGCCCGGTTCGCGCCGGACGCCACCGGCAACCGCGTCCGGGCGCGGCTGGCCCGCTTCCTCTTCCGGGGCGCGCGGGCCGACCAGAAGGCGGGCACCCTGTCGGGCGGTGAGCGGTTCCGGGCGGCCCTGGCCGCGCTGCTGCTCGCCGAGCCCGCGCCCCAGTTGCTGCTGCTCGACGAGCCGACCAACAACCTCGACCTGGCCAGCGTCCGGCAGCTGACCTCGGCCCTGGAGTCGTACGAGGGCGCGCTGATCGTGGCCGGCCACGACCTGCCGTTCCTGGAGTCGATCGGGATCACGCGGTGGCTGCTGATGGAGGGGGGACAGCTGAAGGAGACGACACCCGAGGCGCTCGGCGACCCGGCCTGACCGGCCCGGACGGCAGCCCCGGAACGGCCGCGGCCGGGCGGCGGGAGTTTTGTGCCGGCCGCGGTGCCCTGCATGATGGCGGACCGGCGCCGTCTCACCGGCGCCGGAACACCGCACCGCCGACCGATAGACCCGAAAGGCCCGTCGTGCCCAGCAAGAAGGCCCTCGTCCGCCGCCCCGGCCCCCGCCTCGCCGACGGCCTGGTGACGCACATCGAGCGGGAAAAGGTCGACGTGGGGCTCGCCACCGAGCAGTGGGAGGCCTACGTAGAGGCCCTGCGCGCGAACGGCTGGGAGACGATCGAGGTCGAACCGGCCGACGACTGCCCCGACTCGGTGTTCGTCGAGGACACCGTGGTCATGTACCGGAACGTGGCGTTGATCACCCGGCCCGGAGCCGCGTCCCGGCTGGCGGAGACCGCCGGTGTGGAGGAGGCGGTGGCCCGCCTCGGCTGCTCGGTGAACTGGATCTGGGACCCGGGCACGCTGGACGGTGGCGACGTCCTGAAGGTCGGCGACACGGTGTACGTGGGCCGGGGCGGGCGGACCAACGCGGCCGGCGTGCAGCAGCTGAGGGCGGCCTTCGAACCGCTGGGCGCCCGGGTGGTGGCCGTACCCGTGAGCAAGGTGCTGCACCTGAAGTCGGCCGTGACCGCGCTGCCCGACGGCACGGTGATCGGGCACATCCCCCGGGTGGACCGCCCGTCGCTGTTCCCGGGCTTCCTGTCGGTGCCCGAGGAGACCGGGGCGCACGTGGTGCTGCTCGGTGGCGGAAAACTGCTCATGGCGGCGAGCGCTCCGAGGACGGCGGAGCTGCTGACCGACCTCGGCCACGACGTGGTCACGGTGGACATCAGCGAGTTCGAGAAGCTGGAGGGGTGTGTGACCTGCCTCTCGGTGCGCATGCGGGAGCTGTACGCCTGACCGGGTGATCCCCTGCCTCCGGCAGCCCCGGGACCTGCGGGTCCCGGGGCTGCCGCGCACCCCGCACAGGGCCGCTCCGTACGGCTGATCAGCGGTTCCTTTACGGCACCCTTAACCTACGGCTTCGTAACCTACGGTTTCGTAGCCTACGATTTCACCGGGGCCCGGCACCGCTCGCCGGGATTCCCCTCCCCCCTGTTCGGCGTCCCCCTGGAGTTCCCGTGACGATCACCTCCCCCCGACTCGGCAGCCCGTCCGCCTGGACCGACGCGCGGCTGCTACACGCGCTGGAGGAAGTGGTCGAGACCGAACTGAACCGGCATCTGAAAGTCGCCAAGGACTGGATGCCGCACGAGTACGTGCCGTGGAGCGACGGACGCAACTTCCCGGGCCTGTTCGAGGACGGGCAGCCCTGGCAGAAGGACCAGTCCAAGGTCACGGACATCGGCCGGATCGCCCTCGTCGTCAACCTGCTGACCGAGGACAACCTCCCCAGTTACCACCACGAGATCGCCTCGCTCTTCGGCCGCGACGGCGCCTGGGGCACCTGGGTGCACCGCTGGACGGCCGAGGAGGGCCGCCACGGCATCGTGATGCGCGACTACCTGCTCACCTCGCGCGCGGTCGACCCGGACCAGCTGGAGCAGTTCCGCATGTCCCACATGAGCGAGGGCTTCGAGTCCGACAACCGGCACTCGATGCTGCACTCGATCGCCTACGTCGCCTTCCAGGAGCTGGCCACCCGGATCTCGCACCGCAACACCGGCCACCAGTCCGGCGACCCGGTCTGTGACCGCATGCTGGCCCGGATCGCGACCGACGAGAACCTGCACATGGTCTTCTACCGCAACCTGCTGAAGGCGGCGTTCGAGCTGGCGCCCGACCTGACCATGCAGGCGGTCCGGGACGTCGTCGTGAACTTCCGCATGCCCGGCCACGGCATCCCCGGGTTCGAGCGGGCCGCCGCCCAGATGGCGATCGGCGAGGTCTACAACCTGCGCATCCACCACGACGACGTGCTCCAGCCGGTGCTCCGCTTCCTGAAGGTCCTGGAGATCGACGGTCTCGGCCCCGAGGGACTCCGGGCGCAGGAGGAACTGGGTCTGTTCCTGGGCGGGCTGGACACGGAGGCCTCGAAGTTCGACGAGAAGCTCGCCGCCCGCAAGGCCCGGATGGCGGCGCGCGCCGGAGGCTGACGGCCCGCGTGCGGGCGGGTGGTCGGCCGGCCGCCCCGCTCGGGCGGCGTCAGCGGGCGGTGCGCCGCAGGGCGAGACGTTCCTTCTCCGACAGGCCGCCCCAGACGCCGAACCGCTCGTCGTTGGCCAGCGCGTAGTCCAGGCAGGCCGGGCGCAGCTCGCACATGGCGCAGATGCGCTTCGCGTCGCGCACCGAACTGCCGGGTTCGGGGAAGAAGAAGTCGGGCCCGGTCTGCGCGCACAGGGCCTGCGCCTGCCAGGTGTCGTCGGCCGGGGTGATGGTTTCGGAGTGCATGGCCAGGAGCGTGCCGTACGCCGAAAAACGTTCGATCAACGCCGGCTCAACGGCGTCCCCGGCCACCCGACGCGCCCGCCACCGCCGCCGTCGTTCCGGCGCCGCGCCCGCCCCCCCCCTCGCCTCGTTCCTGTGGACCCGATGCTGCTCCCCGAGGCCCGGCGCGCGCACGGCGGCGCGCGGGAACAAGGGAGAAAGGCGGCGTGGGAGCGGACGGGGGTCCGGCGCGGCGTGGCTCCGGCGGCGCTCGCCAGTGGGCGGTGCCAGACTCGGCAGTGCACAGGACGGGACCCCTTTCGAGGAGGGCACGCATGCTCACCACCCGTTTCGTCACCGGCGCCCCGAACTGGATCGACGTGGGCACCCCCGACATCGATGGCGCCACCTCCTTCTACGGCGCCCTCCTGGGCTGGCGGTTCCGGTCGGCGGGGCCGGAAGCCGGCGGGTACGGCTTCTTCCAGCGGGACGGTAAGACCGTCGCGGGCGGCATGCGGAGCGGTCCGGAGCAGGGCCCGCCGGCCTGGACGGTGTACTTCCGCAGCGAGGACGCGCAGGCCACCGCCGAGGCGGCCGAACAGGCCCACGGCGGTGTGCTGGTCCCGCCGATCGACGTGATGGGCGAGGGCCGCATGGCGGTCCTCACCGACCAGGCGGGCGTGCCGTTCGGGATCTGGCAGCCCGGACGGACCAAGGGCGTGGACGCGGCGAACGAGCCGGGCGCGCTGTGCTGGGTCGAGCTGTACACCCGGGACATCGCGGCGGCGGCGGCCTTCTACCACCGGGTGCTGGGCCTGGAGACCTACGCGGTGCCCTTCCCGGGCGGGACGTACACCTGCGTCAACCCGGCCGGGGCGGGAGAGGACGCGATGTTCGGCGGCCTGGTGCCGCTGGCCGACGCCCCCGCCGAGGCGGAGGACGGCCCGTACTGGCTGCCGTACTTCGAGGTGGAGGACCCCGACGCCGTGGCCGGGCAGGCGGAGCGGCTCGGCGGGACGGTGCGGATGCCGCCGACGACGGTGGACGGCGTGGGCCGCATGACCAAACTCGCCGACCCCTACGGCGCCCGTTTCGCCGTGATCAGAAGCGCTTCCCCGCAGACCTGACGCCCTGCCGCGGCCGGGCCCGACCGCGCTTCGCCGGGCCACCCCGGGCCCGGGCGCATCGGCCGGGCCCGGGGTCACGCCGAGGCGCGGCGTATCAGGGTCGTCGGGAGGATGACTCCCGCCGGGGCCGTGTCCGGGGCGCCGGCCGGGGGCAGCGGCTCGTCCTCCGCGGCCGGTTCGCCGCGGTCGCCGGTCAGGCCCTGGAGCAGGAGGCGGGCCATCAGGCGGCCCATCTCCTCTATGTCCTGACGAACGGTCGTCAGCGGCGGGTCGGCCTGCTCGGCGACCGGCATCACGTCGTCGAAACCGACCACGGCCACGTCCTCGGGCACACGCCGGCCGCTCTCCCGCAGCACCCGCAGGGCGCCGAGCGCGGAGAGGTCGTTGGCGGCGAACACGGCGTCCACGTCCGGGCGGCGGCCGAGGAGCTCCCGCATCGCGCGTTCCCCGCCGGCCGGGGTGAAGTCGCTCTCCACGACCAGCGAAGGGTCGTTCCCGCCCGGGACGCCGGCCATGACGTCCCGGTAGCCGTCGAAGCGGTCCACCGCCGACGTCTGGTCCAGCGCGCCGGTGATGTGCGCGATACGCCGGCGGCCGAGGCCCACGAGGTGCCGTACGGCCGTGCGGGCCCCGCCGCGGTTGTCGCAGTCGACGTACGCGGCAACCGGGTCCTGCGCCCCGCTGTGCTCGCCCCGGTGGGGGCGGCCGCCGAACACGGTGGGCACGCCGGCGTCGTGGATGAGGCCGGGCAGCGGGTCGTCCAGGTGGAGGGAGAAGACGAGCGCGCCGTCGACATGGCCGCCGGCGAGGTACCGGGCCACCCGGGCGTGGTCGTCGCGGCCCTCGGTGAGCAGCAGCACGAGCTGGTTGTCGTGGGCGGTCAGTTCCTTGCTGATGCCGCGCAGCTGGAGGGCGAAGAAGGGGTCGGCGAAGACCCGGGCCTCGGGTTCGGCGATGACGACGGCGACGGCGTCGTGCCGTCGGGTGACGAGGCTGCGCGCCGCCTGGTTGGGGACGTACCCCAGTTCCTCCACGGCCCGCCTCACCCGCTCGGCGAGCGGCTTGCGGACCCCGTCCCCGCCGTTGACCACCCGGGACACGGTGGCCCGGGAGACGCCGGCCCGCTCGGCCACGGCCTCCAGCGTGGGACGCGACACTGCCTCGGTCACTTCGGGACTCCTCATCGGCGGTTGCCGATCAGGATAGCCGCGGGGCGCCGGCCCGGCCGGTGCCGGCAGGGGCTCGGCCGAGCGGGCCGGGGGGCGCGTACACCGTGGCTACGCGCGCCTTCCCCGTCAGGACGTCGGCTCGGGGCGGGCCCGGCTCGGCTGGACGCGTTTCGGTTCGCCGGGCATCTTCGGGTACTCCGGGGGGTACGGCAGATCGCCCAGGCCGTGGTCGTGTTCGTCCCGGCGGGCCAGGTCGAGCAGCGCGTCCAGGGAGTAGGCGTGGTCGTCCATACCGGCGTGCACGTCGCCGACCTCGGCGAACCGGGCCGGCATGGTGGCGAGGTCGAAGTCACGGGGGTGGGCGACGCCGACCTCCTCCCAGCGCAGGGGCGCGGAGACGGGGGCGTGCGGGCGGGGGCGTACGGAGTAGGCGGAGGCGATGGTGCGGTCGCGGGCCGTCTGGTTGTAGTCCAGGAAGATCCGGCGCCCGCGCTCCTCCTTCCACCATCTGATGGTCACCTGGTCGGGCATCCGGCGTTCCATCTCCCGGCCGACCGCGATCGCGGCGCGGCGCACCTGGGTGAAGGTCCAGCGGGGCTCGATGGGCACGAAGACGTGCAGGCCCCGGCCCCCGGAGGTCTTCGGCCAGCCGCGCAGCCCGCCGAACTCCTCCAGGACGGCTCGCAGTTCGTGGGCGGCGCGGACCGCGTCGTCGTAGTCGGTGCCGGGCTGCGGGTCGAGGTCGATGCGGAGCTCGTCGGGATGGTCGACGTCGGTGGCGCGCACCGGCCAGGGGTGGAAGGTGAGAGTGCCGTACTGGGCGGCCCACACCACGGCGGCCTCCTCCGTGGGGCACATCTCGTCGGCGCTGCGCCCGCTGGGGAAGGTGATGTGGGCGGTCGGGATCCATCGGGGCATGCCCTTGGGGGCCCGCTTCTGGTAGAACCACTCGCCGCCGACGCCGTCCGGGTAGCGCTCCAGGGTGGTGGGGCGGTTGCGCAGGGCGCGCAGGATGCCGGGCGCGACGGCGGCGTAGTAGCGGGCGAGGTCCAGCTTCGTGAAGCCCCGCTCCGGGAAGAACACCTTGTCCGGGCTGGACAGCCGTACCGTCCGGCCGCCCACCTCGAGTTCCACCGCATCGCCCATGCGGCCACGGTAGGCGCACCCCGCGCGGCGCGCATACCGGGCGCACCGGTACGTATGCGCGCAGAATCGGACCCATGGATCTGCCCGTCATGCCGCCCGTCAAGCCCATGCTCGCCAAGTCGGTGGCGAAGATCCCGCCGGGTATGCACTACGAGGCGAAATGGGACGGATTCCGGTCGATCGTGTTCCGGGACGGCGCCGAGGTGGAGTTGGGCAGCCGGACCGGGAAGCCGCTGACCAGGTATTTCCCGGAGCTGGTCGCGGCGCTGAGGGAGCGTCTGCCCGAGCGGTGCGTGGTCGACGGGGAGATCGTGATCGCGCGGAGCGGCCGGCTTGACTTCGACGCGCTGACCGAGCGGATCCATCCGGCGGCGTCCCGGGTGCGGATGCTCGCGGAGCGGACGCCGGCCTCCTTCGTCGCCTTCGACCTGCTGGCCCTGGACGACCACGCCCTGCTCGACGTGGAGCTGACCGACCGCCGCGCCCTGCTGGACCGGGCGCTGGCCGGGGCGGCCCCGCCGGTGCACCTCGCGCCGGCGACGACCGACATCGAGGTGGCCCGGCAGTGGTTCGAGCAGTTCGAGGGCGCCGGTCTCGACGGGGTCGTCGCCAAGCCGCTCACCCTGCGCTATCTCCAGGACGAGCGGGCCATGTTCAAGATCAAGCACGAGCGGACGGCGGACGTAGTGGTGGCCGGGTACCGCTTCCACAAGAGCGGCCCGGTGATCGGCTCGCTGCTGCTCGGGCTGTACGACGACCGGGGCCGGCTCCAGCACGTGGGCGTGTCGGCCGCGTTCCCGATGCGCACCCGCGCGGAACTGGTCGAGGATCTGGAGCCGTTGCGCATGGACGACGTGTCCGCGCACCCCTGGGCCGCGTGGGCGGACGAGGCCGCGCACGAGAGCGCCCGGCTGCCGGGGGCACCGAGCCGCTGGTCCGGCAAGAAGGACCTGTCGTGGGTGCCGCTGCGCCCCGACCGGGTGGCCGAGGTGGCGTACGACCACATGGAGAACGGGCAGCGGTTCCGGCACACGGCCCGGTTCCGCCGCTGGCGGCCGGACCGTGCGCCGGAGAGCTGCACCTACGCCCAACTGGAGGAGCCGGTGCGCTACGACCTGGCGGAGATCCTCGGCGAGAAGGACCGCGGCTGAGCCGGGCTACCGCCGCACGGGACCGCGGCGGAGCCGGGCCACGGCCGCGCGCTACGGCCGCATGAGGATCTTGATGGCGCCGTCCTGCTTGCGCTGGAACATCTCGTAGGCGTGCGGAGCCTCCGACAGCGGCACCCGGTGCGTGGCGAAGTCGTCCACGCCGAGCGGGTCCTCGTCCGTCAGGTAGGGCATGATCTGGTCGCTCCAGCGGCGGACGTTGGCCTGTCCCATGCGCAGCTGGATCTGCTTGTCGAAGAGGGTGAGCATCGGCATCGGGTCGGCCATGCCGCCGTAGACACCGCTGAGGGAGATGGTGCCGCCGCGGCGGACCAGGTCGATGGCCATGTAGAGGGCACCGAGCCGGTCGATGCTGAAGCGTTCGGCGAGCGGGCCGCTGATCTTGCGCGGCAGCAGCGCGGTGGCCTGCTGGGCGAGTTTGGCGGCGGCGCTGCCGTGCGCCTCGGTGCCGACGGCGTCGATCACGGCGTCGGGGCCCCGGCCGCCGGTCTCGTCCTGGATGGCGTGGACGAGCGCCTTCTCGTTGTCGAAGGCCCTGATGTCGTACGTCTCCACGCCCCGCCGCTTCGCCCGGGCGAGGCGCTCGGGGACGAGGTCGACGCCGAACACCCGCTCGGCGCCGCGCGCCTTGGCGATGCGGCAGGCCATGTCGCCGATGGGACCGAGGCCGAGGACCGCCAGGGTGCCGCCGGGCGGGACGGCGGCGTACTCGACGGCCTGCCAGGCGGTGGGCAACACGTCGGAGAGGTACACGAACCGGTCGTCCGACGGGCCCTCGGGCACCTTGATGGGCCCGAACTGCGCCTGCGGCACCCGCAGATACTCGGCCTGGCCGCCGGGGACGGCGCCGTACAGGCGGGTGTAGCCGAACAGGGGGGCGCCCATGCCCTCCCCGGTGACCTGGGTGGTCTCGCACTGGGTGGGCAGCCCGGTGCCGCACATGAAGCAGTGCCCGCAGGCGATCTGGAAGGGCACCACGACACGGTCGCCGGGCCGTAGGCCGGTCACCTCCGGACCGACCTCCTCGACGATGCCCATGGGTTCGTGGCCGAGGATGTCCCCCGGGGTCATGAACGGGGTCAGCACCTCGTACAGGTGCAGGTCCGAGCCGCACAGTCCGGTCGACGTGACCCGGATGACGGCGTCCGTGGGTTCCTCGATCCTCGGGTCGGGCACATCCTCGACCCGTACGTCGCGCTTGCCCTGCCAGGTGACTGCCTTCATGCGGTCGCACTCCCTCGGTCGCGTGTGGCTGCGTCCTGCGTCCCGTGTGCGGTGCCGGGCGGGTACCCACGCCGCCGATGGCGAATCGCGCTCCGTTCCAGGTGGGCGCCCGGGTATGGCCACTGTGAACCGATGAGCGCACAATCGGACAAGACGGACGGGGGGCCCGCGGTGGACACGAGGGACAGGGCGCGTCGACGGCGCACCGCACCGGCGGCCACGCTGCTGGCGGTCGCGCTGTCGGCCCCGCTCGCGGCGGGCTGCACCGGCCACGGACGGGACGACGACCACCGCGCCCCGCACCGCACCCCGGCACCGACCTCGCCGACCGCGCCCGCAGTGGTGGGTTCTCCCCTTGCCGTGAAGATCGACAACGCCCCCGCGGCGCGCCCGCAGTCCGGGCTGGAGGCGGCGGACGTGGTGTACGTGGAGCAGGTGGAGGGCGGTCTGAGCCGGCTGATGGCGGTGTACGCGACCCGGCTCCCGCGGACCGTCGGTCCCGTCCGCAGCGCCCGCGAGTCCGATCTCGAGCTGCTGCGCCAGTTCCGCATGCCGGTCCTCGCCTTCTCGGGCGCCCAGCACAGACTGCTGCCGCTGATCGCCCGGGCGCCACTGCGGGCCGAGCCGCCGGACGAGGCCCCTGGCGCCTACCGCCGGGACACCGGCCGGGCCGCCCCGCACAATCTCTATCTCCGCCCGGCCGCCCTGCTGCCCTCCGCCCCCGGCGGTACGGCCCTGAGCACGGGCTTCCGTTATGGCCCGGCCCCTTCCGGCGGCACCCGCGCGTCCTCGCGGATCGTGCGCTACCCCGCCGCCCGGTTCACCTTCACCTGGTCGGCGGGGCGCGGGGGATGGCTTGTGGCCATGGACGGCACGCCGGCCGGCACGGCCGGGCGCGGTGGTCCGGCACCGGCCACGGTGGTCGTGCAGCACGTGCGGATCCGTACCTCGCGCTACCACGACGCGCTCGGCAACCACACGCCGTACACCGAGACGGTGGGCTCCGGGCGGGCGGAGGTGCTGCGGGACGGGCGGTCCTTCGACGCCCGCTGGTCGCGGCCGTCGGCGGCGGCCGGTACGGCGTTCACGGCGCCGGACGGCAGCCCACTGGACTTCGCCACCGGGCAGGTGTGGGTGGTGTTCGTACCGGCGGCGTGAGGGCCCGGCAGTGCGAGGGCGGGCTCAGCCCTGGACGGCGAGCGGCTCGGCCGGGTGGCGCAGGTCCGCCAGCCACAACCCGGTCGCGTCCGCCTGCCGCCCCTCCGCCACGACCGTGACTCCGCCGACCACGACTCACGCGGGCCGGTCTGCCGGCCCCGGCCGCCCGGACCGGCGTCCTGCCCGGCGTTTCGGCCGGCGGCGCCACTCCGGTCCCCGGAGGGGGCCTCGCTTCGGGCCGGCCCGCGCCGGGCCCCCCGCCGCGGCCACGGCCGCGACCAGGGGCATGCCGAGCGGCTGGGCAGCAGGCGCACGCGCCCACCGGCGGCGCACTTGGCGGCTGTCGGGCTCACGACCGCGCTCGGGGCCGACCGGAAGCCGCGGGCGGCCGGAAGGTCCGGGCGGCCGGTGGTCGACGTGGCCGGTGGTTCGGTCGGTGGGTCAGGGAAGGGCGTGTCCCGATTCCAGGGCCTCGCGGGCCTGGGACGTCAGGCCTTCCGCGCCGCAGGCTCGGGCGAGGTCCAGGCCCCGGTCGAGCTCCGCGGCCGAGCGGGCCACGATGCCGTACTCGATCCGGGCCGCCGCGTGCTCGTACTGGCAGGGCGACGCCTCCAGGTAGGTGACGGCCCGGGCGGCGAGCCGTACCGCCTCCCGGCCCGTCGCCAGGGCGGCGGCGCAGCGCAGGGCCTCGCCGATCGCGGTGTCGGTGCCGAACCGCTCGGCCTGCCGGCGGGCGTCGGCCGCGAGCTGGGCGGCCCGGGCCGGGTCCTGGCCGGCGAGGGCCTTGGCGAGGTCGATGGACCAGGGTGCGAGGACGGGATTGTGGCCGCCGCGGGAGGCGGCGGTCTTCTCGGCGGCCTCCAGCTCGTTGACGCCGTCCTCGGTGCGGCCGACGGCGAGCAGCAGCCGGCCGCGCACGGAGCGGATGTCGGGCAGCACGATCGTGGACGGGTACGGCGGCGCGAAGCCGTACTGTTCGGCGACCGACCAGGCCTCCGCGACGCGGCCCCGGGCCAGCAGGGTGTCGACCAGCCCGCAGACGGCCGACCAGTACAGCGGCAGGCGCCGGCCGACGCGTTCGGCCAGGGCCTCGCGCAGCGCGGACTCGGCGTCGCGCAGCCTGCCCTGCCTGCGGTAGGCGAGGCCGAGGAAGGCGTTGGCCAGGGAGAGGTGGCCGCCGCGCCAGCCGGCCGCGGTGTAGACGCGCCGGGCCTCGGTGAACAGGCTCTCGGCGCGGTCCAGCCGGTCGGCGTAGGCGTACGCGCTGCCGAGCATCATCAGCAGCTCCATGCCCCACGCCGGGTCGGTCCAGCCGAGGCCGGGCGCGAGGCGGCCGTTGACGAGGGCGCGGTCGCACAGGGCGACGACCTCGTCGGCGCTCTCGCCGTGGGTCATCGCGTCGAAGCCGCGCAGGATCAGCAGGGCGCGTTCGGCGTTGTCGCGGCCGGTGCAGGTGCCGGCCAGCTCGGTCAGGCGCCGGGAGCGGGCCGGGGAGACGGTCTCGCCGTGGATGCCCTCCCACATGAACTGGAAGGCCTGGAGCCGCATCCGCACGGGACCCGCGTCGTGCCGGGCGGCCTCGGCCTCGACCGTGCGGACGGCCTCCTCCAGCTGGTCGTTGTGGAGCAGCGCCTGGGAGAGGCGGACGACGGCGTCGACACGCTCGGTCGCGTCGAGGCCGCGCATGCCGAGCGCGTTCTGGAGATGGCCGATGGTGACGGCCGGGTTGGTCAGGAGGGTGGCGCAGCCCAGTTCGTACAGGACGTGCGCGTGGGCCTCGGGGAGGGGCGGTTCCCGCAGGGCGCGTTCCAGGCAGCGGCGGGCCGCGTCCGGCGCGCCGACGGCCAGGTGCTCGCGGGCGGCGTCGCGCAATTGCTGGACGAGTTCCTCGTCGTCGTCCGGGTGCACCTTCAGCAGGTGCCGGGCGGCCTCGGCGGCGCCGCGGCCCAGCTCGGTGATGATCTGGGCGGCGACCCCGTGCATGGCGGTGCACACGCCGGGCGGGATGGACCGGTAGACGGCGGAGGCGATGAGCGGGTGGACGAACTCCAGCTCGCCGTCCTCGTGTTCGGTGCCGCCTGCCGGGTCGGGCGGGGTGAGGATGCGGGCGTTGCAGAGGAGTTCGGCGCTGTGCCGGGCGACGTCGTCGGTCATGGTGGCGAGGCGGGCGACCATGTCGACGGTGATGCCGGTGCCGAGGATGGCGGCGGCCCAGGCGAACCGGGTGGCCTCCAGGCCGAGCGCCTTGAGCCGGTCGACGAGTCCGCCGCCGCGGGCGCCGCGGTTGAGGGCGCGCAGTTCCCCGGCCTGTGCCTCGACCGGCTGGAGTTCGCTGTCCCGCACCTTGGCGAGGAGTTCGACGGTGTCGTAGGGGTTGCCGTCGGTGACGGCCCACACCTCGCGGCAGAAGGCGTCGTCGGCCTGGCGGCCGAGGGTGGCGCGGGTGAGGCCGGCGGTGGCGCCCGGGGTGAGGCTTCTGAGGTTGCTGACGGGGCGGCCCGCCGCGGCCACCGCGTCGAGATGGCGGGCGCCGTCCCCGCCGATCCCGTCCGGGCGGCGGGCGACCACGACGAGGACGGACAGGTCGTCCAGGCGTTCGGCGAACGCGGCGAGCCAGCGCAGGGTCTCCTGGTCCGCCCAGTGCGCGTCGTCGAGGAGCAGGACGAGCGGCCATTCGCGGCGGGCCAGCCGGCGTACCGCAGCGACGAGTCCGTCGCAGACGTACTGCGGGTCGGCGTTCCCCTCCTGCGGATCGGTTATACCGAGGGCGGGGCCGGCGATGTCGTACCAGTCACCGAGGTACTCGCGGGCCTCCTCGGGCAGCAAGGACAGCAGTGCGGGCTGGAGCAGCTGCCGTACCACGTTGAACGGCACGGACCTCAGGGTCTCGGCGCCACGCGCGGACCAGACCGTGCAGCCGTGGCGTTCGGCGATGCGGCGGGTCTCGGCCAGCAGCGCGGTCTTGCCGAGGCCCGCGTCGCCCCGGAACACCAGCAGGCTGCCCGCGGACGACCGGTCGGCGCAGAGCACGTCGAGCGCCTGTACGACGGTGGCGATCTCGGTGTCCCGCTCCCACAGGGGAGCCGAGCCGACCGCCGACGGCCGTCCCTCCGTCATCCGTTACCTCCCCGGGTCGCCCGAACGACGTACGGAGCACGAGCGTAGCCGTCCGGTGGGGTGCGTGGTGGCCGGTCCCGGCAGGTACTGCCCCGCCGGGTGAACGGGGGTGCGGGCCGGCGGCGCCCGGCCCCGCCCGACCAGCGGACGGGGCGTCAACTCCGGTGCTCCGGGGCGCCGGGGAGGCGCGGGGACGGTGGAAGGCGCGGGAACGGTGGGAGGCGCGGGGACGGTGGGCGGCGCGGGAACGGTGGGAGGCGCGGGAACGGGGCGCGGAGAAATCCCGGGCGGAATGTGCTCATTGAGAGGATCCGCCGCGGATCCTCTCATCCCGCTTTCACCGTCGCCTCATACGGTGGGGACATGACGCAGGTGACTCCTCCCGGGTGGTACCCCGACCCCGGGCAGACGCATGACGGTCCGCCCACCGAACGCTGGTGGGACGGCAAGGCCTGG
Source organism: Streptomyces sp. Y20 (assembly GCF_043195475.1). NCBI lineage: Bacteria > Bacillati > Actinomycetota > Actinomycetes > Kitasatosporales > Streptomycetaceae > Streptomyces > Streptomyces sp. Y20. Next base: position 129,225 of record NZ_JBIDDP010000018.1, read on the forward strand.
ACGGACCGGACCCGCCCCGCCGGCACGGCCGCCTCGTGGGGTCCCCCGCCGCAGCCGGCGGCGGACGGCGGCCCACCGCCGGCCCACCCCGGACAGCCGGCCGGGCCGGCGCCCACCGCCCCGGCGGGGTACGGCGCCCCGGCGGGATACGGCTCCCCTACGGGATATCCGCTGTATCCCGCCCAGCCGCCGGCCGGCTCCCGGCGCGGTCTGCGCACGGCCATAGCCGTCGCGGTGACGGCCGCGGTGCTGGCGAGCATCGGGGTGGGCGTGTACCTCCTCGCCGGGCGCGGCGGTGACGCCGACCGCGCCGGCTCGCGGCGGGGCCCGGTCGGCGGGCAGGAGGGGGGCGGCCCGTTCGGCGGGCCCGGCGGTTCGGGCGGCTCCGAGGGATCGGGCGGACCGGGCGGCTCCGGTGGCCCGGGCGGGTCCGGCGGGGCCTCGCCGTCGCCGGACCGGTCCGGGCCGCCGAAGGTCCGGGGCGGTGGCACCGTGTCCGACCCGGTCACCGGCATCAGCCTGCCGGTGCCGAAGGGCTGGACCGGGGAGACGACCCGCGCCGGCGTGGTGGTGAACTCCGACGACTCGTACAAGTGCCCGGGCGACACCACGAAGACGTGCACCGCGGGCGGTGCCTCCACGGCTCCGGCGATGGGGCTGGGCAGCGGGCCCGACACGGCCGAGAAGGTCGCCGAGGCGGACATCGCGGCCAACGCCAAGGACTCGTACGGCGGTACCACCTACGGGAGCATCACCTCGCACAAGGTGCTGGCATCCAAGGCGGTGACGGTCGCCGGGCAGAAGGGCTACCTGGTCCGCTGGAAGGCCGTCACCAGCAAGGGCGCCGACGGCTATGTCGAGTCGGTCGCCTTCCCCTCCCCCAACGACCCCCGGCAGTTCGTCCTGGTGCGTTTCGGCGTGGACGTCGGCCAGCGGGTGTCGGTGATCGACGAGATCGTCAAGGGGATCAAGGTCTCGTCCGGCACCGGGAACGGCCAGGACGTCTGAGAATCGGATCGGCCGGGTGGGGTTCCTCTCCGCTCAAGAGCAACCCCACCCGGCCCGGGGTGCCCCCCCCCCCCCCCCCCCCCCCCCCCCCCCCCGGCCGGGGGTGCGCGCCGCCCCCGTCCCCACGGTGCGGCGCGGTCAGGTCACCGTTCAGTCATCCCGTGAACGGCGGCCTGGGTCTTCAGGTCAGTCCCAGCGCGGGCAGCACGGCGGCCTCCACGAATCCGGCGAGGTAGTCGGAGTCGGCGTACTGGCCGCACAGCACCGGCCGCACCCGCAGGACGCCGAACATCATGGCGGGCACATAGGCGAGCGCCGGGTTCTGCGCGGGGACCTCGCCGCGGGCCACGCCCCGGGCGAGCATTTTCTCCAGCTCCGCCATCTCCGGCAGGACCAGCGCCTCGCGCAGCGCCTGGGCCAGTTCCTGGTCCGCCGTCACCGCGTGTCCGAGGGCCTGGAGCAGCCGGGTGTCCTTGCCGGACCAGTCACCCGTGGCCCGCGCGGCCTGGCGCAGGTCCTCGGCGAGCGATCCGGTGTCGATGCCGGCGAACCGCACCCGGCGGTTGGCGCGCAGCGCCGCCGCGACGAACTGCGGTTTGGTCTTCCACTGCCGGTACAGCGTGGACTTGCTGCACCGGGTGCTGGCGGCGACGCCCTCCATGGTGACGGAGTCGTAGCCGCACTCGCGGATCTGGTCCAGCACGGCGTCGAAGAACTCCCGCTCACGCTCCGGCGTGATCTTGGAGCGGCGCGAGGCGACGACCGTCTCCGGTTCGTCCGCGGCCTGCGACGTCATGCGCTGCTTCCCCTCACTCGTGTGCGGCCTGTCCGGCTGCGCGGCCCACTGCGGCGGGCCGGATGTCCCGGCCTGTCTCCAGTGTGTCGCACCTCGATCGATACGCCAGTGTACCGGTACCCAGCCGTATCGGTACACTTCCGTATCGGTACACTGGCGTATCGGTACGGAAACGTATCGATCAGTTCCGGATCCGGACAGGACCCGACACCGGGACACGCACGCACCACCACACGCACCACCGTCAGCGAAGGGGCCGGGGGATGAATGCCCGAACCGAGCCTGCGGGGGCGAAGGCGGAGCCGGACACCACGGCACGCCCGCCCCTGATACGTGAGTTCCTGCTGGTCGCCGGGCTCTTCCTGGTCTACAAGCTCGGCCGGCGACTGGCCACCGGGCACACCCCCGAGGCCTTCCACAACGCCCGCCGCGTGTGGCACCTGGAGCGGGCCGCGCACCTGCCCCACGAGAACGCCGTGCAGTCCGCGCTGCTGCACGGCGACACCCTCGTCCACCTCGCGAACACCTACTACGCGACCGTCCACTTCCCGGCCACGCTCGCCTTCCTGGTCTGGCTCTACGTGCGGCGACCCGCGCACTACGTCTGGGCGCGCCGGGTCCTCGCCGTCGTCACCACGGCCGCCCTGGTGCTGCCTTTCACCTTCCCGCTGGCCCCGCCCCGGATGTTGACCGGCACCGGCCTGGTGGACACCGCTCGCCTCTACGGGCCCTCCGTGTACGGCCCGCCGTCCAGCGACCACCTGTCCAACCAGTTCGCGGCCATGCCCTCACTGCACTTCGGCTGGGCGCTGATGGTGGCGGTCGGCCTGATCGCCGCGACCCGCTCCCGGTGGCGCGCCCTCTGGCTGCTGCACCCGGCGCTCACCCTGCTGGTGATCACCGGCACCGCGAACCACTACTGGCTCGACGCCCTCGTCGCCACGGCCATGCTCGGCCTGACCCTCGCGGTCATCCATCCGCCGCGGCACACGGCCACCACGGCCCGGCGCGGCGCCGGCCGACTCGCCACGCCGGAGCCCGTCCTGGCGGGAGCGGCCCGATGAGCGCCGCGGCGGTGACCGCCCTGGCCCTGTCCCTGGTGTCGGCCGTCGCCTACGCGCTGGCCGCCGTCGCCCAGGAGCGCCTCGCCGCGCGCAGCGCCGGCACCGGGCTGCTGCGGCTGCTGGGCACCGGCGCCTGGTGGTCCGCGGTAGGCCTGAACGCCGTCGCCGCGCTGCTGCACGTCGTCGCCCTGAAGTACGGCCCGCTCACCGTCGTCCAGCCGCTGGGCGCCCTCACCCTGGTCGCGGCGGTGCCCCTGGGTGCGCGGGCGGCCGGCCGGCGGGTCAGCGCGGTGGAATGGCGCGGTACGGCACTGACCCTGCTCGGTCTCGGCGCCCTGCTCGTCGCCGCCTCCGGCCCCGCGCCCGCCCGGGTCCTGTCGCTGACCGAGGCCCTGGCCGTCGCCGGTACGACGGCCGCCGCCATCGGCCTGCTGTCCCGGCCCGGCGCCCGGCCGGGCCTGCGGCACGCGACCGCGTCCGGCTTCGCCTCCGGTGTCGCCTCCGCGCTCACCCAGACGGTGACCGTCGCGGCCACGGAGCGGTCCGGACCGGCGCTCCGCACCGAGGTGATCGTCGTGGCCGTGCTCGTCGCCACGTTCGCCGTGGGCGGCCTGCTGCTGTCGCAGACGGCCTACCGCGGCGGCCTCGGCGCCCCGCTCGCCGTCGTCACCCTCGCCAACCCGGTGGCCGCCGCGGTGATCGGCCTCACGCTGCTGGGGCAGGGCCTCCAGGGCGGCGCCGGTGGGGTGCTGCTGGCCCTGGCCGGTGCGGCGCTGGCCGCCTCGGGGGTGGTGCTGCTGACGCGGGCGGCCCCCGCGCCCGACCGCACGGAGGAGCCCGGGCGGCACGCCGCACCAGAGCCACTCCGGGAACACGACGGCCACGACGAGCATCCGGTGGCGGCGGTGCTCGCCCTGGAGCCCGGGACGGCGACGGCCGAACCGGTGCTGCTGCCGCGGCGGACGGAGCAGCCGGGGCATCTCACGTCACTGTGACCGGGTACGGCGA
>NZ_JBIDDP010000019.1:0-128066 GCF_043195475.1 Streptomyces sp. Y20
CCCCGCCCCTGGACGATGACCTGTCACCGGTCACGGCATGGGCACGCCCAGTACCGGCAGGAGCCTCGACGGGCCTCCGCGCAGCAGCCACGGGGGCAGCAGGGCCAGGGGGTCCACGTAGGTCCCGCCTCGCAGCGCGCCCCAGTGCACGCACGTCGTCCTGGCGCAGTGCGAGCCCGTCGGCTCCACCCCCCCCACCACCCCGCCCGCCTCCACCTCGTCCCCCTTCCTCACCGAAGGGCTCACCGGCTCGTACGTGGTCCGCAGATCCGTTCCCGTCAGCTCCACCGACACCACCCCCCGCCCGGCCACCCTGCCCGCGAAGGACACCCGCCCCGGGGCCACCGCGCGTACCGGGGTGCCGGCCGCCGCGGCGAGGTCCACTCCCCGGTGCCCGGGGCCGTACACCGTGGCCGGCGGTTTCCAGCCGCGTACCACCGTCGGCCGGACACCCACCGGCCAGGCGCGGCCCACGGCCGGGACCGGAGACCCGGGCGGCAAAGGCGCGGGCGGTGGCCCCGGGGGGTCGTCCGCCCAGGCCGGCGCGGACAGTGCGGCCGTCACCGATCCGCACAGCAGAACCACCCACAACGCCACGTACCGCATCACTCGTCGCATGCGAGAACCGTCCCGCATCCGCCGCGGTCCCCGCCGGACCCTGTGGACCACTCCCCGGTTGTGGACAGCGGCGTCACCCGGTACCCCGCCGGTCCCGTACACTTCTCATGGCGATCCGGGTCACCGGGTCGACTTCGCACGCCCCGGTACGGCACCCGTCAAGGGTTCGTACCAAGCGCCCCTCGGTCCTTCGCGGCACGGCGCATCGCGGGCGTCAGGCGCGACCGCCATCCGGCGGACGCGGCACAACCGAGAAAACCAAGGAGAACGGCCATGGCCGTCGTCACGATGCGGGAGCTGCTGGAAAGCGGCGTCCACTTCGGTCACCAGACCCGTCGCTGGAACCCGAAGATGAAGCGCTTCATCTTCACCGAGCGCAACGGCATCTACATCATCGACCTGCTCCAGTCGCTGTCGTACATCGACCGCGCCTACGAGTTCGTCAAGGAGACCGTCGCCCACGGCGGCACGGTCATGTTCGTCGGCACGAAGAAGCAGGCGCAGGAGGCCATCGCCGAGCAGGCGACCCGCGTCGGCATGCCCTACGTGAACCAGCGCTGGCTGGGCGGCATGCTCACCAACTTCTCGACCGTCTACAAGCGTCTTCAGCGCCTGAAGGAACTCGAGCAGATCGACTTCGAGGACGTCGCGGCCTCCGGTCTGACCAAGAAGGAACTGCTGGTCCTCTCGCGCGAGAAGGCCAAGCTGGAGAAGACCCTCGGCGGTATCCGCGAGATGTCCAAGGTGCCCAGCGCCGTCTGGATCGTGGACACCAAGAAGGAGCACATCGCCGTCGGTGAGGCCCGGAAGCTGAACATTCCGGTCGTCGCGATCCTCGACACCAACTGCGACCCCGACGAGGTCGACTACAAGATCCCGGGCAACGACGACGCGATCCGCTCCGTCACCCTGCTCACCCGCGTGATCGCCGACGCCGTCGCCGAGGGCCTCATCTCCCGTTCCGGCGTCGCCACCGGTGACAAGGGCGAGAAGGCCGCGGGCGAGCCGCTCGCCGAGTGGGAGCGCGACCTGCTCGAGGGTGAGAAGAAGGACGAGGCTCCGGCCGCGGAGGCCGCCCCGGCCGCCGAGGACGAGGCTCCGGCCGCCGAGGCCGCCGAGTCCGCCGAAGCGGCTCCGGCCGCCGAGGTCGAGGCTCCGGCCGAGGCCGCCCCGGCCGCCGAGGGCGAGCAGGCCTGACGCCGGTCCGTCAGTGTTCGACAGCGGGGCGGTACCGCATCCCATGCGCCCCAGGCGCGATGAAGTCCGCCCCCGCTGTTCACCCGTAGGTCGGCAGGCACGACGTACGCGGTCCGCGTCCACCTGTGGACGCGGACCACGGACCGGACCGCGGACCGTGCGGATCTGAAGATCTTCCAGACTTCGAGAAAGACTCACAGACTCATGGCGAACTACACCGCCGCCGACGTCAAGAAGCTCCGTGAGCTCACCGGCGCCGGCATGATGGACTGCAAGAAGGCGCTGGACGAGGCCGAGGGCAGTGTCGACAAGGCCGTCGAGGCGCTGCGCATCAAGGGCCAGAAGGGCGTCGCCAAGCGCGAGGGCCGCTCCGCCGAGAACGGCGCCGTGGTCTCCATCATCGCCGGCGACAACTCCTCCGGCGTCCTGGTCGAGCTGAAGTGCGAGACGGACTTCGTCGCCAAGAGCGAGAAGTTCCAGGCCGTGGCCAACACCATCGCCGAGCACGTCGTCAAGACGAACCCGGCCGACCTCGAGGCCCTGCTCGCCTCCGAGATCGAGGCCGGCAAGACCGTACAGGCGTACGTCGACGAGGCCAACGCCAACCTCGGCGAGAAGATCGTCCTGGACCGCTTCGCGCAGTTCACCGACGGCTACGTCAGCGCCTACATGCACCGCACCATGCCCGACCTGCCCCCGCAGATCGGTGTCCTGGTCGAGTTCGACAAGCCGAACGCCGAGGTCGCCAAGGGCGTCGCCCAGCACATCGCCGCGTTCGCGCCGAAGTACCTCTCCAAGGACGAGATCCCGGCCGAGGTCGTCGAGTCCGAGCGCCGCATCGCCGAGGAGACCACCCGCGCCGAGGGCAAGCCCGAGGCCGCGATCGCGAAGATCGTCGAGGGTCGTCTGAACGGCTTCTTCAAGGACGCGACGCTGCTCGGTCAGCCGTACGCGCTCGACAACAAGAAGTCGGTCCAGAAGGTGCTGGACGAGGCCGGTGTCACCCTGAAGCGCTTCTCGCGCATCAAGGTCGGCATCTGAGTCCGGACCGCGATCGACACCCGGCCCGCGGGGTGAACCCCGGGGAGATTCCCGGAGAAATCCCGATAGGGTCGACCGCAGCCGTCCGCGCACACCGCCACACCCCGGCGTGAGGGCGGACGGCAGCAGATCTGACGAGGAGGCCATTGCCGCGCATGGGAGCGAAAAGCACCCCCATCGGCAATGGCCTTCTTCGTATGTGCACCACGTGAAAGAGGCGGGATCCCCCATGACCACCAAGGCCCAGAAGAGCGACGACGGCAAAGTACACGGCCGGTTTCTGCTGAAGCTGTCCGGAGAGGCCTTCTCCGGTGGCGGGGGCCTGGGCGTCGACCCCGACGTGGTGCACAAGATCGCCCGCGAGATCGCCGCCGTCGTACGCGACGGCGCGCAGGTCGCGGTCGTCATCGGTGGCGGCAACTTCTTCCGCGGCGCCGAACTCCAGCAGCGCGGCATGGACCGTGCCCGCTCCGACTACATGGGCATGCTCGGCACCGTGATGAACTGCCTCGCCCTCCAGGACTTCCTGGAGAAGGAGGGGATCCAGTCCCGCGTGCAGACCGCCATCACCATGGGCCAGGTCGCCGAGCCGTACATCCCGCTGCGCGCCGTGCGCCACCTGGAGAAGGGCCGCGTGGTCATCTTCGGGGCCGGCATGGGGATGCCGTACTTCTCCACCGACACCACCGCCGCCCAGCGCGCCCTGGAGATCGACGCCGAGGCGCTGCTCATGGGCAAGAACGGCGTGGACGGGGTCTACGACTCCGACCCCAAGACCAACCCCGACGCCGTCAAGTTCGACGCGCTCGGCTACGGCGAGGTCATCACCCGGGACCTCAAGGTCGCCGACGCCACCGCCATCACCCTGTGCCGCGACAACAAGCTGCCGATCCTCGTCTTCGAGCTTCTCGCCGAGGGCAATATCGCCCGCGCCGTCAAGGGTGAGAAGATCGGCACGCTGGTGGGCGAGCAGGGCAACCGGGGCTGACCGGCACACCCCCGCCGCCCGGGGCGTGCCACCTGTCCGGGGGACGGACGGGACGCACCCCGGCCGGGGGATGGACAATGTCCTGACGGTCGGGAACCGTGCAGGAAGAAGACGCGACGCAGCCGGCCGCCGCCTCGACGAGGAACCGCAGCCGGGCCTTACTCAAGACACGCAGGAGCAAGTGGTGATCGAAGAGACCCTCCTCGAGGCCGAGGAGAAGATGGAGAAGGCCGTCGTGGTCGCCAAGGAGGACTTCGCCGCGATCCGTACCGGCCGAGCGCACCCGGCGATGTTCAACAAGATCGTGGCCGACTACTACGGGGCCCCGACGCCGATCAACCAGCTGGCCTCGTTCTCCGTGCCGGAGCCGCGCATGGCGGTCGTGACGCCGTTCGACAAGACCGCGCTGCGCAACATCGAGCAGGCCATCCGCGACTCGGACCTGGGCGTCAACCCCAGCAACGACGGCAACATCATCCGGGTGGTGTTCCCCGAGCTGACCGAGGAACGGCGCCGCGAGTACATCAAGGTCGCCAAGAGCAAGGGCGAGGACGCGAAGGTGTCCATCCGCTCCGTGCGCCGCAAGTCCAAGGACGCCATCGACAAGTTCGTCAAGGACGGCGAGATCGGTGAGGACGAGGGCCGCCGTGCGGAGAAGGAACTCGACGACCTGACGGCCAAGTACGTCGCCCAGGTGGACGAGCTCCTCAAGCACAAGGAAGCGGAGCTGCTCGAAGTCTGATGAACGACTCTTCCTGGGGGGCGCCGCCGTCGGCGGGGCAGGCCGGGTACTGGGGGCCCGTCGAGTGCGGACCCGTCCAGCCTGCCCCGGGGGCCGTCCCGGCGGGTCCCGCGTACGATGCGCCTGAGGCGCAGCAGACCCGCCCCATGCCCATCGTGCCCGACGTGCCCGCGTACGGCGGGGACCAGGACGACGACCGGGGGGCCGCTCGGCTGAGCGGCCCCTTGTTCCCGAGTGAGTCGTTCCCGAACGAGGCCCTCCAGAGCGGCACGTTCCGGAATGACACCTTCCGGAACGAGTCGTTCCCGAACGAGCCTTCCCAGAACGAGCCGTATCCGAACAAGGCGTTCCAGACCGGGGGACTCCCGGCCGAGACCCAGAACCCGGAGCCCATGCCCGACGCCCCGCAGCCCCCGCCGCCGGCGCCGCAGAAGAAGAACGCGGGCCGTGACCTGAGCGCGGCCATAGGGGTCGGTGTCGGGCTCGGTGTGGTGATCATTGCCTCGCTGTTCATCGTCAAGGCCGTCTTCATCGGCGTCATAGCGGTCGCCGTCGTCGTCGGTCTGTGGGAACTGACGAGCAGGCTCCAGGAACGCAAGAGCATCAAGGCGCCGCTCGTGCCGCTGGCGGTCGGCGGCGCGGCGATGGTCGTCGCGGGGTATGTGCGCGGCGCCGAGGGCGCTTGGGTCGCCATGGCCCTGACCGCCCTGGCCGTGCTGGTCTGGCGCATGACGGAACCACCGGAGGGCTATCTGAAGGACGTCACGGCCGGCGTCTTCGCGGCGTTCTACGTGCCCTTCCTGGCCACCTTCGTCGCGATGATGCTCACCGCCGACGACGGGCCCTGGCGTGTCCTGACCTTCCTGCTGCTGACGGTCGTCAGCGACACCGGCGCGTACGCGGTCGGCTGGCGCTTCGGCAAGAACCGGCTCGCCCCGCGCATCAGCCCCGGCAAGACCCGCGAGGGCCTGCTGGGCGCGGTGCTGTTCGCGATGGTCGCGGGCGCGCTGTGCATGCATTTCCTGATCGACGACGGCGCCTGGTGGCAGGGCCTGCTGCTGGGCCTCGCGGTCGCGGCCAGCGCCACGCTGGGCGACCTGGGCGAGTCGATGATCAAGCGCGACCTGGGCATCAAGGACATGGGCACCCTGCTCCCCGGTCACGGCGGCATCATGGACCGGCTGGACTCCCTGCTGCCCACGGCTCCGGTGGTGTGGCTGCTGATGGTCGTCTTCGTCGGCGGCGGCTGAGACCGCCCAGCCGGGCACCGTACGACTTCCGGGCCCCCGTCCGCACACAGGACGGGGGCCCGTCGTCATGTCCAGGACGTGACCGTGTCCCGGCATCAGCCCCGCTGGACAGCCGTCGTGCGTCCCGAAGCCCCTCTGCTCCGCAGGTGGCCGGTCCGGGGGAAGGCGGCACCCGGATGCCGCAGCACGAGTCGGCGGGTCAGCTCCGCGCGCGGCAGACTCCTTCGCAGGGCGGCGTTCCCCCGCCGCCCGGCCACGCAGCAGGGAGTGTGTCCGATGCCCCTCGACCCAGCCCCCGTACCGCCCTCCGCCCCGTCTCCGCCGCACGTGAGGTTCTGGCCCGTCGACGACCTGCCCGCACTCGACCCCGACCCGTTCCTGGACGAGGTGCTGCGCGAGGAGCCGGTCACCCGGATCAGGCTGCCGTACGGGGAGGGCCACGCCTGGCTGGTCACCCGGTACGAGGACATCCGCTTCGTCACCTCCGACCCGCGCTTCTCCCGGGAACAGGTCGTCGGCCGCGACGTCACCAGCATGCGCCCGGCGCCGGTGGCCTCGCAGACGGCGGGCCTGCAGTACATCGACCCGCCCCGGCACACCCGGCTGCGCCGGGTCGTCGCCCGCGCGTTCACCGGCCGGAGCATGCAGCGGCTGCGCCCGCTGGCCGAGCGCCGCGCCGCCGAGCTGCTCGACGGGATGGAACGTGCCGGCGCGCCGGCCGACCTCATGGAACACCTGCACGGCCCCTTCCCGATCGCCGTGATCCGCGACTTCCTCGGCGTGGAGGAGAAGGACTGGCACCGCTGGGCGGAGACGGGCGAGGCCCTGCTGTCCGCGGGCGCCGAGTCCAAGGAACGCGCGGCACAGGTGGCCCGCGCCAACCGCGCCCGCATCGCCGAACTGCTCCGGCACCGCCGTGCGGAACCCCGCGAGGACCTGGCCGGGGTGCTGGCCCAGGCCGTCACCGCGGGCGAGATCACCGACGACGAGGCGATCTCCCTGGCCACCGCCGTCCAGGTCAGCGGCGGCCACGCCGTCCGCAACAACACCGGCTCGATGATGTACGCGCTGCTCACCCACCCCGGGCACCTGGACCGGCTGCGCCGCGAGCCCGAACTGCTGGCCCGGGCCGTGGACGAGCTGTTCCGCTACGTCCCGCACCGCAACGGCGTCGGCATCCCCCGGGTCGCCGTCGAGGACGTCACCGTAGGCGGCCAGCTGATCCGTGCCGGTGACGTCGTCTACAACGCGTACGTCGCCGCCAACCGCGACCCCGAGGTGTTTCCCGACCCGGACGCTTTGGACTTCGACCGCGAAAACCGGGCCCACCTGGCGTTCGGGCACGGTCCGCACCACTGCCTGGCCGCCGTCATGGCCCGTATGGAGGCCGAGGTGGTGATCGGCGCGGTCCTCACCCGCTTCCCCGGCATTCGGCTGGCGGTGCCCCCGCAGGAGGTCGAATTCCAGCGCCAGGGCCTGATCCGCGGCCCGAGGACCCTGCCCGTGACCTGGTAGATCCGCGAGATCCGCGAGATCCGCGAGATCTCGGTCTTTCCCGGGCATGTCCGTGAGGCGACCACGAACACGCCCCGCCCCGTTCTCGGCCGGCTCGCCACCGGGTGTCGACGGAGCAGTCGGGCCCGGGGGACACCAGGATGTCGTGACCGTCGTCGAGCCGCACCAGCACCGGCAGGGCGGCCCACCGTCCGCCCCCACCGGCATGCCGACCCGCCCGCCGGCGCCCCCGGGACACGGCCGGCACTCACCCGGGCGGGCGGCGGCGCCCGCCCGCCCGCCGTTGACGTTGCCCCCGCCGCACGGACGGGAACACTTGGCCGGCATCCGCGAGCGACGGCCCCGGGCCACCCGGTGGGATCAGCGGCACGGGGCCGGAAGGGCTCGTACACCGGACGGCACGGCTGGGGTCTTTCGTTCGGAACATGCCGGCTCGCCTGATCCGAACGAAAGACCCTAGAGGTGCGGACCGATCAGCAGCACGGTGATGACGGACATCTCGTTGCCCTGCTCGTCCTTCTCGTTCGGGCCGTACATCCAGTAGACGCGCCAGGCTGACGCCGTCTGGTTCTCCACATAGGAGTCCCAGACCTTCTCGCTCGGCAGGTTCGGGAAGTGCTCGTACTGATGGGAACGCAAGCCCGGATATCGCGGGTCGATCTGGAGGCGTCCGAGGGTGCGGTGAACCTTCTTCAGCTTCGAGGCAGTGGCGTTGCCGCCCGCCGCCAACCGGTCGAGCGTGGCTTCAGCGTCGTCGGAAAAGCGAAGGGTGAACAAAGGTCAGTCCTCGGTTTCGTCCTCCGCGAGGTACTGGCTGAAGTCGCCGAGGTCCTTGGTCTTCCCTTCCCTCGCCTGCTGCACTCCGCGCCGAACGCGATCGGCCACCTCGTGGTCTGTCCAGACCAGTAGTTCGCGCTCGGGGATGGAGACGACAGGGGTCAGCAAGAGCACACCGTCGGGGTCGGCCTCCACCCGGTAGCGCCGGCCAGGCTTGGCTCCGGCGCGTCCGAGCGAGACGCGTCCTCGGGCGTCGACTTCGGTCTCTGCTATGGCTTCGAACTCCTCGCGCGCATTGGTCCTCATGGCTGCACTCCTCGGTGGTCCGACGTCTCGGCGTTGGTCGGTCAACACCGCGGGAGGACGCCGAGTCCAGGCGGGATCGCGGTACCTCCAGCCTAGCCGAGGCGGGGCAAGTGGGCAATGCCCACTTGCCCCACCGACAGGCACTCCGACCGCTGACCACCGCCCGCGCTGTCCGTGCCGCCCGCGGGCCGTCCGGCCGCTGAGTGACGACCGGCGACCGGTACGAAGGGCAGTCGTGGCGAGCGACGGCCCCTGGGCCACCCGATTGGACCTGCGACATTGGTGGAGCCATGCCTAGGCCGGAGCACTGGCAGCAGTTGGGCAGCAACAAGCCCCCTACCGGCGCTTTCGACGTGGATAGGGGGCCGGTGTGGGTCACTGGGCCGTCTCTGGGTCGTCAGACTCCCACAGCAGTAGTGAGAGGTCATTCCTCGCGCGTGCCCGGCTGTACGGGCAAGAACACGCGGTCGACAGCCTTCCGCGTACGCTCCTGACTCGACGGCATCAGGTGCGCGTACACCCGCAGGGTCAGCCCAGGGTCTGAGTGGCTCATAAGCTCTCTTCGCTAGTTATCTTCAAGCTTTGAGTTTGACTCGATTTCAGGCGTCGATTTAGATTGGATTTTCACCCTATTCTCCAGAATCCACTCGAATTGCCCTGGTCGACCCGCTGCGGACCAACCTGATCGACCGTGAAACTGGATGACAAGTAGGGCTGAAGGCACTTCTGGTACGAACGGACTTAGACGGTCGATCCAGTCTCCCGAACTCTGTGTCGAATTGACGATCCAAGTATCTTTGAATTCATGCCACCAACCGGCAGAGTGCTTTTTAATTGCCGCATGGATTAGTTTCCGTTGCGTGTCATCAATGTTCTCACAAATGACGATGTGGGTACGCAGCTGATCTCCAGTCATAGAGCGTCCCCTTCTTGGGGCGTTGCCTGAGTGGGCGTCGCGGCTATAGCTCGGGCGCCTACCTGTTCGGTACCGCCCTCGACAACGATAACTGACCTCTCGCCGCTGGAACTGTCGCCCAGTGTGACCCTGTGGATCTCTGCATATTCAGACCCAGTGACCTGGCCGAGCATGAGTCTTGAGGGATCCTTCAATGTAATAAAAAAAACGGCCGCCAAGAGGGAAATGAAAACCAAACCGCAAAACCCGAGAATCCAAGGGACGTATTGCAGGCCGCGACCCTGCGCGACAATGAAAGCAACTACGGCTACGGCGCTGGTTAGGAGAATGCCAAGCATGGTTGCGTAGAATCCCAGAACCGTTTTTGGGTTATGTGTCTTTTGGCTCTTTACCGCACGTGTCACTTGCTCGATCAACCTGCCCCCACCCCGGCGAGTGACCCACACCACCCGAGGGTGGCGACTCTGCGCCAGATGGTACTGGTTGCGGCACAGGCTGTGTTGTGAATGCATGAGTGATTGCTCTTGCGGCATGCGGCAGGCGTGCCTCGGCCTCTGCTGAAGGATGCGCTGGTCGACAAGCGGGAGAGCGTGCTTCGTGTCACTGAGGATGTGCTTACAGGGCGTTGCCGCGGGAGGCAGTGACGGCAACGCTTTCGGAAACGACGGCGGACGGCAGCAGCGCTCGGTGTCCCGGCACGGGGCGACCGGACCGTCCCACCATGGCCTGCCCGCATCATCCAAGCGCCGGGTGTGGGCCGCCCCTGGGCCGTCCGAGGTCGACCCAACGCTGACAGCCGACGCCCACGGGTGACCACCCCCACCCCGCTCTGGCCTGGGCTACCCGAGTCGATCTGCGACACTGGATGTGTTATGCCTGCACCCGGAGAACTCACCTTTGTCGCGCCGCGCGGAGCCAAGAAGCCGCCGCGGCATCTCGCCGACCTCACGCCCGCCGAGCGCAAGGACGCGGTGGCCGAGATCGGTGAGAAGCCGTTCCGTGCCAAGCAGCTCGCGCAGCACTACTTCGCGCGGTACGCGCACGACCCCGAGCAGTGGACCGACATCCCCGCCGGGTCGCGCGGCAAGCTGCAGGAAGCGCTGCTGCCGGAGCTGATGACGGTCGTCCGGCATCTGTCGACCGACCAGGGGACCACGCGCAAGACGCTGTGGCGGCTGTTCGACGGCACGCTGGTCGAGTCCGTGCTGATGCGGTACCCGGACCGGGTCACCATGTGCATCAGCTCGCAGGCCGGATGCGGGATGAACTGCCCGTTCTGCGCCACCGGGCAGGCCGGCCTGGACCGGAACCTGTCCACCGCCGAGATCGTGCACCAGATCGTGGACGGGATGCGGGCGCTGCGGGACGGGGAGGTGCCGGGCGGGCCGGCGCGGTTGTCCAACATCGTCTTCATGGGCATGGGCGAGCCCCTCGCCAATTACAAGCGCGTCGTCGGCGCCATCCGGGCGCTCACCGACCCGGCCCCGGACGGGCTGGGCCTGTCCCAGCGCGGGATCACCGTCTCGACCGTCGGGCTGGTGCCGGCCATCCACCGGTTCTCCGACGAGGGCTTCAAATGCCGGCTCGCGATCTCGCTGCACGCCCCCGACGACGAGCTGCGCGACACCCTCGTCCCCGTGAACACGCGGTGGAAGGTACGCGAGGTGCTGGACGCGGGTTTCGAGTACACCGAGAGGTCGGGGCGCCGGCTGTCGATCGAGTACGCGCTGATCCGGGACATCAACGACCAGGCCTGGCGCGGTGACCGGCTCGGCCGGCTGCTCAGGGGCAAGCCCGTCCACGTCAACCTCATCCCGCTCAACCCGACCCCGGGCTCGAAGTGGACGGCCTCCCGGCCGGAGGACGAGAAGGCGTTCGTGGAGGCCATCGCCGCGCACGGCGTGCCGGTGACCGTCCGGGACACCCGTGGACAGGAGATCGACGGGGCCTGCGGTCAGCTCGCGGCCACCGAGCGGTAATCTGACCACGTCCACATATCTTCATATTCCGACAGGGGAGCGCCACAGCGCTGAGAGTGCGGCAACCGGGCCGCAGACCCTCTGAACCTCGCCCAGGTCATTCTGGGTAGGAAGTTCGGTCACCACTCAAGCTGTTGCGCCCTGCCCGGCCTCCTCGCGGAAGCCCGGGCAGGGCCGCGTCTCTTCCTGGCCCACCCCAGGAGGACATCCAGTGCACAACAAGACCCTCGTGGCCGTGGCGGCGGGGCTAGGCCTCCTCGCCCTGCCCGCCCTGACCGGGTGCGGGTCGTCGGACACCGGGAAGTCCACGGACCCCAGGACCGTCACCCTTGTCAGCCACGACTCGTGGAGCGTCTCGAAGAACGTCCTGAAGGACTTCGAGAAGCGGTCCGGGTACCAGGTCAAGGTCCTCGAGGACGGCGACGCCGGCCAGGCCGTCAACAAGGCGATCCTCACCAAGGACAACCCACAGGGCGACGTCCTCTTCGGCGCCGACAACACCCTGCTGTCCCGCGCCCTGGACAACGGGCTGTTCCAGCCGTACCAGGCCAAGGGATCCGACACGGTCGCGCCGCAGTACCGGGTCGACCGGACGAGGCACCGCGTCACGCCCGTCGACACCGGCGACATCTGCGTCAACTACGACAAGGCCTACTTCAGCGCGCACCGGCTGACCCCGCCGCGGTCCTTCGCCGATCTCGCCGAACCCCGGTACAAGAACCTGCTCGTCACCGAGAACGCGGCCACCTCCTCACCGGGCCTCGGCTTCCTCCTCGGCAGCGCCGCACAGTTCGGTGACGCGGGCTGGCAGGACTACTGGAAGAAGCTCAAGGCCAACGGCGTCAAGGTCGTCGACGGCTGGGAGCAGGCCTACGACCAGGAGTTCTCCGGCTCCACCCGGGGCCGCAAGGCCGGCGGCGACCGCCCGCTCGTGGTGTCGTACGCCTCCTCCCCGCCCGCCGAGGTGATCTACGCCAAGAAGCGGCCCGCCACCGCCCCGACCGGGGTGGCGAGCGGCACCTGCTTCCGGCAGACCGAGTACGCGGGGCTCCTGAGCAACGCCCGCAACCCCAAGGGCGGCAAGGCGTTCCTCGACTTCCTGCTCAGCAAGCAGTTCCAGGAGGACATGCCGCTGAACATGTTCGTCTACCCGGTGCGCGAAGGTGCCCAGGTGCCGCCGGACTTCCTGAAGTACGGCCCCCAGGCCAAGGACCCGCAGACCATGGCCCCGGACCGGATCGCCGCCAACCGCGACCAGTGGGTCAAGACGTGGACGTCACTCGTACTGAGGTAGCCCGGACCCGGCGGGGGAACGCGGCGCGGTTCGGGCTGATGGCCCTGCCCGTCGCGTTCTTCGCGCTGTTCTTCGCCTGGCCCGTGGCCGCGATCGTCGCGCGCGGCCTGAAGGCGGACGGCGGCTGGCGCCTCGGACGGATC
The DNA here is from genome assembly GCF_043195475.1 of Streptomyces sp. Y20. Taxonomy (NCBI): domain Bacteria; kingdom Bacillati; phylum Actinomycetota; class Actinomycetes; order Kitasatosporales; family Streptomycetaceae; genus Streptomyces; species Streptomyces sp. Y20. The sequence continues at coordinate 12,767 of NZ_JBIDDP010000019.1, forward strand.
GCGGACGTCGTCACGCAGCCCGACATCCGGCACGTACTGTGGTTCACCACCTGGCAGGCGCTGGCCTCCACCGTGCTCACCCTGCTGTTCGCGCTGCCCGCCGCCTACGTCTTCGCCCGCCTGCGCTTCCCGGGCAAGCAGCTGCTGCGGGCCGTGGTCACCGTCCCGTTCGTGCTCCCGACCGTCGTCGCCGGCAGCGCCTTCCTGGCCCTGCTCGGGCACAACGGGCTGCTCGACCAGGTGTGGGGAGTACGGCTGGACACCACCGTGTGGGCGATCCTGCTGGCCCACGTCTTCTTCAACTACGCGGTCGTCGTCCGCACCGTCGGCGGCCTGTGGGCCCAGCTCGACCCACGCCAGGAAGAGGCCGCCCGGATGCTGGGCGCCTCCCCGGGGAAGGCCTGGCGGCAGGTCACCCTGCCCGCGCTCGCGCCCGCCGTGGCCGCCGCCGCGCTGATGGTGTTCCTGTTCACCTTCACCTCCTTCGGCGTGGTGCAGATCCTCGGCGGCCCCACCTTCTCCACCCTGGAGGTGGAGATCTACCGGCAGACCTCCGAGGTCTTCGACCTTTCCACGGCCGCTGTCCTCACCCTCGTGCAGTTCGTCGCCGTCGGCGCGATCCTCGCCGTGCACGCCCGGACCGTACGGCGGCGGGAGACCGCCCTGCGCCTGGTCGACCCGAAGGTGACCGCCCGCCGGCCGCGCGGCGGCGGCCAGTGGGCGCTGCTCACCGGGGTCCTCCTGACGATCGCCCTGCTCCTGGTGCTGCCGCTCGCCGTCCTCGTCCGGCGCTCCCTCGACGCCCCCGGTCTCGGCTACTACCGGGCCCTGACCGACTCCGACGGCGGCACGTTCCTGGTGGCGCCCGTGCACGCCGTGTGGACCTCGCTGGAGTACGCCGCCACCGCCACCGCCATCGCCATCCTGGTCGGCGGCCTCGCCGCCGCCGCGCTGGCCAGGCGGGACGCGGGACGGCTGGTGCGGGGCTTCGACGCGCTGCTGATGCTGCCGCTCGGCGTCTCCGCCGTGACCGTCGGCTTCGGTTTCCTGATCGCGCTGGACAGGCCGCCGCTGGATCTGCGCCAGTCGTGGATCCTGGTGCCGCTCGCCCAGGCCCTGGTGGGCGCCCCCTTCGTCGTACGGACCATGCTGCCCGTGCTGCGCGCGGTGGACGGACGACTGCGGGAGGCGGCGGCCGTGCTCGGGGCCTCGCCGTGGCGGGTGTGGCGGGAGGTGGACCTGCCGTTGGTGCGGCGGGCGCTGCTGGTCTCGGCCGGGTTCGCGTTCGCCGTGTCGCTCGGGGAGTTCGGGGCGACCGTGTTCATCGCCCGCCCCGACAACCCCACGCTCCCGGTCGCCGTGGCCCGCCTGCTGAGCCGCCCCGGAGACCTCAACTACGGTCAGGCGATGGCCCTTTCGACCATTCTCATGGTGGTGTGCGCCGCCGCGCTGCTGATTTTGGAGCGGCTGCGCACCGACCGGACGGGGGAGTTCTGATGCTGCTGAGCCTCGACGCCGCGACCGTGCGCCTCGGCGGGCGGCCCGTGCTCGACGCCGTCGGCCTCGACGTCGCCGAGCACGAGGTGGTGTGCGTGCTCGGGCCCAGCGGCAGCGGCAAGTCGACCCTGCTCAGGGCGGTGGCGGGACTGCAACCCCTGGACTCGGGCCGGGTGCTGCTGGACGGCCGCGAGCAGACCCATGTCCCCGCGCACAAGCGGGGGATGGGGCTCATGTTCCAGGACCACCAGCTCTTCCCCCAGCGGGACGTCGGCGCGAACGTGGCGTTCGGGCTGCGTATGCACGGCATCGGCAAGGAGGAACGGGACGCTCGGGTCGGACAGTTGCTGGAGCTGGTCGGGCTGCCCGGTGCCGCCCGGCGGGCCGTGGCCTCCCTGTCCGGCGGCGAGCAGCAGCGCGTCGCGCTGGCCCGCGCCCTCGCGCCCCGGCCCCGGCTGCTGATGCTGGACGAGCCGCTCGGTCAGCTCGACCGCTCGCTGCGGGAGCGGCTGGTGGTGGAACTGCGGGAGCTGTTCGGGCGGTTGGGCACCACCGTGCTCGCGGTGACCCACGACCAGGGGGAGGCCTTCGTGCTGGCCGACCGGGTGGTGGTGATGCGCGACGGGCGGATCGCGCAATCGGGCACGCCGCTGGAGGTGTGGCAGCGGCCCGCCGACGCGTTCGTGGCCCGGTTCCTCGGTTTCGACAACGTGGTGGGGGCGACCGTCGCCGGAGCGGTCGCCGACAGCCCGTGGGGCAAGGTGCCGGTGCCCGACGGCTCGGCGCAGGGCGCCCGCACGATTCTCGTCCGGCCCGCCGGGATCCGGCTGGTGCCCGTCGACCAGGGCCTGCCCTGCACGGTGACCGCCCGCACGTTCCGGGGCACTCATGTGGCCGTGCGCCTCCAGCCGGCGGGGGCCCCGTGGCTGGAGGCGGCCTGCGCGCTGCGGGACGCGCCGGAGCCGGGTGACGTGGTCGGGGTGGAGTTCGACGTGTCCGAGACCGTCGTGCTGGACTGAGCGTCTCGCGCTTGGCCACCACCGCGAGGCGACCGTCGGCCGGATGGACCCTCGGCAGGTGAGCGGGCCGGGTCCGCCGGCCGGGGGAGTCGACCAGGTGAGCCGGCCGGGTGAGTCGGCCGAGGCCGGTGGCGACCCGTCGTCCGGCCCGTGCTCACCGGTCCCCGTCGGTCCGGCCCGTGCTCACCGGCCCGCTCTCCCCTGGACGGGGAGGACGGGCCGGATGGGCTGTGGCGGGGCGGGTCAGCCGTTGTGCTTCGCCCCGCGCCGGCGCGCGCCGGCGTAGACCGCACCGCCGCCGACGACGACCAGGGCCGCCGCGAGGCCGGCGATGAGGCCGGTGTGGGAGTCGGCGCCGGTCTCGGCGAGGTTGGAGTCACCGACCGCCGGGGACGGCGCGTTGCCCGGCGCGCCCGCCGGGGCGGAGCTGGATGCGGAGGCCGCCGGCGACGGGGTCGCCGAGCTCGCCGGGACCGACGCGGACGCGGAGGCCGGCACGGACGCGGATGCCGATGCCGACGCGGAGGGGGACGGCGGCGGTGTGGTGGAGGCCGTCGGCTTCGGGTGCTCGCTCTCGGTCTTGCAGGCGGTGGACGGGGTCACCAGGTCGGGCTTGATGTCCAGGTCGACGTTGGGGGCCTTGACGTGGACCCGGTAGGTGGCGCTCGGCTTCCACTGTTCGGGGAACGTGATCCGGGCGCCCCCCTTCGAACCCTTGACCGGCTGCTCGCCGACCTTCGTCTCGACGCCGCCGTCGCCCTCGAGGAAGACACTGACGGTGGCGTCGGCGGCGGAGGCGTCCGTGTCGGTGACGACTATGACGCCCTTGGCGCCGTCGCACCTGGCTTCGGCGGAGAAGTCTTTGATGTCGCAGGCGAGCGCGGAGCCGGCCAGGCCCAGCACCAGCGCCGCCGACCCGGAGGCGACACCCAGAACGTGCACGGAACGGCGTACGCTACGGCGAGTCATGGACAACGTTTGTCCTTTACAGAGTGCAATCGCGGGGGGTAGCGGGGGAGTTGGGGCGGAAGACGAGGTGAGGCCCCAGCACCCCCGGGAGCTCACAGGTTTATAAGCGCTTCGTAAGCAGTGTCAACGTCGTGGCCGTCAACAGCCGTTGACTTTGCCCGCTTATTAACCATCCAGACGTTTGATGGCCTCCGGCGCCTGCTCGATACGGTCAACGAGGGTGATACGGGACTCCATCGCCCGCCCCCGCGCCAGCGACTCCAGCAACGGCCAGGCCGGCAGGTCCCGCGTCCAGTGCGCGCGGTCCACGAGCACCATCGGGGCCGGCTCCCCGCGAGACTCGTAGTAGTTGGGCGTCGCGTTGTCGAAGATCTCCTGTACGGTCCCGGCCGCGCCCGGCAGGAACACCACCCCGGCGGTGGAGCGGGCCAGCAGGCCGTCCTCGCGGGTGGCGTTCGCGAAGTACTTGGCGAGGTGCGCGGCGAAGGCGTTCGGCGGTTCGTGACCGTAGAACCAGGTGGGGATGCCCACCGACGTCCCGCCCCCCGGCCAGCGGTCGCGCACCTCGAAGGCGGCCCGCGCCCAGTCCGTGACCGAAGGCCGGAACGAGGGCGCCTTGGCCAGCAGCCGGAGCGCGTCGTCCAGCATGCCGTCGTCGAAGGGCGCGGCGTAGGCGCCGAGGTTGGCGGCCTCCATCGCGCCCGGCCCGCCGCCGGTGGCGACCGTGTACCCGGCGCGGGTCAGCGCCCGGCCCAGCCGGGCGGCACCCGCGTACTCGGCCGTGCCGCGGGCCATCGCGTGGCCGCCCATGACCCCCACCACCCGGGCGCCCACGAGGAGTTCGTCCAGGGCGTCGGAGACGGCGTCGTCGTGGATCGCCCGCAGCATCGAGGAGTAGATGTCACCGTCGGCCTTGGTCCGCTGGAACCAGGCGTACGCGCGCGCGTCCGGTGTCGCCTCGTACCCTGCCGCCAGTGAGTCGAACAGTTCGTCCGGGGTGTAGACGAAGCCCCGGTACGGGTCGAAGGGCAGCCCCGGGACCGGTGGGAACACCAGGGCGCCGGCCGACCGGACCCGGGCGGTGGCCTCGGGCTCCATCGGGCAGCCGAGGAAGACGGCGCCGGTGCTGTCGAGACGGAGCAGGACGTCCGTACGGCCGGTCAGGTCCACGGCCTGGACGCGGAACCGGGCGAGTGTGCCGTGCTCGGCGACCACCTCGTCGAACTCGGCGAGGGACTCGATCTCGTGGTCGTGGGCGGCACGGTGCGGCTGGGCGGGTATCGGATGCACCCGCCCATGCTGGCACGGTCGTTCGGCCGCGAGGCGGTCAGCCCTGGATCGCGGCCGGATCCATCCACATCACTTCCCAGATGTGGCCGTCGAGGTCCTCGAAGGCGCGGCCGTACATGAAACCGTGGTCCTGGTTCTCGCCGGTCGCCGCGCCGCCGGCCGCGATCGCCCGGTCGACCAGCTCGTCGACCTGCTCACGGCTCTCGGCACTCAGGCAGAGCATCACCTCGTTGGTGGTCGTCGCGTCGGCGATCTCCTTCTTGGTGAAGGTCGCGTAGAACGGCCGCGTCAGCAGCATCGCCACGATCGTGTCGCTGATCACCACGGAGGCTGCCTTCTCGTCGGTGAACTGCGGGTTGATCGTGTAGCCGAGCTCTGTGAAGAACCTCTTCGAGGCGTCGAGGTCGCTCACGGGCAGGTTCACGAAGATCATCTGCTGGTACATGGGGCTCTCCAGTCGGTGCTGCGCGGTGTGTCGCGGTTCGGTGGGGTAGACCGGCGGCCGGGGCCGGACTCATCGCCGGCCGAGGACCTTTTTTCCTGCCGGAGCGCTCAGCGGGGCGCCGGCAGCGACGACAGCGTGGCGACGGCCAGGGTGAGCGGGCCGAACAGCGCCAGCAGGGCGGCGGTCCGCAGGGCGGCGGCACCGCGCAGCAGCAGGGCGGGCGCGCCGAGCCGCAGCAGCGCGGCGACGGTGTCGGCGCGGCACTGGCGGGCCTCCACGGCCGCGGTGAGCAGCGTGGCGACCGTGCAGCCGGCGACGACCAGCGCGCCGAGCTTGGTCAGCGGGCCGGAGAAGGGGACCGCGCCGCCGCCGTACAGGGCGGTCAGGGCGTAGCCGGCGGATCCCACCGCGCAGACCACGCCCAGCGGACGGCCGATCCGGGCGGCCTCCGCCATGAGGACCCGGCCGGCGAGCAGCCGGAGCGCCCCCGGATGTACGGACTGCAGGAGCCGGCCGCACAGGTGGGTGAGGCCGGGGGAGGCCAGGACGAGGCCGGTCGCGGTGAGCACCCAGCCGGGGAGCGCCGAGGGGGAGAGGCCGGGCGTGACGCGGCCGGCGTAGGCGTGGACGGCGAGACCGGCGGCGAGGAGGGCCACGCCCCAGGGGAGGCCGGCGGGGGTGGCGGGTGCGCCGCCGAGGGACGCGGGCTCCGCGTCGACGCGGCCGGCGTCCGGCGCGGGCGGTGCGGGACGGGCCGCCGTGTCCGGTGCCGCCTGGCCACGGCCCTCGCCCGCGGGTGCCCTCCCGGCGGTGCGGCCGGCCGCGGCCTCGCCGCCGGGGTGCCCGCCGTCCCCGGTGCCGCCCGCGGGCCGCCGGCCGAACCGTGCACCGAACCTGCCGTACGCCCCGAAGGTCTCCCGTGCCGCCGCGTCGCCGTACGCGCCGAAACGGCCGTACCTGCGGGCGGCCGGTGCCACCGGGCGGGGATCCCGCGGGCGGAGGGCAAGGGCCACCGTGGCGCTGGTGGCGGCGGGGACCAGGGCGAGCAGGGTCAGGGCCGCCGGCACCGGGAGGGGCTGGTCGGCGGCCAGGAAGTCGGCCGTCGCGCCGCGGAACGGCACGCCCGTCAGGTCGCCCCGCAGATGGAGGAAGGACAGCATGGCGAGCACGGAGCCCAGGGCACAGGCCAGGGCCGTCGACAGGGCGGAGACGGCCATGAGGCGGGCCGGACCGAGACCCACGGCGGACAGGCCGGGGCGCGGCCGGGTCGCCGGGTCGGTGCGGGCGACGGCGACCGCGAAGTACACCGTGGCGGCGAGTGGCGCCGCGCACCAGGCGAGGCGCAGTGCGGCGGGGCCCGCGGCCTCGGGGTGTCCGAGGGCGTAACCGAGGCAGGCGAGGAGCAGGAACGCGGTGCCCGCCGCGGCCGCGGCCACGAGCAGGCGGCGCAGCTGGACGGCGGGCCGGGCGGCGCGGGTCAGACGGAGAGCGAGCACGCGGCCCGGCCTTCCGCGTCGGGGGTGTCCGGCAGGTGCACGGTGTGCACGCGCCGCCCGTCCAGCAGGGTCACCGTGCTGTCGGCGAGGGCGGCGGTGTCCGCGTCGTGCGTGGCGAGGACGACCGTGATGCCGTGCGAGCGGGCGGCCGTGGTCAGGGTGCGCAGGACGTGGGTGCGGTCGGCGCGGTGCAGGGGGGCCGTGGGCTCGTCGGCGAAGAGGATCGTCGGGGCGGGGGCGAGCGCGCGGGCGACGGCGACGCGCTGGCGTTCGGCCTGTCGCAGCTCCCGCGGGCGGCAGCGGGCCCGGTCGCCGACGTCCAGCCGTTCCAGCCACTCCAGCGCGGCGGCCTTGGCGCGGCGGCGGCCGGTGCCGCGCAGCATCAGCGGGAGGGCCGCGTTCTCCCAGACGTTCAGCTCGGGGATCAGGACCGGCTCGGGGTCGATCCAGCCGAAGCGGCTCCGGCGCAGCCGCTCGCGGGCCGCCGGGCCGAGGGTGTGTACGGGGGCGCTGTTGAACCAGACCTCGCCGGTGTCCACCGGTACCTGGCCGGACAGACAGCGCAGCAGGGTCGTCTTGCCGCTGCCGCGCGGGCCGCTGACGGCGAGGATCTCGCCTTCCCGCACGCCGAGCGACACCCCGGCGAGGCCGGGGGAGCCGTCACGGTGCGTGAAGTGCAGGGAGCGTGCCCAGAGCACGTCGTTGTCCGGCGGGGACTCCATGGGCGTCACCTCGGTTCTGATCCGTATTCCCGTGCCTGATCCCCCATGTGGGCGAACGAAGCCTGGGCCGATCGGTCACTGCACGCTAGGCAGCTCACCGGGGCGGGGACGGACGGCACACGGCCCCGGGCCGCCGTTCTCACTCGAACGGGCGGCACCGGGGCCGGTGTGATCAGCTGATCGGACGCGTGGGGCTCAGAGCTTGGTCCACGCCTCGGTCAGCGTCGCGCGCAGGATCTGCTCGATCTCGTCGAAGGTCCCCTGGTCGGAGATCAGCGGCGGGGCGAGCTGGACGACCGGGTCGCCGCGGTCGTCGGCACGGCAGTACAGGCCGTTGTCGAACAGCGCCTTGGAGAGGAAGCCGTACAGGACGCGCTCGGTCTCCTCGTCGTTGAAGGACTCCTTGGTGTTCTTGTCCTTCACCAGCTCGATGCCGTAGAAGAAGCCGTTGCCGCGGACGTCGCCGACGATCGGCAGGTCGTGCAGCTTCTGGAGGGTCGACAGGAACGCGCCCTCGTTGTCGAGCACGTGCTGGTTGAGGCCCTCGCGCTCGAACAGGTCGAGGTTGGCGCAGCCGACCGCGGCCGACACCGGGTGGCCGCCGAAGGTGTAGCCGTGCAGGAAGGTGTTGTCGCCCTTGTAGAACGGCTCGGCGATCCGGTCGGAGACGACGCAGGCACCGATCGGGGAGTAGCCCGAGGTCATGCCCTTGGCGCAGGTGATCATGTCCGGGACGTAGCCGAACTTGTCGCAGGCGAACATCGTGCCCAGGCGGCCGAAGGCGCAGATGACCTCGTCGGAGACGAGCAGCACGTCGTACTGGTCGCAGATCTCGCGGACCCGCTGGAAGTACCCGGGCGGCGGCGGGAAGCAGCCGCCGGCGTTCTGCACCGGCTCCAGGAACACCGCGGCGACGGTCTCCGGGCCCTCGAAGAGGATCTCCTGCTCGATCTGGTCGGCGGCCCAGCGGCCGAAGGCCTCGGGGTCGTCACCGTGGATCGGGGCGCGGTAGATGTTGGTGTTCGGCACCTTGTGGGCGCCCGGGACCAGCGGCTCGAAGGGGGCCTTCAGGGCCGGCAGGCCGGTGATGGACAGGGCGCCCTGCGGGGTGCCGTGGTAGGCGACCGCGCGCGAGATGACCTTGTACTTGGTCGGCTTGCCCTGGAGCTTGAAGTACTGCTTGGCCAGCTTCCAGGCGGTCTCCACGGCCTCGCCGCCACCGGTGGTGAAGAACACCTTGTTCAGGTCGCCCGGGGCGTAGTCGGCCAGCCGCTCGGCCAGCTCGACGGCCTTCGGGTGGGCGTAGGACCACACCGGGAAGAAGGCCAGCTCCTGGGCCTGCTTGAACGCGGTCTCGGCGAGTTCCGTACGGCCGTGACCGGCCTGGACCACGAACAGACCCGCGAGACCGTCGAGGTAGCGCTTGCCCTTGTCGTCGTAGATGTAGGTGCCCTCGCCCCGGACGATGGTCGGGACGGGGGAGTTCTCGTACGAGGACATGCGGGTGAAGTGCATCCACAGGTGGTCGTACGCGGTGCGGCTGAGGTCCTTGGTGCTCACGGTTATCGGGTTCCCCACATGTAGGTCTGCTTCTTCAGCTTCAGGTAGACGAAGCTCTCGGTGGAGCGCACGCCGGGCAGGGCACGGATGCGTTTGTTGATGACGCCCAGCAGGTGGTCGTCGTCCTCGCAGACGATCTCGGCGAGGATGTCGAACGAGCCCGCGGTCATCACCACGTACTCGACCTCCGACATGTCCGTCAGCGCGTCCGCGATCGACTCGACATCGCCCTCGACGTTGATTCCGACCATCGCCTGACGGCGGAAGCCCACGGTGAGCGGGTCCGTGACGGCGACGATCTGCATCACGCCCTGGTCCAGCAGCTTCTGCACGCGCTGGCGCACGGCCGCCTCCGACAGGCCCACGGCCTTGCCGATCGCGGCGTACGGCCGGCGGCCGTCCTCCTGGAGCTGCTGAATGATGGCGAGGGAGACGGCATCCAGCTGGGGAGTGCCGTTCCTGGACTCGCGGGACGAGTCCCTCTGGTCTGCGCTTCGACTGGCCACGACCTCACTGTGCACGACGTCTCGACAGTTTCGCAAGGTGCGAGCGATGAAATCCGTTGTTTACGAGACCTGACCGTGCGGATTTCGCAGAAGCGGCGGCGGTGGGGGTGTTGAAAACGTGGGTACGGCGACTAGGGTGGGTGTCTCAGCGTTTGGACAGCCAGAACCAGATCAGGAGGCCGGCAGTGAGCACCGAGCTGCGTCGTCTGCGCAACTACATCGACGGTGAGTTCCGGGACGCCGCCGACGGACGGACCACCGAGGTGGTCAACCCCGCGACGGGCGAGGCCTACGCCACCGCGCCGCTGTCGGGGCAGGCGGACGTCGACGCCGCCATGGAGGCCGCCGCCCGCGCCTTCCCCGCCTGGCGCGACACCACGCCCGCCGAGCGGCAGAAGGCCCTGCTGAAGATCGCGGACGCGTTCGAGGAGCGGGCCGAGGAGCTGATCGCGGCCGAGGTCGAGAACACCGGCAAGCCGGTCGGGCTCACCCGCTCCGAGGAGATCCCGCCGATGGTCGACCAGATCCGCTTCTTCGCGGGCGCGGCGCGGATGCTGGAGGGCCGTTCGGCGGGCGAGTACATGGACGGCATGACCTCGATCGTCCGCCGCGAGCCGGTCGGCGTCTGCGCGCAGGTCGCGCCGTGGAACTACCCGATGATGATGGCCGTGTGGAAGTTCGCCCCGGCCGTCGCCGCCGGCAACACGGTCGTCCTGAAGCCCTCGGACACCACCCCGGCCTCCACCGTCCTGATCGCCGACATCATCGGCTCGATCCTGCCCAAGGGTGTCTTCAACGTCATCTGCGGCGACCGCGACACCGGCCGCCTGATGGTCGAGCACGAGACCCCGGCGATGGCCTCCATCACCGGCTCCGTGCGCGCCGGCATGTCCGTCGCCGAGTCCGCCTCCAAGGACCTCAAGCGGGTCCACCTGGAGCTGGGCGGCAAGGCCCCGGTCGTCGTCTTCGAGGACACCGACATCGCCAAGGCCGTCGAGGACATCTCCGTGGCGGGCTTCTTCAACGCCGGCCAGGACTGTACGGCCGCGACCCGCGTCCTCGTCCAGGAGTCCATCCACGACGAGTTCGTGGCCGCGCTCGCCAAGGCCGCGTCCGAGACGAAGACCGGGCAGCCCGACGACGAGGACGTCCTCTTCGGCCCGCTGAACAACCCCAACCAGCTCAAGCAGGTCGCCGGCTTCATCGACCGCCTCCCGGCGCACGCCAAGGTCGAGGCGGGCGGCGAGCGGGTCGGCGACAAGGGCTACTTCTTCGCCCCGACCGTCGTCTCCGGCCTGAAGCAGGACGACGAGATCGTGCAGAACGAGGTCTTCGGCCCGGTCATCACCGTCCAGTCCTTCACGGACGAGGAGCAGGCCCTCGCGTACGCCAACGGCGTCGAGTACGCCCTCGCGTCCTCGGTGTGGACCAAGGACCACGGCCGCGCGATGCGCATGTCGAAGAAGCTCGACTTCGGCTGCGTGTGGATCAACACGCACATCCCGCTGGTCGCGGAGATGCCGCACGGCGGCTTCAAGAAGTCCGGCTACGGCAAGGACCTGTCGGGGTACGGGTTCGAGGACTACACGCGGATCAAGCACGTGATGACGTCGCTGGACTGAGTCCTGACCGGCGCCGGCAGCGCGGCCCGCGGACGGGTCACCTCCCCGTCCGCGGGCCGCGCTGCGTCATGTCGCCGGGCGGCTGGCAAGCGGCCGGAACCACCTTGCTCGACAAGGTGTCGGCCCGGCGCCGTCCCGCTCGACGCGGCGTCGATTGTCCGGCCGCGGACCGGGACGGCATGCTTCCGGGGTGCCCCAGACTTCTTCCCGTACGTTTGCGCCGTCCCGCCGTTCCCTCCTCGCCGCCCTCGGCGGCACCGCCGCGCTCGGCGCCCTGGCCGGCTGCGGGGTGCCCGCCGCCTATGTCCGGCCCGGCGACCGGTCCGTGACCGACGAGTCGGCGGCCGACCGGAAGCTGACCTGGGCGAACTGGCCCCTCTACATCGACACCGACGACGACAACCCCAGCCGCCGGCCCACGCTGGAGGCGTTCGCGAGGCGCACCGGGATCTCCGTCGAGTACGTGGAGGAGATCAACGACAACGACGAGTTCTTCGGCAAGATCAGCCCCGCGCTGATGAACCACCAGGCCACCGGCCGGGACCTGATCGTCATCAGCGACTGGATGTGCGCCCGGTACGTCCGGCTGGGCTGGGTACAGGAGATGGACCGCGCCCGCCAGCCGCACGTGGCGAAGAACCTGGACCCGCTGCTCCGCTCGCCCGCCTTCGACCCGGGCCGCCGGTTCACCGTGCCCTGGCAGTCGGGCATCACCGGCATCGCCTACAACCACCGCCGGCTCGGCCGCGAGATCCGCCGTGTCTCCGACCTGTGGGCGACGGACCTCAAGCGCCGCGTCACGCTCCTGTCCGGCCTGGACGAGGCGTTCGCGCTGCTCATGCAGGGCAACGGCGTGGACATCACGCGGTGGACCGCCGACGACTTCCACCGGATGTGCGACCAGGTGGAGCGGGAGGTCCAGCGGGGCCAGATCCGCCGCTTCACCGGCAACGACTACACCAAGGACCTGGTCAGCGGCGACGTCCTCGCCTGCCAGGCGTACTCCGGCGACGTGATCCAGCTCCAGGCCGACAACCCCGACATCCGCTTCGTCGTCCCCGAGGAGGGCGCCGAGCTGTGGTCGGACTCCCTGATGATCCCCGACCGGTCCCGCCACAAGGCCGACGCGGAGCGCCTGATCGACTACTACTACGAACCCGGGCCCGCCGCGCGGCTCGCCACCTGGGTCAACTACGTGTGCCCGGTCCCCGCCGCCCGCGAGGTCCTGGCCGCGTCCCGGGACAAGGGCACCGCCGCCCTCGCCGACAACCCGCTGATCTTCCCGGACCCCGGCATGCGCGAGCGCCTCGCCGTGGCCCGCGACATCACGTCCACGGAACGCGGGGAGTTCGCCCGGCGGTGGAACCGGATCGCGGGTCTGTGACGGCGCGGCCGGCAGTCCGCAGGGTGCGGGCCGGGAACCGCCGGGCTGCTTTTGAACGTGTTCAATTATGGGCGTAGGCTTCGGGCATGAGCGACAGAGCCGCCCTGCTCAAGGGCATCCGCGCCTGGTTGGTCCTCTTCGTCGTGTGCCTCGTGCTGAGCGGGGCCACCGCCTTCCCGCTGGTGCATGAACTGCGCTGGACCGAGAGCGCCTTGGACGCGCTGTCCGTGCCCGAGTACCTGCCGGGGCTGACGGGGTGGATCTCCCGGGTGCGGGACGGACTGGACGCGGTCGACGCCGACCAGCCCTTCGTCCTCTACGGCACCGACTGGCTGGCCTTCGCGCACCTCGTCATCGCCGTCGCCTTCTACGGCGTGTACCGCGACCCCGTGCGCAACATCTGGGTCGTCGAGTTCGCGATGATCGCCTGCGCCGGGATCGTCCCGCTCGCCCTCGTCTGCGGTCCGATCCGCGGGATCCCCTTCTGGTGGACCCTGATCGACATGTCGTTCGGCGTGTTCGGGGTGATCCCGCTGCACGTCGTACGGAAGAAGATCAGACGGCTGGAGGCGCTCGGTGCGCCGCTCGCGCCCCCGGCCGTCACCGCGGCGGGCTGAACCCGGCCCGGTTCGTCAGCGGTTGAACGCGGGGAACGCGAAACGCTGGGCGACGGTGAGGCCGTCGCCCTTGGCGTCCGTGGAGTTGACCGAATAGACCAGGGTGCGGGACAGGTCCCGGGTCGCCGCGATCACCGTCGCGTAGCCCGGGCGCGAGCCGGTCTTGCCCCAGATCACCCGGCCGTTCAGTTCGAACCGCTCCAGTCCCGCCCCGTACCGCGCCCCGGGCACGTCGGGCAGCGTGAACATCTCCGTCAGCTGCGGCTCGGGCACCACCCGGCCGCGGAACAGCCCCACCAGCAGCCGCTCCAGATCGGCGCCGGTCGAGATCAGGTCGCCGGCGGCGAAACGGTCCGTCATGTTCCAGTCGGTCACGTCGACCAGCTTGCCGTCGATCCAGTCGTAACCGCGGTTGTGCGGCCCGTGGATGCGGGGATCCGGGCCGGCCGGGAACGAGCTGTGCCGCATGCCGAGCGGCCGGAAGATCCGCACCTCGGCCTGGTGCGCGTACGTGTCACCGGTCACCTTCTCGATGAGCATGCCGAGCACGGTGTAGTGGATGTTGCCGTAGTCCTGCCGCGTGCCCGGCGCGTGCGCGGGGCCCTGCGCGACGGACGCCGCCACGACCTGCCGGGGCGTCAGCGTCTCGAAGCGGTGCGGGTAGCCGTCCTCGACCGTGTCGCCGAGTGACGCCCCCGGGCGCAGGCCGCTGGTGTAGTCGAGCAGCTGCCGTACGGTGACGGGGGCGAACTCGTCGGTGAGCAGGCCCGGAAGGTACCGCTGCACGGTGCCGTCCAGGTCGATCCGGCCCTCCGCGGCGAGCTGCAGCACGATCGACGCGGTGACCACCTTCGTCACGGACCCGGCCCGGAACCGCCCGTTCTCCAGCGCCGGGGCCCCGGTCCTGACGTCCCGTACGCCGGCCGTCCCGCGCCAGGTCCCGTCGCCGCCGACGCGCAGCAGCGCGGCGGTGGCGTCCTGGTCGGGGAGGCCGGCGATCGCGGCGGAGAGTGCCTCGCCGTCCGGGCCGGCCGTGGCACCGGCGGAGGCCGGTGCCATCGGGGCGGCGGACGCGGGTGCGGCCAGCGGGCCGGCGGCCAGCGCGGCGACGAGACCGGCGGCCAGGAGGAGGGATCGGCTGTTCCGGCGCATACGGGGGCTCCTTGAGGAGATCGGGAAGAGGGCGCGAGATCATCCTCCGGCGCCGGGGCGGAGGGCGGATCCTCACCGAGGACGGCACGCGACCCCTGTTCGTCCCCGATCGACTCCCCCTCTCCTCAAGGGGATTGCCAGGGATCACCCCTACGGGGACAGCTGGTCCACCGGGGCCGGCGGGAACACCGGGGCGCGCAGGCTGTGCAGGACGTCGATGCGGTTCGTCGTGATGGAGTCGACGCCGAGGTCCAGCAGCCGGCGCATGGCGCGGCGGGTGTCCGGGGTCCACACCGACAGCAGGCAGCCGTCGCGGTGGACCCGGACGGCCAGCTCCCGGTCGACCAGCGGGAACCGGTAGTTGAGCCAGCGGGGGCGCACCGCCGCCAGCAGCGCGGGCCGGGGCGGAGCCAGGGACGTCCAGGTCAGGGCGATCTCGGCGGCCGGGTCGGCGGCCCGGACGGCGAGCATCGCCTCGGCGCCCGCGCAGTAGTAGGCGCGGTCCCGGGCCCCGCTCTGCCGTACGGCGTCCAGGACCCGCTCGACCGTCCGGCGGTCGACCCTTCCGCACAGGTCCACCATCACCCGGGCCTCACCGGTCGCGGACAACGCCTCCGCCAGCGTCGGCACACCGCCCGCCGTGAGGCCGCGCACCTCCTCGGCGGACAGCGCGCGCAGCGGCCGCCGCACTCCCCACAACCGCTGGAGCGTGTCGTCGTGCAGCAGCACGGGGACGCCGTCACGGGTGAGCCGTACGTCGATCTCGACGGCGTCCGCACCCCGGTCGAGCGCGGAACGCAGCGAGTCGGTCGTGTTCTCACGGGAACGGTAGGGGTCGCCGCGGTGGGCCACGGCGGTCACGGTCTGCATGACCCCATTGTGGTGGGCGTCAGGAAGCGAGCCGCCCGGCGGTGTACGTGTCGATCTCCGCGATGATCCGTGCCTTGCCCTCCGCGTCCAGGAACGAGGCCCCGACGGCGTTCTTCGCGAGGTCGGCGAGACCGTGCTCGTCCAGGCCGAGGAGGCGGGCGGCCACCGCGTACTCGTTGTTGAGGTCGGTGCCGAACATGGGCGGGTCGTCCGAGTTGATCGTGACCAGCACCCCGGCGCGCGCGAACTCCGCGAGCGGGTGCTCGTCCAGGGTGCGGACCGCGCGGGTGGCGAGGTTGGAGGTCGGGCACACCTCCAGCGGGATGCGGTCCTCGGCGAGGTGGGCGAGCAGCCGGGGATCGCGCGCGGAGCTGGTGCCGTGCCCGATCCGCTCGGCGCGCAACTCGGTCAGCGCGTCCCACACCGTCTGCGGGCCGGTCGTCTCACCGGCGTGCGGAACGGAGTGCAGGCCGGCGGCGAGGGCCCGGTCGAAGTACGGCTTGAACTGCGGCCGGGGTACGCCGATCTCGGGGCCGCCGAGTCCGAACGACACCAGGCCCTCCGGGCGGATCCGGTCGTCGGTGGCCAGCCGCGTGGTCTCCTCGGCCGCCTCTAGACCGGCCTCGCCGGGTATGTCGAAGCACCAGCGCAGTACGGTCCCGAACTCGGCCTCGGCCGCCTTGCGGGCGTCCTCGATCGCGGCCATGAAGGACCGCTCCTCGATCCCGCGGCGGGTGGAGGAGAAGGGGGTGATGGTCAGCTCGGCGTACCGCACCTGCTGCCGGGCCAGGTCCCGGGCCACCTCGTAGGTGAGCAGCCGGACGTCCTCCGGGGTGCGGACGAGGTCCACGACCGACAGGTACACCTCGATGAAGTGCGCGAAGTCCGTGAAGGTGAAGTAGTCGGCCAGGGCCTCGGGGTCGGTGGGGACCTTGGAGTCGGGGTGGCGGGCGGCCAGTTCCGAGACGATCCGGGGGGAGGCGGAGCCGACGTGGTGCACGTGCAGCTCGGCCTTGGGCAGCCCGGCGATGAAGGCGCGCAGATCGCGGCCGGCGGTGCCGGCGGCGGGTACGGAGCTGTCGGTCAAGGGGTCCTCCGGGACGGGCGCCCGCCGGACGGCGTCGGTCGTGCGGGCGCGGTGATCGGCTGATCGGTGACGCCGGATCATCGTAGGCCCCGGGCCGTGCTGTCCCGGCCTGCCCGTAGCATGACGGGACGTCCAGCAGAGGGGTCCTTCCACCATGTCCGACGAGGTGCCGCAGTCCACGCCGGAGGAGCAGGCCGCCGGGCACGGGTCCGGGGCGCCCCGGGTCTCCCTGGACAAGGACGCGGCCCGGGCCGCGCGGGAGGCACCGGTGCGGGACGCGGTCCCGGCCCCCGTTTCCGGCCCCGGTTCCGTCCACGACCAGCGGACGCTGACCTCGTTCCCAGCGGCCCCGGACGCGCCCGCCGCCGCGGCGCCATGGGCGAGCCCGGCCGCCGGCTCCACCCCCACGACCCCGGCCCAGCACGCGGACCCGTACGCGCCGCCGACTCCGGCCACGCAGGGCAACCCGTACGCGCCGCCGTCGTCACCCTCGGTCCAGCACGCGGACCCGTACGCGCCGCCGACTCCGGCCCCGCGGGGCAACCCGTACGCGCCCCCGGCCTCCGCCGCGACCCCGGCCCCGCAGCCGAACCCGTTCGCGCCGTCGGCCGGCATCCCGCAGCCGAACCCCTACGCCCCGCCGGTGCCTCCCATCGCACGCCAGGGGGCGCCGGACCCGGTGCCGCCGCCCATCGCGCCCGGCGGCCCCGGTCAGGTGCCGTACGGCTACCCGGGAACGGCCCCGGCGTACGGCTACCCGGGCTCCTCGCCCGCCCCGTACGGCGGCGTTCCCGGCCACGCCTGGCCCGGAACGCAGCCGGTTCCGAGCAACGGCATGGGGACGGCCTCGCTGGTGCTGGGCATCATCGCGGCGGCCGGCTTCCTGCTGTGGCCGGTGGCACTGGTGCTCGGCGTCCTGGCCGTGATCTTCGGCGCGGTGGGCAGGTCCAAGGTCCGCCGCGGCGAGGCGACCAACCCGGGCGTGGCCCTGGCCGGCATCATCTGCGGGGCCGCGGGGATCGTCCTGGTGGCGGCCCTGCTCGCCTTCGCCGTCGCGGTGTACACCTGAGGATCCCCACCTCCGGACGACGTCCCGACCCGGCTCGGGCTCGCGCCCCGGTTCCCGCCCCGGCTCGGGCCGCGTCCCCGCCTGGACAACCGGCCTCCGGCTCCGGGCCCCCGTAACCGCTCCCCGTTCCGGCGCCTTGCCTCCGGTCGGGCTCCCGTCCCCGCGTCGCGGCCCACCTCACCGCTCGGGCACCCACTTCCGGTTCGGGGCCCGCCGCGTCCCGGCGCCTGCCGCCGGTCCGGCCCCCGCCCCGGTTCCGGCGCCTGCCTCCGGTCTGGCTCCCGCCCCCGTTCCAGCCTCCGCTGCGTCCCCGCCCCGGTTCCGGCGCCTGCCTCCGTTGCGGCTCGGGCCTTCGCCCGGCCCTTCCCATGCGGCTCGGGCCTTTCCCCGCCCCCCTGCGTCGGCGCCTGCTTTCTTTCGGGTTCCCGTCCCTGCGGGTGCCCCCGCCCCGTTCGGGTCCCACCCCCGCTTCAGGCTCGCGCCCCGGGCGGGCCACCCCCACTCGGTCCCGCTCCCGCTCAGGTTCGCCTCCGCCTGGACGCCGGCCCCCGCTCAGCCTCTCGCCCCGCTCAGGTCCGCCTCCCCCAGGTGCCGGCCCCCCTCAGGCCCCCGCCCCCGCCAATCTCTCCCGCGCTTCCATCAGTGCGAAGCCGAGCAGGTTCTGGCCCTGCCAGCGTTGCGGGTCGCCGGCCGCGTCGTCGTCCGCCGCCAGGCCGATGCCCCACACGGGGTCGACCGGACTGGCCTCCACCAGGACCCGGTCACCGGTGCCGAGCAGGTACTGGAGCAGGTTCTCGTCGGCCGCGAACTTGTGCACGCTGCCCTCGACCACGATCCGGAACCGCTCCCGCTCCCAGGTCGCGCCGTCGAAGCCCCGGACCAGGCGGCCCGCCTTCTTCGCCTCGGCGGGATGCTTCGCGGCCAGCACCCGCCGCTCCGCCTCCTCGTCGCCGAACAGCCGGGCCTTGCCGGCCATCATCCAGTGCTCGGCCGTCGCGTACGGCACACCGTCCACCACGAAGGGTGACGGCCACCACTGGCTGAGACAGCTCGCGCCGATCCGGCCGTCTGCCCGCGGCCGGTGCCCCCAGAAGTGGAGGTACTTGATCCGGGACCCGGCCCGGACCTCCCTGATCAGGGCTTCCAGCCCGTCGATCTTCCCCATGCACGCGAGTGTGGCAGGCACCACTGACACTCCGTCCGCCCTTTTCCCTCCCGACTCGACACCTGGTCGACAGATTCCGTCGCGTAACCAAAAGGCAACAACGGAATCACTTGTTGACGACCACTCCCTCTGTCAGGATCGGCACTCAAATCGAGCTGGAGCTACGCCACCCGCCCACCGGGACGGGGCGAACGGCGGAGGAGAGCGACATGCACAACCCGGGCACCGCCACCCCGGAACGATTCCCCGCAGAGGGACGGTTCGCCGCGCAGGACCGCCTCGCGGACGGCGCGCAGTTCATCGCGGGCCGGCTGACCAGGGGCACCTCGGGTCACACCCACACCGTGGTCGATCCCGCGAGCGGCGAGGGGGTGTACACGTACGAACTGGCCGGTGCCGACGACGTCGACGCGGCCGTCGCGGCCGCACGCGCGGCCTTCCCGGGCTGGGCCGCCGCGACCCCGGGCGAGCGCTCGGACGCCCTGCACCGGTTCGCGGCCGTGCTCGCCGACCGCGCCGAGGAGCTCGCCCGCGCCGAGTCCCTGCAGTGCGGCAAGCCGCTGAAGCTCACCCGCGAGTTCGACGTGCCGGGCACCATCGACAACACCGCGTTCTTCGCGGGCGCCGCCCGGCATCTGCAGGGGCAGTCCGCCGGTGAGTACTCCGGCGACCACACCTCGTACGTCCGGCGCGAGCCCATCGGGGTGGTGGGGTCGATCGCGCCCTGGAACTACCCGCTCCAGATGGCCGCCTGGAAGATCCTCCCGGCGATCGCCGCGGGCAACACGATCGTGCTGAAGCCCGCCGAGCTGACCCCGTTGACCTCGCTGCTGTTCGCCCGGGCCGCCACCGACGCCGGCATCCCGGACGGGGTGGTCAACATCGTCACCGGGACCGGGCGGGAGGCCGGGGAGCACCTGGTCGGCCATCCGGACGTGGCCATGACCTCCTTCACCGGCTCCACCGGTGTCGGCAAGCGGGTCGCCGAGGTCGCCACCGCGACCGTCAAGCGGCTGCATCTGGAACTGGGCGGCAAGGCCCCCTTCGTCGTCTTCGACGACGCCGACCTGGAGGCCGCGGTCCACGGCGCGGTCGCCGGCGCGCTCATCAACACCGGCCAGGACTGCACGGCCGCCACGCGCGCGTACGTGCAGCGACCGCTGTACGAGGCGTTCGTCGAGCGGACGGCCGCGCTGATGGAGACCGTGCGGCTCGGGGACCCGTTCGCACCCGGTACCGACCTCGGGCCGCTGATCTCGCACGCGCAGCGCGACCGGGTCGCCGGCTTCGTGGACCGGGCGCGTGCCTACGCGCGCGTGGTGACCGGCGGCGAGGCCCCCGGGGGAGACCTCGGGAAGGGCGCCTACTACCGGCCCACCCTGATCGCCGGCGCCCCGCAGGACAGCGAGGTCGTCCGGTCGGAGATTTTCGGTCCCGTACTGGTCGTACTGCCGTTCGACGGTGATGATGAGGGCATCCGGCTGGCCAACGACACACCGTACGGCCTCGCCGCCTCCGCGTGGAGCCGCGACGTCTACCGCGCCAACCGTGCCACCCGCGAGATCAAGGCGGGCTGCGTGTGGATCAACGACCACATCCCGATCATCAGCGAGATGCCGCACGGCGGCTACAAGGCCTCCGGCTTCGGCAAGGACATGTCGGCGTACTCGTTCGAGGAGTACACACAGGTCAAACACGTAATGTTCGACAACACGGCGGTGGCGCGGAAGGACTGGCACCGCACGATTTTCGGGGACCGCTAGCGACGACAGGCCAGTGACCAGGCCGATCCCTCCCGAAAGGGCACCACGCGCATGGAGCAGTACGAGCCCGACCGCCTGACCCCGCCGCAACTCGCGGCCATGCGGCGCAGCCTCCGCAACGGCAGGGCCGGCCTGACCCGCCGGTCGCTGCTGAGGGCGTCCGCCGGCGGTGCGCTCGCGGCCGGCGGCCTCGGGGCGCTGAGCGCCTGCGGGATCCCCGCGGCCGGCAAGAGCCAGGGCGGCACCTCCGCCGAGGACCACTCGGCCAAGGAGAAGGTGGTGAACTTCTCCAACTGGACCGAGTACATCGATGTCGACGACAAGGGGAAGCGCCACCCGACGCTCGACACGTTCCGCAGGCGGACCGGGATCACGGTCAGGTACAGCGAGGACATCAACGACAACAACGAGTTCTTCGGCAAGCTCAAGCCGCAGCTCGCCGCAGGCCAGGACACCGGCCGCGACATCATCGTCCTGACCGACTGGCTGGCCGCCCGGCTCATCCGGCTCGGCTGGGTCCAGAAACTGGACCCGTCCAACCTGCCGCACGCCTACAGCAACCTCTCGGCCCAGTTCCGCGACCCGGACTGGGACCCGGGGCGGGCGTACTCCTACCCCTGGCAGGGCATCTCCACCGTCATCGCCTACAACAAGAAGGCACTCGACGGCGTCCAGGTCACCTCGATCTCCGACCTGCTGGACAACCCCCGGCTCAAGGGGCGCGTCGGCTTCCTGTCGGAGATGCGCGACTCCGTCGGCATGACCCTCCTCGACATGGGCAAAGACCCGGGGAACTTCACCGACGACGACTTCGACGCGGCCATCGCCCGTCTCCAGAAGGCCGTCGACAAGGGCCAGATCCGCCGCTTCACCGGCAACGACTACACGTCCGACCTCACCAAGGGCGACTTCGCGGCCTGCGTGGCCTGGGCGGGCGACGTCGTCCAGCTCAAGGCGGACAGCCCGGACGTCGACTTCGTCGTACCGGACAGCGGCTACATGACGTCGACCGACAACATGTGCGTACCGAACAGGGCGCGCCACAAGACGAACGCCGAGCGGCTCATCGACTTCTACTACGAGCCCCGGCAGGCCGCGGAACTCGCCGCGTACATCAACTACGTGACGCCGGTCGACGGGGTGAAGCCGTACCTTGCGAAGATCGACAAAGACGCGGCGGACAACCCGCTGATCGTTCCCGACAAGGCCATGCAGGCGAAGTCCCATGCCTTCCGCTCCCTGAGCCAGAAGGAAGAGACGGCCTACGAAGAGAAGTTCGCGAAGCTCACAGGGGCGTGACGACGACGATGAAGACGACACCAGACAACAGCGGCGACGTCCGCCTCTCCGGTATCTCCAAGACCTACGGCTCCTTCACCGCCGTACACCCGCTGGACCTGACCGTGCCCCAGGGCTCCTTCTTCGCCCTGCTCGGCGCCTCCGGCTGCGGCAAGACCACGACCCTGCGCATGATCGCCGGCCTGGAGGAGCCCACGTCGGGCACCGTCCGCCTCGGTGAGGAGGACGTCACGCACCTGCCGCCGTACAAGCGGCCCGTGAACACGGTCTTCCAGTCCTACGCCCTCTTCCCGCACCTGGACATCTTCGAGAACGTCGCCTTCGGCCTGCGCCGGCGCGGTGTGAAGAGCGTGAAGAAGCAGGTCGAGGAGATGCTGGACCTGGTCCAGCTGGGCGAGCAGGCGCGCAAGAAGCCGCATCAGCTCTCCGGTGGCCAGCAGCAGCGCGTGGCCGTCGCCCGCGCCCTCATCAACCACCCGAAGGTGCTTCTCCTCGACGAGCCCCTCGGCGCCCTCGACCTCAAGCTGCGCCGCCAGATGCAGCTGGAGCTGAAACGGATCCAGACCGAGGTCGGCATCACCTTCGTCCATGTCACGCACGACCAGGAGGAGGCCATGACCATGGCCGACACGGTCGCCGTGATGAACGGCGGCCGGGTCGAGCAGCTCGGTTCGCCGGCCGACCTGTACGAGAACCCGCGGACCACCTTCGTCGCGAACTTCCTCGGCACCTCCAACCTCATCCGCGCCGAGGTCGACACCCGCAGCGGCGACGACCTCGTGCTCACGGCGGGCGGCGGCAAGCTGGTGCTGCCCGAGGCGCGGTGTTCGGCCCCGACGACGGCCGGCGGCACGGTGCTGGTCGGCATCCGCCCGGAGAAGATCTCCCTCACGCACGCCGACGACGCCGGCTCCGTCCCCGCGGGCCGCAACCGCATCACCGGCCGAATCGCCGACGCGAGCTTCATCGGTGTCTCCACGCAGTACGTCATCGACAGTCCCGTCTGCGAGGAGCTGTCGGTGTACGTGCAGAACGTCGAGCGCGACGGCCGGCTCGTCCCCGGCGCCGAGGTGGTCCTGCACTGGAGCCCGGCGCACACCTTCGGCCTCGACGCGGCGCAGGACATCGACGCGGGCACCGAGGAAGAGGTCGCCGCCTGATGTCGACGCTCACCGAGGCGCCCCCGCCGCTCAGTCCGACCGCGCCGCAGAAGAGGCCCCCGCGCAGACGCGGCCGGTTCACGCCGTACTGGCTGCTGCTGCCCGGCCTGCTGTGGCTGGTCGTCTTCTTCGCGCTGCCGATGCTCTACCAGGCCTCCACGTCCGTGCAGACCGGCTCCCTGGAACAGGGCTACAAGGTCACCTGGCACCTGGCGACGTACTGGGACGCCCTGTCCGAGTACTGGCCGCAGTTCCTGCGGTCCGTCCTCTACGCCGCCGCCGCGACCGCGCTCTGCCTGCTCCTCGGCTACCCGCTCGCCTATCTGATCGCCTTCCGCGCGGGCCGCTGGCGGAACCTGATCATGATCCTGGTGATCGCGCCGTTCTTCACCAGCTTCCTGATCCGCACCCTGGCCTGGAAGACGATCCTCGCCGACAACGGCCCGGTCGTGCACACGCTCAACTCGCTGCACATCCTGGACCTGACCGACTGGCTCGGCTGGACGGCCGGCGACCGGGTGCTGGCCACCCCGCTGGCGGTCGTCTGCGGACTGACGTACAACTTCCTGCCGTTCATGATCCTGCCGCTGTACAGCTCGCTGGAGCGGATCGACGGGCGGCTGCACGAGGCGGCCGGCGATCTGTACGCCAAGCCCTGGACCACCTTCCGCAAGGTGACCTTCCCGCTGTCGATGCCGGGCGTGGTCTCCGGGACCCTGCTGACGTTCATCCCGGCGGCCGGCGACTACGTCAACGCCGAACTCCTCGGCTCCACCGACACCCGCATGATCGGCAACGTCATCCAGACCCAGTTCCTGCGCATCCTGGACTACCCGACGGCGGCGGCGCTCTCCTTCATCCTCATGGCCGCGATCCTGGCCATGGTCACGCTCTACATCCGCCGGTCGGGGACGGAGGACCTGGTCTAAATGCTCCTCGTCAACTGGCTCAAGCGCCGTCTCGTCGTCATCGCGGGACTGCTGACGCTCGCCTATCTGCTGCTGCCGAACGTCATCGTCACGGTGTTCTCCTTCAACCGGCCGAAGGGCCGCTTCAACTACGAGTGGCAGCAGTTCTCCACGGACGCCTGGCGGGACCCGTGCGGGGTCGCCGGCATGTGCGGCTCGCTGTCCCTCAGCCTCCAGATCGCCGTGTGGGCGACGGTCGGCGCCACCGTCCTCGGCACGATGATCTCCTTCGCGCTGGTCCGCTACCGCTTCCGCGCCCGCGGCGCCGTCAACTCGCTGATCTTCCTGCCGATGGCCATGCCCGAGGTCGTCATGGCCGCCTCGCTGCTCACCCTGTTCCTCAACATGGGCGCGCAGCTGGGCTTCTGGACGATCCTCATCGCGCACATCATGTTCTGCCTGAGCTTCGTCGTCACCGCCGTCAAGGCGCGCGTGATGTCGATGGACCCGCGTCTGGAGGAGGCCGCCCGGGACCTGTACGCCGGTCCCGGGCAGACCTTCGTGCGGGTCACCCTGCCCATCGCGGCACCCGGGATCGCCGCGGGCGCGCTGCTCTCCTTCGCGCTCTCCTTCGACGATTTCATCATCACCAACTTCAACGCCGGTTCGACCGTCACCTTCCCCATGTTCGTGTGGGGATCGGCGCAGCGCGGCACACCCGTGCAGATCAACGTGATCGGCACGGCCATGTTCCTGGTCGCCGTGCTGTTCGTGCTGACGTCGATGGTCGTCACCGGTCGCCGTAGCAAACACAAGGCATAAGCCCCCGTAGGGAGTTGAAATCATGGCCCCGAGCGCCATGAGCCGTGGCAGAGACAACTGGACCGCCTCACTCTCCGAGGCACGACCGGTGCCGTACTGGCTGGAGGACCCCGGCAAGCCGCCCGCCGAACCCGCCCTCACCGGCACCGAGACCTGCGACCTGCTGGTCGTCGGCGGCGGCTACAGCGGACTGTGGACCGCGCTCAACGCCAAGGAGCGCGACCCGCAGCGCGACGTGGTGCTGCTGGAGGGCCGCGAGGTGGGCTGGGCCGCCTCCGGCCGCAACGGCGGCTTCTGCGCCGCCTCCCTCACCCACGGCCTGCCCAACGGGCTCGCCCGCTGGCCCGGCGAGATACAGCGGCTCCAGGAGCTGGGCCTGCGCAACCTCGACGAGATCGAGGCCGCCGTCGCCCGGCACGGCATCGACTGCGACTTCGAACGCACCGGCGAGATCGACGTCGCCACCGAGACCTACCAGGCCTGGGAACTGCGCGACTGGCACCGGGAACTGGAGGAGAAGGGGCTCGCCGACGGCATCGAGTTCCTGGACGCCGACGCGGTGCGCGAGCAGGTGAACTCGCCGACCTTCGAGGCCGGCCTGTGGGACCGCAGGGGCGTGGCCATGCTGCACCCGGCGAAACTGGCGTGGGGCCTGAAGCAGGCGTGCGTCAGGCTCGGCGTCCGGGTCTACGAACACACGCCCGCGCTGACGCTGAAGCAGTACGGCGGCGGCATGGCCGTACGCACCCCCTATGGCGCGGTCCGCGCCCGCAGGGTGGCGCTCGGCACGAACATCTTCCCGAGCCTGCTGCGCCGCGTGCGGTCGTACACCGTCCCCGTCTACGACTACGCGCTGATGACCGAACCGCTCACGCCCGACCAGCTGGCGGAAATCGGCTGGAAGAACCGGCAGGGGCTGGGGGACAGCGCCAACCAGTTCCACTACTTCCGGCTGTCCGCCGACAACCGCGTCCTGTGGGGCGGCTACGACGCGATCTACCCGTACGGCGGTCGGGTCCGCGCCGAGTACGACGACCGGCCCGAGACGTACGCCAAGCTCGCCGGCCACTTCTTCACCTGCTTCCCGCAGTTGGAGGGCGTCCGCTTCACCCACGCCTGGGGCGGCGCGATCGACACCTGCTCCCGCTTCTCGGCGTTCTTCGGCACCGCCCATCAGGGCCGCGTGGCCTACGCGGCCGGCTACACGGGCCTCGGTGTCGGCGCGACCCGCTTCGGCGCGGACGTCATGCTGGACCTGCTGGACGGGGAGCGCACCGAGCGGACCGAGCTGGAGATGGTCCGCAAGAAGCCGCTGCCGTTCCCGCCGGAACCCTTCGCCTGGACCGGGATCGCCCTCACCAAGTGGTCCCTGGCCCGGGCGGACGCCCACGGCGGCCGCCGGAACCTGTGGCTGCGGACGATGGACCGGCTCGGTCTGGGCTTCGACAGCTGACCGCGGCCGGGCCGAGGTGGCCCTGATGGCCGTCCGGTTTCCCGGACCACGCGAGAAGGACGCCGAACCCGCGTAATGCTCCGCCCGGACCTCCCTCTCTCCCCGTGACGCGACCGCGTCGGACGAGAGAGGGAGGTTCTTCGATGACCGGGCAGAAGACGGCGGTCGAATGGCTGGCATCCGTCGCACCCGACCCCGGAGTCTGCCGCCGGGAGTGGGAGCGCAACCCGCTCGGGGTCGCCCTGCTGCCCGCGGGCAGGGCATGGGACGTCCTCATCCTGCCGGGCGACCTCGGCTGTCCGACCCTGGACGTGCTCACCCGCATGCTCGACCGGCCCGGGCCGGTGCTCACCGACTCCGGCGACAGGCGGGTCGGGTTCCTCGTGCCGCCGGGCACCGCGGCACGCTGGCTCGGCACCGGCATCCGTACCGCCGGGTCCGGCACCTGGATCGTCGTGCCGTATCCGGGGCGGGCGACCCGGGGGGTGCGCTGGCTGGTGCCGCCGGACGGCTCGGGCACGCTGACCGACCCGGCGCTGCTGGAGATGGCGATGCACGAGGCGGTGGCGGGGCCGGCGCGCCGGAGGAACGCGGACGGGTGACTCCCGGACACCTTGACAACAGGATTGGTCTGGACCAAGTTGTGTCCGCTCGGCCCCGTCAACTCCCCTGACCCCGGGATCCCTTGTGGATCGCCCCAGACGTCCCGGCACCGTCCTCACCGTGCTCACGACCGCACTGCTGGCCGTGCCCGGCATCACCGCGCTCTCCTCGGCCGCCGACGCGGCCGACGTGGCCGACGGGGCCGACGTGGACATCGCCGTCAACGGCGGCTTCGAGTCCGGCCTGACCGGCTGGACCTGCACGGCCGGCACGACCGTCGACTCGCCCGTGCACAGCGGGAAGGCCGCCCTCCAGGCGACCCCCGCGGGCGGCGACAACGCCCAGTGCGGCCAGACCGTGGCCGTCCAGCCCGACGCGCAGTACACCCTGTCCGCCTACGTCCGCGGCTCCTACGTCTACCTCGGCGCGGCCGGCACCGGCACCACCGACGTCTCCACCTGGACCCAGTCCGCCCCCGACTGGCAGAAGCTGAGCACCACCTTCCGTACCGGGCCCACGACCACCAAGGTGACGATCAGCACCCACGGCTGGTACGGCACCGGTGCCTACAACGCCGACGACATCACCCTCGTCGGCCCCGGCGGCAGCGGCACCGGGCAGCCGCCCGCCGCGCCCGCCGGCCTGCGGACCACCTCCGTGACCCAGTCCTCCGTCGGCCTGTCCTGGTCGGCCGTGACCGGCGCCACCGGCTACGCCGTCTACCGTGACGGCGCCCGGGTCCAGACCGTGACCGGCACGTCGGCGACCGTCTCCGGACTCGCGGCCTCCACCGCCTACAGCTTCCAGGTCGCCGCGGTCAACGACGCCGGCGAGTCCGCGAAGTCCACGGCCGTGACCGCCACGACCGGCGCGGGCACCGGCGGCGGCCCGGCCGACCTGCCCGCCCACGCCCTCGTCGGCTACCTCCACGCCAGCTTCGCCAACGGCGCCGGCTACACCCGCCTCGCGGACGTCCCCGACAGCTGGGACGTCATCGACCTCTCCTTCGGTGAGCCCACCTCGGCCACCTCCGGCGACATCCGCTTCGACCGCTGCCCGGTCACCGAGTGCCCGAACGTGGAGAGCGACGCCGACTTCAAGGCCGCTGTCAGGGCCAAGCAGGCGGCCGGCAAGAAGGTGCTGATCTCGATCGGCGGCCAGAACGGCCAGGTCCAGCTGACCACGACGGCCGCCCGCGACACCTTCGTCTCCTCCGTCTCGAAGATCATCGACACCTACGGCCTGGACGGACTCGACGTCGACTTCGAGGGCCATTCGCTGTCCCTGAACACCGGCGACACCGACTTCCGGAACCCGACCACCCCCGTGATCGTCAACCTGATCTCGGCACTGAAGACCCTCAAGGCCAAGTACGGCGCCAAGTTCGTCCTGACCATGGCCCCCGAGACCTTCTTCGTGCAGAACGGCTACCAGTACTACGGCAGCGGCAAGTGGGGCGGCCAGGACCCGCGCTGCGGCGCCTACCTCCCGGTGATCCACGCCCTGCGCGACGACCTGACCCTGCTCCACGTCCAGGACTACAACTCGGGCCCGATCATGGGCCTGGACAACCAGTACCACTCCATGGGCGGCGCCGACTTCCACATCGCCATGACCGACATGCTCCTCACCGGCTTCCCGGTCGCCGGCGACACCGGCAACGTCTTCCCGCCGCTGCGCCCCGACCAGGTCGCCATCGGCATGCCGGCGTCGACGAACGCGGGCAACGGCTACGTCTCCCCGTCCGAGGTCACCAAGGCCCTGGACTGCCTCACGAAGAAGACGAACTGCGGCTCGTACGCGCCCCACGGGACCTGGCCCGCCCTGCGCGGTCTGATGACGTGGTCGGTGAACTGGGACCGCTACGGGAACTGGGAGTTCCAGAAGAACTTCGACTCCTACTTCGGCTGACCGCCAGGACGGGGGCGGTCAGCAGCACCGTGCCCAGGCACCAGCCGGCCACCACGTCCAGCGGCCAGTGCCAGCCCCGGCGGACCAGGCCGTACGAGACCCCGAGGACGAGCGCAGCACAGCCGGCCACCAGCAGGCGGCGGGCGGCGGGCGAACGCAGCCCGGGCAGCAGGAGCAGGGTCGCGGAACCGTACGCGACCACCGCCGTCACCGTGTGACCCGACGGGAAGTAGCCGGTCGCCGGGGGCACCACAGGGGTCCCCGGCCGGCCGGCGAAGTCCTTGAGCGGCACGACGACCGCCGGCACCAGCGCCATCAGCACGGCCGCGGCGAGCGGCGGCAGCCACCACCGGTCCACGCCGGTGGCACGGCCCCGCCGGGCCGCGTGAGCGAGGGCGGCGGCCAGCGCGGGGACGGCGACCTGGACGTTGCCGAGGTCGGAGAGGAGCTCGGAGAACCGGTCCGGGCGCACCAGGGCCCGGCTCAGCCGGGCGTCCGGTCCCAGCAGCGGGCCGTGCGCCACGACCTGCCAGGTGATCAGGAGGAACAGGACGGCCGCGACGGCCGGGACGCCGGCGAGCAGGGCGCGGCGGACTGAGGTCGACACGGCGACCAGCTTGGCAGACATCGCGGAGAAGGAGGCCGGCCGCCCCGGAACAAGGGGGGGTCGTTCCGGGGCGGCCGCCCGGACCGGAACGTCGCGCGCCCCGGGGGGTTTGGGGCGGCGACCGTCCGATCGGTGAGGAGATCCCGGAGCCGTCAGGCGCCGGATCTGTGCGCGAGGGCACGACCAGGTCGAAGCTGGGGAGGCCTCGGCCCGGAGCCGCCCACAGTCCCCTGTGGGCGGGGTGTATCTCTCATCTGGAGGAAACCTACGGCAGGCCGGGGCGCTTGGGCAGACGGAATCGGCTCCCGTCATCCACCCCGCACACCTTCTTCACACGGCCTGCCGCAGGTGTCCTGCAGAGGTGCGAACCAGTCGCTCGGATGTGCGGCTCAGACGCCCGCGAATGCCTGCTCGATGATGTCGAGGCCCTCGTTCAGCAGGTCCTCGCCGATGACGAGCGGGGGCAGGAAGCGCAGCACGTTGCCGTAGGTGCCGCAGGTCAGGACCAGCAGCCCCTCGGCGTGGCAGGCCTTGGCCAGCGCGGCGGTGGCCTCCGGGTTCGGCTCCTTGGTGGCGCGGTCCTTGACCAGCTCGACGGCGATCATCGCGCCACGGCCGCGGACGTCGCCGATGACGTCGAACTTCTCCGCCATGGCGGTGAGGCGACCCTTCATGATCTCCTCGATGCGCTTGGCCTTGCCGTTGAGGTCCAGCTCGCGCATGGTCTCGATGGCGCCGAGCGCACCCGCGCAGGCGACGGGGTTACCGCCGTACGTACCACCGAGGCCGCCCGCGTGCGCGGCGTCCATGATCTCCGCGCGGCCGGTGACGGCGGCCAGCGGCAGACCGCCGGCGATGCCCTTGGCGGTGGTGATCAGGTCCGGGACGATGCCCTCGTCCTCGCACGCGAACCACTGGCCGGTACGGCAGAAACCGGACTGGATCTCGTCGGCGACGAACACGATGCCGTTGTCGTTGGCGAACTTCACGATCGCCGGCAGGAAGCCCTTGGCCGGCTCGATGAAGCCGCCCTCACCGAGCACCGGCTCGATGATGATCGCGGCGACGTTGTCCGGGCCGACCTGCTTGGTGATCTGGTCGATGGCCTGCGCGGCGGCCTCCGGGCCGGCGTTCTCCGCGCCGGTCGGCCAGCGGTAGCCGTACGCCACCGGCACGCGGTACACCTCGGGCGCGAACGGCCCGAAGCCGTGCTTGTACGGCATGTTCTTCGCCGTCAGCGCCATCGTGAGGTTGGTCCGGCCGTGGTAACCGTGGTCGAACACGACCACGGCCTGCCGCTTGGTGTACGCGCGAGCGATCTTGACGGCGTTCTCGACGGCCTCGGCGCCGGAGTTGAACAGCGCGGACTTCTTGGCGTGGTCGCCCGGGGTCAGCTCGGCCAGCGCCTCGGCGACCTCCACGTAGCCCTCGTAGGGGGTGACCATGAAACAGGTGTGGGTGAAGTCGGCGAGCTGGGCCGAGGCCCGGCGTACGACGGCCTCGGCGGACGCGCCGACGCTCGTGACCGCGATACCGGAACCGAAGTCGATGAGCCGGTTGCCGTCGACGTCCTCGATGATGCCTCCGCCCGCGCGGGTGGTGAACACGGGCAGCACGGAGCCCACGCCCTGCGCGACCGCGGCGGTACGGCGGGCCTGAAGCTCCTGCGACTTCGGGCCGGGAATGGCGGTGACGACGCGGCGCTCCTGCGGAAGTGCGGTCATGGGGGCTCCCTGATGATCTTGCGTACCGGGCGGTCCCGGGCGGTTCCGGGCGGTGCGTTTTCGGACGCATACCTTCTTTTCTCGCAGGCTAAGACCGCTCCCGCGGGGTGGGCATGCTCCATGTGGGCGTTGTCGGCGGGACCCGTTGTCCGCGGTGGACATAGCCCACCCGGGCGGGTACAGCGCCTTACGGCCACGTAAGCGGTGAACTCCCCAGGCAGGGGCGTTAGATTGACTCGCTGATGGCGGACGGAACGGCTGGTCAGGGGGCAGGGCGGATGGACAGCGACGGCGCACGCGACACACGCGGCACCCACACCACACCGGTACCGCATCCGGGGGGGCCGCCGGATGCCTACGGGGTGCCGGCCATGCCCTCGATGCCGCCGATGCCCGACGGGTCCGGTTTCCTGGCGTGGCTTCGTGCTCCGCGGCCACAGGCTGCACCCGGAATCTGGCGGTTGCAGTACAGACCTCGACCGGAGGTGGAGCCCAAGCGGACCCCGACCCGGCAATTGCTGGGGGGAGCCGTGATTGCATTCCTGTGCGGTTGGCTGCTCTGTTCTCTCTTGTGGAACGGGTACTTGGGCGATTTCTGGCAGTGGCCCTGGTACGTACTTGCACCGGACGCCTGGGTCAAGGGTGAGGGCGGAAGGGTGGGCGGGATCGCTTCGTGGCTTTACGAGTGGCTGGTGTTCGGCGCGATCTTCGCCGTGTTCGCAAAGATCGGGCACTGGGGGGAACTTTGGCGGCGATACCTGACCCCCTTCTTGCAGGCCGCCATTCCTGTGCTACGCGTGGCCGTACACGCCGACCGCGACACCACCCCCGCCGCCGACTCGCCGCCCACCCCCGACCACGACCCCGCCGCATGGCCCCAGCTGCGGCAGGCCGGGGCGTACGAGGCTGCTGAGCGGCTGGCCGGTGAGGCGCGGGCCGGGCTGATGCGGGACGTGGACCACGCGCGCATCAGCAGGGCCTGGCAGAGCGTACGGTCCGGACGGCACGCCCTGGCCGCGTTCACCGGGGCCGTGCTCAAGGACGGCGCCGCCGCCTGCCCGCACCCGTCCGGCGACCGGGACCTGCCCGTCCGGCAGGCCCGGCACGACCTGCTCACCGGGCAGGTCCGGCTCGGCACCACCGCCGACGACCCCCGCAACCCCTACCAGTACCGAGGCGCCGGCCTGGCCCTCGGCCCCGACCTGCTCGGCACCTCGCTGCTCGCCGTCGGCCCGGCCGGATCCGGCAAGACCGGCGCCGTCGTGCGGCCGCTCGCCGAGTCCTTGTGTCTGCACGCCCTCGCCGGCCGGGCGGCGGTCGTGGTGGCCGGCGCGGCGGGCGCCGGACTCGGCCCGGCCGAGGCCTACGACGTCGTCGTACGCGTCGGTCACCCCGAATCGGCCTACGACCTCGACCTCTACGGGGGCACCACCGATCCCGACGAGGCCGCCGCCATACTCGCCGAGGCCCTCGTCGGCGACCTCGCCGACCCGCACCCGGGCAGTGACACCCGCCGCTCCACCACCGTCCTCGCCCAGCTGCTCGGCCCCTTCCGGGCCGTGCACGGCCGCTTCCCCTCGGTGCCGGAACTGCGGCAGCTCCTCGACGGCGCGCCCGGCCCGCTGGCCGCGCTGCGCAAGGCGCTGACCGATACCGGGCACTCCTCGCTGCTGCGGGAACTGGACGCGCGTGAACGGCAGATGGCCCACCCGGGCGATGTCGGCACGGTTCTCGCCGACCGGATCGCGCTGCTCGACCGGCCCGCCTTCGCCGCGTTCTTCGACACCTCCGGGCAGAGCCGGCCGTTCTCGCTGCGGGCCCTCGACCACCCGGTCCGGGTCCGCATCGACCTGCCCCAGCGCGGCCACGCCGACGCCTCCCGGATCCTGGCCCGGCTGGTGCTCGCCCAGTTCACGGCCGCCGTGACGGTACGCGAGGACCGCTCCCTCTTCGCCTGCCTGCTGCTCGACGACGCCACCGGCGTCGTCACCCCGGAGGCCGTGCGCGGCATCCAGCGGCTGCGCAGCGTCAACGCCGGGACCGTGCTCACGCTGCGCACGCTGGACGACGCACCCCGGCCGCTGCGCGGCCCGCTGCTCGGTGCCACCGGCTGCCGGATGGCGCTGTCCGGGCTCACGCCCTGGGACGGGCAGGACTTCGCCGAGGTGTGGGGCAAGGAGTGGACCGAGACCCGGGACGTCACCGACCGGCAGATCATCGCCGAGACCCCGGCCGGTAAGGCCGTGCACATGCTGCGCCGGGTCATCACGGGTCAGGCGCCGACGGCGCGGGCCGTCACCGTTCGGCAGGTGGAGCGGGAGCGGTGGTCGGCTTCCGAGTTGGCTCATGCGGTGCCGGCGGGGCACGCGGTGCTGTCGTTGACCACCGTGCAGGGGGAGCACGCGCCGCCGTTGCTGGTGGATCTGCGGGGGTGACGGCCAGCGGGTGATCGTACGGTGAGGCAGAATCGGCGTAGGCCGTTCATACACCGTGGCCAAAAGATCACCCCTCCCTCACCGTGAAGGCGCCATGCCCCCGACTCTCGCCTCGCTCGTCCACCACTCCGCGCTCAAGCTGACCGTGCGCGCGGGCGAGGACCGTCTTGACGTGCCCGTCCGCTGGGCGCACGTCAGCGAGCTGGCCGACCCCGTGCCCTACATGGAGGGCGGCGAGCTGTTGCTGATCACCGCGCTGAAACTGGACGCCGAGAACCCGGAGGCCATGCGGCGCTATGTGCGGCGGCTGTCCGGCGCGGGCGTGGTCGGCCTGGGGTTCGCCGTGGGCGTCAACTACGAGCAG
Source organism: Streptomyces sp. Y20 (assembly GCF_043195475.1). NCBI lineage: Bacteria > Bacillati > Actinomycetota > Actinomycetes > Kitasatosporales > Streptomycetaceae > Streptomyces > Streptomyces sp. Y20. The sequence goes on from NZ_JBIDDP010000019.1 coordinate 46,286, forward strand.
GTGCCCGAACCGCTCGTCGACGCCTGCGCGCAGGAGGGGCTGCCGCTGCTGGAGGTGCCCCGCCGCACCCCTTTCCTCGCCATCAGCAAGGCGGTGTCCGCGGCGATCGCCGCCGACCAGTACCGCGCGGTCACGGCAGGCTTCGCCGCCCAGCGCGAGTTGACCCGGCAGGCGCTGAACTCCGGCCCCGAGGGCGTGCTCGGCGTGCTCGCCACGCAGGTCGACGGCTGGGCCGCGCTGTACGACGCCTCGGGTGCCGTCGTCGCCGCCGCCCCGGACTGGGCCGGCCGGCGGGCCGCCCGGATCACCGCCGAGGTCGAACGGCTGCGGGAGCGGCCCGCCCCCGCGTCCTCCGTCGTCGGTGGCCCGGACCACGAGGACCGGGTGGAACTGCACAGCCTCGGCACCGGCCGCCGCCCGCGGGCCGCGCTCGCCGTCGGCACGGCCGCGCCCCTCGGCACCGCCGAGCGGTACGCCGTGCACTCGGCCATCGCCCTGCTCACCCTCACCACCGAACGCTCCCGCTCCCTGCACGCGGCCGAGCAGCGGATCGGTACGGCGGTGCTGCGCATGCTGCTCGCCGGCGAGCCCGATCACGCCCGGGCCGTCGCCGGGGACCTGTACGGCGGGCTGCTCGACGCGCCGTTCCGGATGATCGTGGCCGAGTCCCCGGCCGGCACGGCGGGCGAGTCGCTGGGTGAGCTCGCGGAGGCCGTGGAGTCCGCCGCGGCGCGTTCCGGGGAGGCCGTGCTGGTGGTGCCCGAGGGGGAGCGGCTGGTGGTGCTGGCCGCCGACGAGGGTACGGCGGTGGCCGCGTGTGCCACGTACGCGGCGGCGCGCGAGAGCGCGCGAACCGTGCCCGAGCAGGGTCGTGCGGACGACAACGACCTGGTCGTCGGCCTGTCGGCGCCCGCCGGGCCGACCGCGGCGGCAGCGGCGTACAAGCAGGCCGGGCAGGCGCTGTCGGTGGCGCGGCGGCGGGGGCGGGTGTTCGTGGAGCACGAGCAGCTGGCCGCGGGCTCCGTGCTGCCGCTGCTGGCCGACGACGCGGTGAAGGCGTTCGCCGACGGGCTGCTGCGGGCGTTGCACGACCACGACGCGACGGGCCGGGGCGATCTGGTGGCCTCGCTGCGGGCGTGGCTGTCCCGGCACGGGCAGTGGGACGCGGCCGCGGCCGACCTCGGCGTCCACCGGCACACGCTGCGGTACCGGATGCGCCGGGTCGAGGAGATCCTGGGGCGCAGCCTGGACGACCCGGACGTACGCATGGAGCTGTGGCTGGCCCTGAAGGCGACGTCGACCGAGTGATCGCTCCGGGGGAGAGCGTCTCCGCGGGCATCGCCGGCCCACCGGGCGCGGTCCACCCCGCCAAACCGGCGCACCCCCCGCCCCGAGTGGTACGGCACGGACAAGCGACCCTTCGGCGGCGCCGTCCTACCGTGGAGCACGCAAGCCAAGTACACCCCCAACGCGGAAGGGCCGGGACTCGTACATGACTTCCACCCATGCCTTCTGGCTCGCCGGCCGCCAGGTCACCGGCGAGGACACCTTCGACGTCACCTCGCCGTGGGACGGCCGGCTCGTGGGGAAGGTCGGCGTGCCGACCGACGCCCAGGTCGAGGAGGCCGTGGCCGCCGCGTACGCCGTGCGGGACGAGTTCGCCGCCACCCCGGCGCACGTGCGCGCCGCCGCGCTCGACCACGTCAGCAGGCGGCTGGCCGAGCGCACCGAGGAGATCGCCCGGCTGATCTCCGCCGAGAACGGCAAGCCGATCAAGTGGGCCCGGGGTGAGGTCGGCCGCGCGGTCTCCGTCTTCCGGTTCGCCGCCGAGGAGGCCCGCCGGTTCAACGGCGGCGAGGCCCAGCGGCTCGACACCGACGCCGGCGGCCAGGGCCGGCTGGCGCTCACCCGCCGCTTCCCGAAGGGTGTCGTGCTCGGCATCGCGCCGTTCAACTTCCCGCTGAACCTGTGCGCTCACAAGGTCGCCCCGGCGATCGCCGCCGGCGCGCCGATCATCCTGAAGCCGGCCCCGGCCACGCCCCTGTCCGGGCTGATCCTGGGTGACCTGCTGGCCGAGACCGACCTGCCCGCCGGTTCCTGGTCGATCCTCCCGGTCGCCAACGACCGCATGCCCGCCCTCGTCCAGGACGAGCGCCTGCCGGTGATCTCCTTCACCGGTTCCGAGAAGGTCGGCTACGCGATCATGGACTCGGTGCCGCGCAAGCACTGCACGCTGGAGCTGGGCGGCAACGGAGCGGCGGTCGTCCTCGGCGACTACGCCTCCGACGCCGACCTGGACTGGGCCGCGACGCGCATCGCGACCTTCTCCAACTACCAGGGCGGCCAGTCCTGCATCTCGGTGCAGCGGGTGATCGCCGACGCGTCCGTGTACGACCGGCTGCTGCCGCGCATCGTCGCCGCCGTCGAGGCGCAGGTCACCGGTGACCCCACCGACGACACGACGGACGTCGGCCCGCTGGTCAGCGAGGACGCCGCCAAGCGCGTGGAGTCGTGGGTGGACGAGGCCGTCTCGGCGGGGGCGCAGCTCCTCACCGGCGGCAAGCGCGACGGCGCCTCCTACGCGCCGACCGTCCTCACCGACGTACCGGCCGACACCACGATCGCCTGCGAGGAGGTCTTCGGGCCCGTCCTCACCGTGCGGAAGGTGGACGGCGAGGCCGAGGCGTTCGCCGCGGTCAACGACTCCAAGTACGGCCTTCAGGCGGGTGTGTTCACCCACGACCTCCAGGTCGCCTTCCGTGCCCACCGCGCCCTCGAGGTAGGCGGTGTGGTGATCGGCGACGTCCCGTCCTACCGTGCCGACCAGATGCCGTACGGCGGCGCCAAGCAGTCCGGTGTGGGCCGCGAGGGCGTCCGGTTCGCGATGGAGGACTACACCTACGAGCGCGTGCTGGTTCTCACCGGTCTCGCGCTCTGACCTGCCACTGACAGGTCGGAACAGGACGGCCGCAGCCCACTGTGCGGGGGCTGCGGCCGTTCGCGTGTCCGCCGCTCGCCCGCCCCCCTCAGCCGGTGAAACCGACGTGCGCGAGCCGCAGGGGGCCGCGCAGCGCGAGGCGGACGTCGTGGACGCCCGCGGCGACGAGCCCGGCGGTACGGGTGGTGTAGGCGTACGGGCCGGCCGTGGGGGTGTCCAGGGTGACGGCGGCCAGCACCGGGCCGCCGTCCAGGGACAGTTCCAGGGTGCCCTCGCCCGCCAGCTCTGCGGTCACCTCGGTCACCCCCGCGCCGAAGTCGCAGGCGCGGTAGTGGAGTTCGGCGCTCTGTCCGGGGGCCGGGGTCACCGCGTCGCCCGCCGTCCTCGTCCGGTCCACGATCGCGGCACCGGACTGCTCGTCGAAGTCGGCGGCCGGAAGGCCCCGCTCCAGCACCGGCCGCGGAGGGGCGGGCCGGCCGCCGGGGCAGAGGGTCGCGCGCAGCCGTACGTCCTCGCTGGACGCCCCCACCAGCAGCTCGTAGGGACCGTCCTCCAGCCGCCGGACGCCGTGGGCCACGTCCCAGAACTCCAGTGCCGACAGCGGGACTTCGAAGGTGACCTCGGTCGTCTCGCCGGGGGCGAGCGCAAGCCGGCGGTGGGCCAGCAGTTCGCGGCGCGGGCGGGGCACCGACGGGTCCACGGCCCGGCCGTAGAGCTGGACCACCTCGTCCGCCGGCCGGTCGCCGGTGTTGCCGACCGTGCAGCTCACGAGGACCGAGCCCGCCCGCACGCGGGCCGTCAGGCCGTCGTACGCGAACGACGCGTACGACAGACCGTGGCCGAAGGGGAAGAGCGGGCTGCCGTCGAAGTAGAGGTAGGTCTGCCGGCCGCCGATCACGTCGTAGTCGAGGAGGCCGGGCAGGTCGGCGTCGTCGGCGTACCAGGTCTGGGGGAGGCGGCCGGCCGGGGAGACGTCGCCGGCCAGTACCCGGGCCAGCGCCGTGCCCGCCGCCTGGCCGCCGTGCGCCGTCCACAGAACGGCCGGCAGTGAGGCCGCGTCCACCGCGTACGGGTACGCCGACACGAGCACCAGCACGGTACGCGGGTTGGCCGCCCGGGCCGCGCGCAGCAGCCGCTGCTGGTGCTCCGGCAGCAGCAGCGTCGTACGGTCCTCGGTCTCGCGGCCGTTGATGTGCGGATCGTTGCCCGCCACCACCACGACGGCGTCGGCCTCGCCCGCCACCCGCGCCACCGCGTCCTCGCCCCGTTCGACCGTGACCACCTGAAAGACCTCACCCGTGTCGGCAACCCGCACGCCGTCGGCGGCGACACGGAGATGACGACCCGTGCCCAGGTGCTTGAGGAGGTGACCGCCGGCGTGCGGTTCCAGACGGAACGTCTCCTGGACGACCCAGCCGCCGGGCTGGTCGGCGGAGGCCCGGACGCAGCCGTCCTCGGCGACCGAGAGGTAGCGGCCGTCGGGGGCGCGCAGGGTCACCACGCCCTCGCCCCAGTCGGCCAGTGCGAACTCGGTGCCGGTGGCGTCGGTGGTCAGCGGCGGCAGGTCGGTGCGCCCGGACAGCAGCGCGGGGTCCAGGGCTCCCTCGGCGCCGCGCGCCTCGTCGGGGGCGTCCGCCACGGGCACGGCGAGGAACGCGCCGTCCGCCGTCCGCAGCCGGATCCGGTCCACGCCCTCCGCGAACCGCACCCGCTGCGCGCCGAACCGCTCGTACAGGCCCTCCAGCGGGGTGGAGCGGTGCAGGAGGCTGCCGCTGTACCAGTCCAGCTTGCACTCGTCGGCGAGCAGGCCGACGACCGCGAGCCGGGTGTCCGGGGCGAGCGGCAGCAGGCCGGTGTCGTTCTTCAGCAGCACGACCGCCTGCTCGGCGGCCTCCTGCGCGAGCGCCCGGTGCGCCTGGGTGTCGAACGCGCCGGTGCCCGCGTGCGGGTCGAGGAGCGGGTCGAACTCGCCGAGCCGGAACCGGACGGAGAGCTGGCGGCGCACTGCGGTGTCGATGTCCGCCTCCGTCAGCAGGCCCTGCGCGAGGGCCCCTTCGATCCGCGCGGTGATCAGCGTGCCGTCCGTGCCGTGGTCGGTGAAGCTGTCCACGCCGGCCAGCAGGGCCGCCGCGGTGGCCTCCTCGTGGGTGTCGAAGTAGTGCTCGGAGTCCACCAGGTTGGAGGGCGCGCCCGCGTCCGAGCAGACCAGCAGCTCCTCGTCGGTCCAGGTGCGCAGGTGCTCGCGCAGGTACGGGGAGACGTGGTTGGGGCGGCCGTTGACCAGGTTGTAGGCCGGCATCACCCCGGCCACCGCGCCCGCCCCGACCGTGTCACGGAAGGCGCGCAGGTCGTACTCGTGCAGCACGCGGGGACGCACGGAGGACGACGAGGTGTCCCGGTCCTGCTCGTTGTTGTGTGCCAGCCAGTGCTTCAGCACCGGCGCGGTGCGCCAGTACAAGGGGTGGTCGCCGCGCAGGCCGCGGGTGTATGCCGTGGCGATGGCCGAGGTCAGCTGCGGGTCCTCCGCGTAGCCCTCCTCGTTGCGGCCCCACAGCGGGTGGCGCAGCAGGTTGACGGTCGGGGCCCACACGTTCAGGCCGACCCGCTCGTCGCGGGCGCGCATCGCCCGGATCTCCCGGGACACCGCCTCGCCGACCCGCCGTACGAGGTCCGGGTTCCAGGTCGCGCCGAGCCCGACGGCCTGCGGGAACACCGTCGCCGGGCCCATCCAGGCCACGCCGTGCAGTGCCTCCTGGCCGGTCCGCCAGGGGGCGATGCCCAGACGCTCCACGGCCGGCGGGAACTGGTGCAGGAAGGAGATCTTCTCCGCACGGGTGAGCCGGGCCAGCAGGTCCTCGACGCGCTTCGCGAACGGCAGACGCGGATCGCGGAAGGGCGGGGTGGACGGCGAGTCGACGGTCACGAACGGTTCCCCTTGCGAATGGAGCGGCACGGGCTTTCGAAGCGCTTCGATGCTCAGTCTCGCAGGGTCTGGTGTCAAGGTGCATGGGCGAAACATCGCCGACTTCTCCATGGTGCCCCCTGCGCGACCAACATCGCACTGTGTAGACGGAGATCGCAGGAATCTTGGCGACGACTCTTGTGCGCCTCCAGGCGTTCACTTAACCTCGCAGCAACATCGAAGCGCTTCGACTGCCGTGCCCGCCGAAGAACGCTTCCGCTCAGCCAGTTCCACTCGAGACACCACAGCCGACGGCCACCGCCGGGTGTCCTGGTGCGCCACGAAGGGTTGACGCAATGACGCCGAACGCCGCCTCCTCCGCTCCCAGCAGGAGAGGCTTCCTCGCCTCCACCGCGGTCGCCGCCGCCGCGGTGGCCGGGGGGATGCCGCTGCTCACCGCCTGCGGAAGCGCGGACAGCGGGGCCCGAGGGGGCACCTCGGCCGGCAAGAACGCCAGGAAACTGCTCCCGGCGTACGTGGCCGGGAACGTGGTGACGCCGGACATCCCGGCCAAGAACGGCTCGGCCGCCGGGTTCACCCGCAAGCTCGACCTCGCTGCCCTGAAGACGTCCGTGCCCAGGAAGCTCGGCAAGGGCAACAAGGTCACCGTCATGTCGCCGTTCTGGGGCTCACCGCCCGAGCAGGACAACGCCTACTACCGGGCGATGAACGACCTCGCCGGCGTAGACGTCCGGTGGCAGAACCAGGACGGCAACACCTACGAGCAGAAGCTCGGCGCGGTCCTCGCCTCCAGCCAGGTGCCCGACGTGGTGGTCATCCCCGGCTGGAACATGAACGGCAAGATCCCCGGCGCCGTCATCTCCAAGTTCGCCGACCTCGGCCCCTACCTCTCCGGCGACGCCGTCAAGGACTACCCGAACCTGGCCGCGATCCCGACGGACGCCTGGCAGCGCTCCATCTTCGGCGGCAAGCTGCGCGGCCTGCCCCAGCCCGCCCCGTACGTCACCGGCATCGTGCCCCTGTACCGCAAGGACGTCTTCGACAAGGAGGGCTACCGGGTACCGCGCTCGGCGGACGAGTTCATGGCCCTCGCCAAGGACATCACCAACGCCAAGGCCAAGCGTTGGGCGTGCCTCGACATGAAGTGGACCGCCTTCCAGATGTTCGGCGTGCTCTCCGGCAGCGAGAAGCCGCTCGGCTGGAACCTGACCGGCGGCAAGCTCGTCAACCGCATCGAGACCGACGAGTACCTCGAGGCGCTGGAGTGGACCCGGAAACTCTTCGCCGCAGGCGTCGTGCACCCCGACGCCGAGCTCGGCAAGAGCCAGGCCACCGACCCGGGCCCCAAGTTCGCGGCCGGCGAGTTCCTCATCTACGCCAACAACATCTCGCAGTGGTGGAGCCGTACCGCCGAACAGGCCACCCACAAGCCCGGGTTCAAGGTCTGGGGCATGGACGTCTTCGGCCACGACGGCGGTGACCCCCGGCTCTACGCCGAACAGCCCGCCGGAATCTTCGCCTTCGTCAACAAGAAGGCCTCCGAATCGGTGATCCGGGACGTGCTCGCCGTCGCCGACGCCACCGCCGCGCCGTACGGCACCAAGGAGTACATGCTCACCAACTACGGCGTCGAGGGCACCCACTACACCGTCAAGAAGGGCGTCCCCACCAAGACCGACCAGGGCAACATCGACGTACTCAACGCCTATGTCATGATCGCCAGCCCCGCCCCGACCATCGCCCACCCCGACTTCCCCGAGGTCGCCAAGGGCCAGGTCGAGTGGCAGCAGCGGATGGGTGCCTTCACCACCAAGTCCTCCTTCTACGGCATGCAGATCACCGAGCCCAGCCGCTACACCGACCTCGGCAACGACTTCGAGCAGCTGGAGGACGACATCGTGCGCGGCCGCAAGAAGATCGGCGACATGCAGCAGGCCGTCTCCGACTGGCGCAGCAGGGGCGGCGACAAGCTGCGCGACTGGTACAAGAAGATCCTCGACGAGAACGGCCCGGCGGCCGGCTGACCCGAGGCACGAGGCAAGGAGAAGTCCGTGTCCCACAGCACGGTGCCTCGGAGCAGGGCCGAGGCCGACACGACGGCGGCCACCCCGGCGGCGCCCGGCGGCACCACAGGTTCCCGCGACGGACGGCGCGCGGCGGGGCCCGGCCTGCGCCTGAGGTTCGCACGCGACCGCGTCCTGCTCCTCATGACGCTCCCGGCCGTCGTCCTGCTCCTGCTCTTCAACTACCTGCCGATCCTCGGCAACATCGTCGCCTTCGAGGACTACGACCCGTACATCAGCGACAACGGCGCCGTCTCCATCCTGCACAGTCCCTGGGTCGGCCTGGCCAACTTCCAGCAGATCTTCCAGGACTCCGCGTTCTGGAACGCGATGTCGAACACGCTGGTGCTGTTCGTCCTCCAGCTGGTCCTCTACTTCCCGATCCCGATCCTCCTCGCGCTGCTCATCAACAGCGTCGTCAGGCCCCGGGTCCGGGCCGTCGCACAGGCCGTCCTCTACCTGCCGCACTTCTTCTCCTGGGTGCTGGTCATCGCGGTGTTCCAGCAACTCCTGGGCGGCGCGGGACTGTTCTCCCAGCTGATGCGGCAGCACGGCTACGACGGCCTCCAGGTCATGACCGACCCCGACACCTTCAAGTTCCTCGTCACCGCGCAGAGCGTGTGGAAGGACGCCGGCTGGGGGATCATCGTCTTCCTCGCCGCGCTGGCCTCCGTCAGCCCCGACCTGTACGAGGCCGCCGCGATGGACGGCGCCGGCCGTTGGCGCCGCATGTGGCACGTCACGCTGCCCGCGCTGCGCCCGGTGATCGCGCTGCTGCTGGTGCTGCGCGTGGGTGACGCGCTGACCGTCGGCTTCGAACAGATCCTGCTCCAGCGCGACGCCGTCGGACCGGGAGCCTCGGAGGTCCTGGACACCTTCGTGTGGTGGAACGGCGTCCGCAACCAGGACTTCGGCTACGCGGCCGCCGCCGGTCTCGTCAAGGGCGTGGTCAGCATCGGCCTGGTCCTCGCCGCCAACAAGGTGGCCCATCTCATGGGCGAGCAGGGGGTGTACCAGAAGTGACAACCAGCCTGGGCCGACCGGCGGACCCGGCGGCGGACCCGGTGATGGACAGGCCGCGCCGGTGGGCCGCCCCGCCCCGCCCGGTGTGGGAGGAGGAGCCGGGCCGGGCGGGCCTCGCGGCCAAGAGCCTCGTACTCAGCTTCGCCTGCCTGGGCGTCCTCTTCCCGCTGTGGATCGTCCTCGTCACCAGCCTGTCCTCGCGGCGGACCATCGACGAGGCCGGCGGCCTGGTCATGATCCCCAAGGGCATCACCCTCGTCGCCTACCGGGAACTGCTCAGCGGCGGCCAGGTCACCCGGGCCGCGCTCGTCAGCGTCCTCGTCACGCTGGCCGGCACGGCCTTCTCGATGACCGTGTCCGTCCTGTGCGCCTACGGCCTCTCGCGCAGCGGGTCGCTGGGGCACCGGTGGATCCTGATGGTGCTCATGGCCACCATGTTCTTCAGCGCCGGGCTCATCCCGACGTACCTGCTGGTGCAGTCCCTCGGGCTGACCGACACCTACCTCGCGCTGATCCTGCCCAGCGCGATCAGCGTCTTCAACATCCTCGTCCTGCGCGGTTTCTTCATGGGCATCTCACCGGAACTGACCGACAGCGCGCGCATCGACGGGGCGGGGGACATCCGCGTCCTGTTCCAGATCGTGATGCCGCTCTCCCGGGCGGTCCTCGCGGTGATCACACTGTTCTACGCGGTCGGGTACTGGAGCGCCTGGTTCAACGCCTCGCTGTACCTCAACGACCAGGACATGATGCCGCTCCAGAACGTCATGATCCAGCTCGTGCAGAAGCAGGAGGCTCCCGTGGGGCTGGGGCAGGCCATCAAGACGGGCGAGCTGTCCGGGCTGGCCGTGCAGATGGCGGTCATGGTGATGGCCCTGCTGCCGGTGGCCGTGCTGTCGCCGTTCGTCCAGAAGCACTTCAGGAAGGGGATGCTGACGGGGGCGGTGAAGGGCTGACCGGCGTCCCCCGCAGGGCGGGTGGTACGGCTCGCCGGTGACCGGGGGCGCGCCGCGCGGGCCCCCGCGAGCCGCACCCCACCGCTCCGCGCCCCCGTACCCCCGACGTTTTGTGCCCCCGCGGCTCCTGCCCCCGCGGCTCCTGCGTCCCCGGAGCCCCGCGGTCCCCCTCGCCTACGCTGCCCGCGCCCTCCCGGCACCACGGCTCCGTCACCCGACGAACCGCCCCGCCTCCGCCCCGTACGCGCCCCGGACCCCCACCCGGCCCACGGGTCCCACCCGCCACCGTCCAGTGAGGTACCCATGCCCGACCCGAGCCGCAGAACCGTACTCGCCGGAACCGCCGCGGCCGCCGCGCTCGCCGGCCTGCCCACGCAGGGACACGCGGCCGAGGCCCGGCACCGGGCGTACCGCTGGCGCACGGCGGTGATCGGCGGCACCGGATTCGTCACCGGCATCCTCTTCCACCCCGCCGTCCCCGGCCTCGCCCACGCCCGCACGGACGTCGGCGGCGCCTACCGGTGGGACCGGGAGACCGCTCGCTGGACCCCGCTCACCGACCACCTCGGCTGGGACGACCGTAACCTCCTCGGGGTGGAGGCCCTGGCCGTCGATCCCGCCCACCCGGACCGGCTGTACCTCGCCCTCGGCACGTACGCCCGGCCCTGGGCCGGCGACGGCGCGTTCCTGCGCTCCGCGCAGGCCGCGGCGAGACCGGCGCACGTCGTGCGGCCCGGGCGGGGCGGCCACGGCAACGGCGCCTTCTCCGAGGACGGCGGACGCACCTGTGCCCCCTTCCCGGCCCAGCCCGCCCACGCCGCCACCCTCCGCGTGGCGGTGCCGCGGTCATGAGCCACACCCCGGTCCACGGCACCTGGGAACCGGCTCCGGCCGCCCGCTGGGAGGACGCCTTCCTGAGCGGCAACGGCCACCACGGCGTCCTCGTGTCCGGTGACCCCGACGACGAGCGGGTCGTCGTCACCCACCACACCCTGGTGCGGCCCAACGGCGCCGAGCACGCCCGGCCGCCGCGGCTCGCCGCCGAACTCCGGACCGTCCAGGACCGGTTGCTCGCCGGCGACCTGACCGCGGCCGACGGCTTCACCGACGGCCGGCCGTTGCAGTGGGTGCAGCCCTTCCACCCGGCCTTCCGGATACGGCTGCGCAGACCGGCGGGCAGCGGATCCGACGGCCACCACCGTGCCGTCGACTTCTCCACCGGCGAGGCCACCGCGGCCCGCGCCGGCACCGGCAGCCGCGTCTTCGTCTCCCGCGCCGACGACGTCGTCGTGCACGAGGTCACCGCCGGCGATCTCGAGATCTGCCTCGACCACCGGCTGCCGGGCGCCCCCACCGGACTGCGGGCCGGCCAGGGCACCCTGCTCACCCCCGAGGGCGCCCTGCTCAGCCTGCGCGCCCGTTACCCGGACAGCGACCGCGCCTACACCGGGGTGACCCTCGTCGCCGCCCTCGGCGGCCGTACCGAACTCGTCCCGCCGGGCGTCCGCGTCACCGGTGCCCGCTCGGTGCTGCTGCTCACCCGGGTGCGCCGGCACACCGGCGAGGCGGACGTCGTCGCCGAGACCCGGCAGCTCCAGGACCTGCTCGACGGCACCGAGCGGCCGTACGACAGCCTGCTCGCCCGCCACCTCGTCCGGCACCGCGCCGCCTACCTGCGGGTCGCCCTCGATCTCGGCGCCGACCCGGCCGAGCGCGCCCTGCCCGGCTCCGAGCTGCTGCGGCGCCCGCACAGCCCGGCCCTGCTGGAGAGGCTCTTCGCGGCCGGCCGTTACCACCTGCTCTCCGCCAGCGGCCTCCTCCCGCCCCGGCTCACCGGACTGTGGACCGGTGACTGGGACACCGCCTGGTCGGGAGCGTTCACCACGAACGCCAACCTCAACCTCCAGACCGCCGCCGCACCCGCCGCCGCCCTGCCCGAGGTCACCGAATCCCTGGCCGCGCTCGTCGAGCGGCAGCTGCCGGACTGGCGGGCCAACGCGCGCGCCGTCTTCGGCGCCCGGGGCGCGGTCGCGCCCTCGCACACCGACGGCGAGTCCGGGCTGACGTACCACTTCAGCCGCGACCACCCGCTGCACCTGTGGACCGCCGGAGCGGACTGGCTGCTCAAACCGCTGGTCGACCACGACGAGATCCGCGGCGCCCAGGATCCGCGCACCGCCGCCGCCCTCGCCGAGGCGGCCGTCTTCTACGAGGACTTCCTCACCCGCACCGATGCCGACGGCCACCTCGTCATCGTGCCCTCCTACTCGCCCGAGAACCGCCCCGCGAGCGGCGGCCCGGGCGCGGTCAACGCGGCCATGGACCTCTCCGCCGCCCGGCACACCCTGCGCACCGCCGCCCGCTACCACCCCGGACGCGCCGCCGCCTGGCGGGCGCTGGCGGACCGGCTGCCCCCGCACCGGATCAACGCCGACGGCGCCCTGGCCGAATGGGCCTGGCCGGGGCTCGACGACACGTACGACCACCGCCACCTCAGCCACCTGTACGGCGTCTGGCCGCTGGAGGAGATCACCCCGTACGACACCCCGCGCCTGGCCGCCGCCGCCCACCGGGCGCTCGCCCTGCGCGGCACCGGGAACGACTCCGCCCACGGCCACCTGCACCACGCCCTGATCGCCGCCCGGCTCGGGGACACCGTCCGGGCCGCCGGGGCGCTGCACCGGGTCCTGGACGGCGACTTCTTCCACGCCTCCCTGATGAGCGCCCACTACCCGCACCGCGACGTCTACAACGCGGACGCCGCGCACACCCTGCCCGGCGTGCTGATCGAGATGCTCGTCCAGTCCACCCCCCACCGGCTGGTCCTGCTGCCCGCCGTACCGGACACCTGCCCCAGCGGCGAACTGCGCGGCATACGCACCCGGTTCGGCGCGGAACTCGACCTCGGCTGGAGCCCGGACGGTGCCCGGGCCGTCCTGCGGCCCCACCCCACCCTCCGCATCGAACTGCGGACCTCCTCCGGCGCCGGGCCGCTCGTCCTGGTCGCCGGAGAAGAACGCGTCCTCACCCTGAGGGCGCGGCGATCAGCACCATCTCCCCCACCTCCCCCACCCATGGAAGGGACACCATGGCAACAAGCACACTGTCCAGGGCCGCCAAGGCCCTGATCGCCCCCGCGCTCGCCCTCGGCGCCACCGTCGGCCTCGCCTCGGCACCCGCCTCCGCCGCCGTCTGGAACTCCTGCGACCAGTGGGGCAACACCACCCTGAACGGCTACACCCTCTACAACAACATCTGGGGCTCCGGCGCCGGCAGCCAGTGCATCTGGGCCGACTCCGGCACCAACTGGGGTGTCCGGGCGAACCACCCGAACACCGGCGGCATCAAGTCCTACCCCGACGCCAAGAAGGTCATCAACAAGCCGATCGGCTCCCTGACCTCCCTCACCAGCAGCTACAACGTCACCGTCCCGTCGTCCGGCGCGTACAACACGTCGTACGACATCTGGGACACGGCCCACCACTACGAGATCATGCTCTGGGTCAACAAGACCGGCGCGGTCGGCCCGCTCGGCACCTCGCAGGGCACGGTCACCCTCGGCGGCTCCACCTGGACCGTCTACAAGGGAGACAACGGCGCCAACGCGGTGTTCTCCTTCGTCCGCAGCTCCAACTCCGGCTCCGGGACGGTCAACATCCTGCCGATCCTGAAGTGGATCAAGGACACCAAGGGCTGGTTCGGCAACGTGACCATCGGCGACGTCCAGTTCGGCTACGAGATCACGTCCTCCTCCGGCGGACTGGACTTCACCACCAACAGCCTCAGCGTCAGCAGCAGCTGAGCCTTCGGGGCCGGCTCCCTCCCCAAGGGGCCGGCCCCTCCGGGTTCCTACTCCGCGACCGGCAGCCGCGCCCCGTCCCGCAGGAACAGCGGGATCCGGTCCAGCGGCGCGTCCACCGTCACGGCCGCACCACCCTCGTACGTCACGCCCGTCCACGCGTCCGTCCAGTGCGCGCCCGCCGGCAGGTACGCCGTCCGGGCCGTCGCCCCCGCCGTCAGCACCGGGGCGACGAGCAGGTCCCGGCCGAAGAGGTAGGCGTCGTCCACCCCCCAGGCCGCCTGGTCCGCCGGGAATTCCAGGAACAGCGGGCGCATCACCGGAAGGCCCTCCTCGTGCGCCTCCCGCATGACCGTCAGGATGTACGGCCTCAGCCGCTCACGCAGCCGCAGGAAGCGCTCCAGGATCGCGCCCGCCTCCTCGCCGTACGACCACACCTCGTTCGGGCCGCCCGTCATCTCCGGGCCCAGCGGCATGCCCGGGTCCCGGAATCCGTGCAGCCGCATCAGCGGCGACAGCGCGCCGAACTGGAACCAGCGGACCAGCACCTCCCGGTACGCCGGGTCGTCCGGGTCACCGCCGTGGAAGCCGCCGATGTCGGTGTTCCACCACGGGATGCCGGACAGGGCGGTGTTCAGCCCGGCCGCTATCTGCCGGCGCAGGGTGGCGAAGTCGGTGCCTATGTCTCCGGACCACAGCGCGGCGCCGTAGCGCTGACTGCCCGCCCACGCCGAGCGGTTGAGGGTGATCACCTCCTGCTCGCCGGACGCGCGCAGGCCCTCGTGGAAGGCGCGGGCGTTCTCGGCCGGATAGAGGTTGCCGACCTCCAGGCCCGGGCCCGCCCAGTACCGCAGGTTCTCCTGGAAGCCGGGCTTCAGCTCGGGCTCGCACGCGTCCAGCCAGAAGGCGGTGATGCCGTACGGGATCAGGTAGTTGTCGCGGACGCGTGACCACACGAACTCCCGGGCCTCGGGATTCGTGGCGTCGTAGAAGGCGACCTGGACGGTGGAGTCGACGCCCTTGTCCGGCCAGTCGGCGTGCGCGAGCGGGCCGTACTGCGTGCCGATGAAGTGGCCACGCTGCTCCATCAGCGGATGGTTCTCCGACAGCGGGGACACCGACGGCCAGACGGAGACGACCAGCTTGACGCCGAGTTCCGCCAGCTCCCGCACCATCGCCGCCGGGTCGGGCCACTCCTTCGGGTCGAACTTCCACTCGCCCAGGTGCGTCCAGTGGAAGAAGTCGCAGACGATCGCCGCGAGGGGCAGCCCCCGGCGCTTGTACTCCCGTGCCACGGCGAGGAGTTCGTCCTGTGTGCGGTAGCGCAGCTTGCACTGCCAGAAGCCCGCCGCCCACTCCGGCAGCATCGGCGAACGCCCGGTCACCGCGCTGTAGGCGCGCTGGCCGTCGGCCGGCGTGCCCGCCGTGATCCAGTAGTCGATCTGCCGGGCGGAGTCCGCCACCCACCGGGTGCCGTTGCCCGCCAGCTCCACCCGGCCGATCGCCGGGTTGTTCCACAGCAGGGTGTAGCCACGGCTGGAGACCAGCACGGGCACGCTGACCTCGGCGTTGCGCTGCACCAGGTCCAGCACCAGGCCCTTCTGGTCGAGGCGGCCGTGCTGGTGCTGGCCCAGGCCGTACAGCTTCTCGCCCTCGTAGGCGGCGAACCGCTGCTCCAGCCGGTGATGGCCGTTGCCGGCCGGCGTGTACAGGCGGGGGCCCGGCCACCAGAAGTGGGCGCGCTCCTCGGCGAGCAGCTCGGTAAGGCCGTCGGTGCGCAGGAAACGGATCAGGCCCTCGGCGGACACCTCGACGGTGAGGGCGCCGACGGTCAGCCGTCCCACGCCGTCACCGGTGACGATCGTGCCGTCCCGGGCGGGCGGCGGTTCGAGGAGCGCCCCGGGCAGCCCCTGGAGCACCGGACCCCCGAGCCGGGCCCGCACCCGGACCGCGTCCGGACCCCACGGCTCGATCCGCACCGTCTCCTGACGGCCGCTCCACTCCAGCGCCCCGTCCCGCTCCCGGAGCGTGCCGACGGTGGGAGAGGACTGGGCGAGGCTGATCGCGGGCTGCGCTACGGCAGGCTGGTTCACGGCGGCTCCCGGGGAAAGGCGTGCGGACAGGTACGGGACGGGCGACGGGCGTGCCCCGCCGGTGCGGGGCACGGGGCGAGGGTGCGCGGGCAGGGGCGGACCGGGGACACGGCCGCTCAGCGGCGGCGGGCCGGGATGCGGTGGGTCAGCGGCGGCGGGCCGGGACGCGGTGGGCCGTAGGTGGTGGGGCCGGGAAGTGGTGGGGAGTGGCGGGGGAGCGCTGGGCCGGGATCGGTGGGTCAGGACGTCGCGGGTGCCGGGCCCGAACTCGCCCGTACCGTCAGCTCGGGCGCGAGCAGCTCGACCTCGGCGCCGCCCCGTCCCTCCAGCTTGGCGACCAGGTGCTCCACGGCGTGCCGGCCCAGCTCCTGGGCGGGGACGGAGACCGAGGTCAGCCGCACCGACGCCTGGACGGCGACCTGGTCCGGGCAGACCGCGACCACGGACACGTCCTCGGGCACGGCCCGGCCCTGCTGGCGCAGCAGCGCGAGCAGCGGTTCCACCGCCGACTCGTTCTGCACCACGAACCCGGTCGTCCCCGGCCGCTCGTCGAAGATCCGGGCCAGCGTCAGGGCCATCGCGTCGTACCCGCCCTCGCAGGGCCGGTGCAGCACGCGCATCCCCGCCTCCCGCGCCCGGGAGCGCAGCCCGTCGAGCGTGCGCTCGGCGAAGCCGGTGTGCCGTTCGTAGACCGCCGGGGCCTCGCCGATGACAGCGATGTCGCGGTGGCCGAGTGCGGCCAGGTGCTCCACGCAGAGCGCGCCCGTCGCGCTCCAGTCGAGGTCCACGCAGGTCAGACCGGTGGTGTCGGCGGGCAGACCGATCAGCACCGACGGCTGCCCGGTTCCCCGCAGCAGTGGCAGCCGCTCGTCGTCCAGCTCCACGTCCATCAGGATCATGGCGTCGGCGAGCCCGCTGCCGGTCACCCGGCGCACCGCGTCGGGCCCCTCCTCACCGGTGAGCAGCAGGACGTCGTACCCGTGGGTGCGGGCCGTGGTGGCCACCGCGATGGCGATCTCCATCATCACCGGCACGTACATGTCGGTGCGCAGCGGGATCATCAGGGCGATGATGTTGGAACGGCTGCTCGCCAGGGCGCGGGCGCCCGCGTTCGGGTGGTATCCCAGTTCCCGGATGCTCTGCTCGACCCGATGCCGGGTGGTGGTGGAGATGGACCGCTTGCCGCTGAGGACATAGCTCACCGTGCTCGCCGATACTCCGGCGTGCTGGGCGACCTCGGCGAGGGTGACCATCCAGCTCTCCCAACCTTGTGAAGCGCTTCGACAACGTGGGCGCTGCCGATACGACGAGTGAGAATGAGAAGGACACTAGCTCCAGCCGGGCCAGGGTGTCCAGAGGCAGTCGAAGCGCTTCGACAGTTTTTCCGACGCCTTTCGGCTGCCTCTCGGCTGCCTCCCGTAGTTTCCCGTAGTCTCCCGTGGTTTCCCCGACCCGTGCCCCCGGCGGGCCTTTCGGCCGTTCGGACGCGCGGGGGGTGGTGGGGCCGGTGCGTTTCGGGTACCAACGATCCAGTAGCACCGATCGGTTGTGAACCATCCCCCTCATCCCTTTTCGCGGCGAGGTGAGCCTCCATGTCCGCCCCCTCCACCCCACGCACCACCGTCACCGAGCGCGAGGCCCGACAGGTGGCGGAGGCCGCCCGGGAACAGGACTGGCGCAAGCCCAGCTTCGCCAAGGAACTCTTCCTCGGACGCTTCCGGCTCGACCTCATCCACCCCCACCCGCTCCCCCCCGACGAGTCCGTCCGGCGCGGCGAGGAGTTCCTGGCGAAGCTGCGCGCCTTCTGCGAGTCGGGCATCGACCCCGCCCGCATCGAGCGCGAGGCCCGCATCCCCGACGAGGTCGTGGCCGGCCTGAAGGAACTCGGCGCCCTCGGCATGAAGATCGACCCCCGCTACGGTGGTCTCGGCCTCAGCCAGCTCTACTACAACAAGGCCCTCGCCCTGGTCGGCTCCGTCAGCCCCGCCGTCGGCGCGCTCCTCTCCGCACACCAGTCGATCGGCGTACCGCAGCCGGTGAAGATGTTCGGCACCCAGGAGCAGAAGGACGCCTTCCTGCCCCGCTGCGCCCGCACCGACA
This sequence comes from Streptomyces sp. Y20, assembly GCF_043195475.1. Lineage (NCBI taxonomy): Bacteria > Bacillati > Actinomycetota > Actinomycetes > Kitasatosporales > Streptomycetaceae > Streptomyces > Streptomyces sp. Y20. The sequence goes on from NZ_JBIDDP010000019.1 coordinate 64,181, forward strand.
TCTCCGCCTTCCTGCTCACCGAGCCGGACGTCGGCTCGGACCCGGCCCGCCTCGCCACCACGGCCGTACCGGACGGCGACGACTACGTCCTCGACGGGGTGAAGCTGTGGACCACCAACGGGGTGGTCGCCGACCTGCTCGTGGTCATGGCGCGCGTGCCGAGGTCCGAGGGCCACAAGGGCGGCATCACCGCCTTCGTCGTGGAGGCCGCGTCCGAAGGCATCACCGTGGAGAACCGCAACGCCTTCATGGGCCTGCGCGGCATCGAGAACGGCGTCACCCGCTTCCACCGGGTCCGAGTCCCCGCCGCCCACCGCATCGGCCCCGAGGGCGCGGGACTCAAGATCGCCCTCACCACCCTCAACACCGGCCGGCTCTCGCTGCCCGCCATGTGCGCGGGCGCCGGGAAGTGGTGCCTGAAGATCGCCCGGCAATGGGCGGCGGAGCGCGAGCAGTGGGGCAAGCCGGTCGCGCTGCACGAGGCCGTCGGCTCCAAGATCAGCTTCATCGCGGCCACCACGTTCGCCCTCGAAGCCGTTCTCGACCTGTCCTCGCAGATGGCCGACGAGGATCGCAACGACATCCGCATCGAGGCCGCCCTCGCCAAGCTCTACGGCTCCGAGATGGCCTGGACGATGGCCGACGAACTGGTCCAGATCCGCGGCGGCCGGGGCTACGAGACGGCCGAGTCGCTGCGGGCGCGGGGCGAGCGCGCTGTCCCGGCCGAGCAGATCCTGCGCGACCTGCGCATCAACCGCATCTTCGAGGGCTCGACGGAGATCATGCACCTGCTGATCGCGAGGGAGGCCGTCGACGCGCACCTCTCGGTCGCCGGTGACCTCATCGACCCCGACAAGTCCCTGTCCGCCAAGGCGAGGGCGGCCGCGAGCGCCGGCGTCTTCTACGCCGGGTGGCTGCCGAAGCTGGTCGCCGGCCCGGGCCAACTGCCCACGTCGTACGGCGACTTCCGGCACGGCATCGACCTCTCCGGGCACCTGAGGTACGTCGAGCGCACGGCCCGCAAACTGGCCCGCTCCACCTTCTACGCCATGTCCCGCTGGCAGGGGCGGATGGAGACCAAGCAGGGCTTCCTCGGCCGGATCGTGGACATCGGGGCGGAGCTGTTCGCGATGAGCGCGGCCTGCGTCCGGGCCGAGCGCCTGCGCACCCGGGGCGAGCACGGCCGCGAGGCCTACCAGCTCGCCGACGCCTTCTGCCGCCAGGCCCGCATCCGGGTGGACGAACTCTTCACCCGGCTGTGGACCAACACCGACGACCTGGACCGCAAGGTGGTCAAGCAGGTCCTCGGCGGAGCGTACGAGTGGCTGGAGGAGGGCATCCTCGACCCCTCGGGGGACGGCCCGTGGATCGCCGACGCGACCCCCGGACCGTCCGCGCGGGAGAACGCCCGCCGTCCGTTCGGGAGCTAGCAGTACTTGTCGCTCGGGTCCCGCGTCGTCCAGGAGCAGGAGCCGACCTTGGTGCCGCTCGCCCTGGTCAGCGTGGCCGTGTCCTTGTCGTTGTTCCAGACGTAGGCGCGGCGGTCCTGGTACTTGTCCGACGCGGTGTCCGAGCCGCTGCCGGTGTGGACCTTCAGGTATTTCCCGGCGCCGATGGTGACGCTCGGGAAGACGTACCTGTGGTTCGAGGCGTCCTTCAGGACCCAGCCCTTGAGGGAGACCGCGGCACCGCTGGTGTTCTTCAGCTGCACCCACTCGGCGTTCAGGCTCTTGTTCGAGCGGTTGTCCGAGCCCGGGCTGTCGAACCAGACGTGATGGATCCGCACGCCCCCGGCGGCCTCGGCCGGGGTGCTGAGCAGGGTGCCGGTGAGCACGGCGGCCCCGGCGAGAGCGGGCAGGGCGGCGCGCAGGTGCGCAGTACGCATGGAGATCCCCCCAGGATGTCGTCCGCGAGATCGCGTGAACAGAAGTGTTATCACACGATCTTCACGAGGACTTCACTTTCGGAGAACCCCCTCCCTCCGGCCACGCGGGCCGCCGGGACACCCGTGCGAGGGACGCCCTGCCCGGCGCGGCTCCGCTTGCGGCCACAATGGGGGGATGACCGACAGTCCCGCCCATCCGGCGCCCCTCGCCGACCCGCACCTCGTGTACGACCCCGTCACCGGGGACGGCCCCAAGGACGTGGTGATCCTCGGTTCCACCGGATCCATCGGCACCCAGGCCATCGACCTCGTGCTGCGCAACCCCGACCGCTTCCGGGTCACCGGCCTCTCCGCGAACGGCGGCCGGATCGCCCTCCTCGCCGAGCAGGCCCACCGGCTGCGGGTGCGGACCGTGGCGGTCGCCCGCGAGGACGTCGTACCCGCGCTGCGCGAGGCGCTGGCCGCCGAGTACGGCACCGGGGAGCCGCCGCCCGAGATCCTCGCCGGAGCCGACGCGGCCACCCTGCTCGCCGCCTCCGACTGCCACACCGTGCTGAACGGCATCACCGGCTCCATCGGCCTCGCCCCGACCCTCGCCGCCCTGGAGGCGGGCCGCACCCTCGCGCTCGCCAACAAGGAGTCGCTCATCGTCGGCGGCCCGCTGGTCAGGGCACTCGCCGAGCCGGGCCAGATCATCCCGGTCGACTCCGAGCACGCGGCCCTCTTCCAGGTCCTCGCCGCCGGCACCCGCGCCGACGTCCGCAAGCTCGTCGTCACCGCGTCCGGCGGCCCCTTCCGCGGCCGGAGCAGGGCGGACCTGGCGCACGTCACGGTGGCGGACGCCCTCGCCCACCCCACCTGGGCGATGGGCCCGGTGATCACGGTCAACTCCGCGACCCTCGTCAACAAGGGGCTGGAGGTCATCGAGGCCCACCTGCTGTACGACATTCCCTTCGACCGCATTGAGGTCGTCGTGCACCCGCAGTCGTATGTCCACTCGATGGTCGAGTTCACCGACGGATCCACGATCGCCCAGGCGACGCCCCCCGACATGCGCGGGCCGATCGCCATCGGCCTGGGCTGGCCCGAACGCGTCCCCGACGCGGCCCCCGCCTTCTCCTGGAGCGAGGCCTCCACCTGGGAGTTCTTCCCCCTGGACAACGAGGCCTTCCCCTCGGTGAACCTCGCCCGGCACGTGGGGCAGCTCGCGGGCACGGCCCCGGCGGTGTTCAATGCCGCCAACGAGGAGTGCGTCGCGGCCTTCCTGGACGGCGCGCTGCCCTTCAACGGCATCATGGAGACCGTGACCCGGGTGGTCGAGGAGCACGGCACCCCGTTCGCGGGAACCTCGCTCACCGTGTCGGACGTCCTCGAAGCGGAGACCTGGGCGCGGGCCCGGGCCCGCGAACTCACAGCCACGACGGCGACCGCGGAGGCGCGTGCATGACGACCTTGATGTTCATCCTCGGCATAGTGGTCTTCGCCGTCGGCCTGCTCGTCTCGATCGCCTGGCACGAGCTGGGGCACCTGTCCACGGCCAAGCTCTTCGGCATCCGCGTCCCGCAGTACATGGTGGGATTCGGCCCCACCATCTGGTCGCGGAAGAAGGGCGACACCGAGTACGGCATCAAGGCCGTCCCGCTCGGCGGCTACATCCGCATGATCGGCATGTTCCCGCCCGACGAGCAGGGCCGGGTCTCCTCCCGCTCCACCTCGCCTTGGCGCGGCATGATCGAGGACGCCCGCTCGGCGGCCTTCGAGGAGCTCCAGCCGGGTGACGAGACGCGCATGTTCTACACGCGCAAACCGTGGAAGCGCGTCATCGTCATGTTCGCGGGCCCCTTCATGAACCTGGTGCTCGCGATCGCCCTGTTCCTCACGGTGCTGATGGGCTTCGGCATCCAGCAGCAGACCACCACCGTCGCCTCCGTCTCGGCCTGCGTCATCGAACAGAGCCAACACCGCGACAGCTGCAAGAAGTCCGACCCCGAGTCCCCCGCGGCGCGGGCCGGCATGAAGGCGGGCGACAGGATCGTCTCCTTCGGCGGCGTGCCCACCAAGGACTGGAACACGCTCTCGGACCTCATCCGGGACAGCGCCGGCAAGAACGTCGCGATCGTCGTCGACCGCAAGGGCAGGGAACTGACCCTGCACGCGAAGATCACCGAGAACCGGGTCGCCAAGAAGGACGCCGCCGGCAACTACGTCGACGGCTACGTCAAGGCCGGCTTCCTCGGCTTCGGCTCCGCCACCGGCGTCGTCAAGCAGGACTTCGGCGAGTCCGTGACCTGGATGGACGACCGGGTCGGCGACGCCGTCGACTCCCTCGTCGCACTGCCCGGCAAGATCCCGGCCCTGTGGGACGCGGCCTTCGGCGACGGCCCGCGCGAACCCGACTCCCCGATGGGCATCGTCGGCGCGGCCCGGGTCACCGGCGAGATCGCCACCCTGGACATCCCCGCCTCGCAGCAGCTGGCCATGTTCGTGTTCGTGCTCGCCGGCTTCAACCTCTCCCTGTTCCTGTTCAACATGCTCCCGCTGCTCCCGCTCGACGGCGGGCACATCGCGGGCGCCCTGTGGGAGTCGCTGCGGCGCAACCTGGCCCGGGTGCTGCGCCGGCCCGACCCCGGCCCGTTCGACGTCGCCAAGCTGATGCCGGTGGCGTACGTGGTGGCCGGGATCTTCGTCTGCTTCACCGTCCTGGTCCTCATCGCCGACGTGGTGAACCCGGTGAAGATCACCTAGCCGCACGGCACGCGGGGCGGCCCGGAAACACCGTCGTCTCCGGGCCGCCCCGAACGGGTGCCATTACCGGGTGGGATGTGCCCGCGCCCGGGCCGGTGCCGTAATCTCGAAGCCCGGGACCCGCGGTTCACGGGACCGGACCTTGATCCACGACTTGGGGTTGCACAGCAGATGACTGCGATTTCTCTCGGCATGCCGTCCGTTCCGACCAAGCTCGCCGAACGCCGCAGGAGCCGGCAGATCCAGGTCGGAAGCGTGGCGGTCGGCGGAGACGCACCCGTGTCGGTCCAGTCGATGACCACGACCCGTACGTCCGACATCGGCGCCACCCTCCAGCAGATCGCCGAACTGACCGCGTCCGGCTGCCAGATCGTCCGCGTCGCCTGCCCCACCCAGGACGACGCCGACGCCCTCGCGACCATCGCCCGCAAGTCGCAGATCCCGGTCATCGCGGACATCCATTTCCAGCCCAAGTACGTCTTCGCCGCCATCGAGGCGGGCTGCGCCGCGGTCCGCGTCAACCCCGGCAACATCAAGCAGTTCGACGACAAGGTCAAGGAGATCGCCAAGGCCGCCACGGAGCACGGCACCCCGATCCGCATCGGTGTCAACGCCGGCTCCCTCGACCGCCGCCTGCTCCAGAAGTACGGCAAGGCGACCCCCGAGGCCCTGGTCGAGTCGGCCCTGTGGGAGGCGTCCCTCTTCGAGGAGCACGACTTCCGCGACATCAAGATCTCCGTCAAGCACAACGACCCGGTCGTCATGATCGAGGCGTACCGGCAGCTCGCCGAGCAGTGCGACTACCCCCTCCACCTCGGCGTCACCGAGGCCGGCCCCGCCTTCCAGGGCACCATCAAGTCGGCCGTGGCCTTCGGTGCCCTCCTCTCCCAGGGCATCGGCGACACCATCCGCGTCTCGCTCTCCGCGCCGCCCGCCGAGGAGGTCAAGGTCGGCATCCAGATCCTGGAGTCGCTGAACCTCCGCCAGCGCGGCCTGGAGATCGTCTCCTGCCCGTCCTGCGGCCGCGCCCAGGTCGACGTGTACAAGCTCGCCGAAGAGGTCACCGCCGGCCTGACCGGCATGGAGGTCCCGCTGCGCGTCGCCGTCATGGGCTGCGTCGTCAACGGCCCCGGCGAGGCCCGCGAGGCCGACCTCGGCGTCGCCTCCGGCAACGGCAAGGGCCAGATCTTCGTCAAGGGCGAGGTCATCAAGACCGTCCCCGAGTCCAAGATCGTGGAAACCCTCATCGAGGAGGCCATGAAGCTGGCCGCCAGGATGGAGGCCGACGGCACCGCCTCCGGCGAACCGTCGGTGTCCGTGACGGGCTGATCCGGCCGACCGCGGACCACCGGCCGGGAGGCGCACCGCACAAGCGGCGCGGCTATAGTGCGGAGATCAGCAGAACCCAGCCAGGGTGAGGCCCCGCACGTGTTGACCCAGACCACCTCACGGGTGCTCGAACCGAGTGACCTGGACGCCGCGCTCGCCGTCCTCGACCGCGAGCCGGTCGCGAACGCCTTCGTGACGTCCCGGGTCCAGGTCGCCGGCCTCGACCCCTGGCGCCTCGGCGGCGAGATGTGGGGCTGGTACGAGGACGGGATGCTCACGTCCCTGTGCTACGCGGGCGCCAACCTCGTCCCCCTCTGCGCCACCCCCCGCGCCGTCCGCGCCTTCGCCGACCGCGCCCGGCGGGCCGGCCGCCGCTGCTCCTCCATCGTCGGCCCCGCCGACGCCACCGCCGAGCTGTGGCGGCTGCTGGAGCCGCACTGGGGCCCGGCCCGCGAGGTCCGCGCCCACCAGCCGCTGATGGTCACCGACCGCGTGCCGGCCGGCATCGCCCCCGACCCGCACGTCCGCCGCGTCCGCAAGGACGAGTTGGAGACGATCATGCCGGCGTGCGTGGCGATGTTCACCGAGGAGGTCGGCGTCTCCCCGATGGCCGGCGACGGCGGCCTGCTCTACCAGGCCCGCGTGGCCGAGCTGGTCGGCGCCGGCCGCTCCTTCGCCCGGGTCGACGACAGAGGCCGCGTCGTGTTCAAGGCGGAGATCGGCGCGGCCACCCCCCATGCCTGCCAGATCCAGGGCGTCTGGGTGGCCCCCGAGTACCGGGGCCGGAACCTGGCCGCCCCCGGCATGGCGGCGGTCCTGCGCTACGCCCTGGCCGACATCGCCCCCGTCGCCAGTCTCTACGTGAACGACTACAACACCGCGGCCCGCCGGACGTACCACCGCGTGGGCTTCCACGAGGTCGGCGCCTTCATGAGTGTGCTGTTCTGAACCCCCTGTACGCTCCCCGCATGGACCCCGTGATCGGCACCCTGGACCTCACCGCCCACGTCGACGAGGCCCTGGCGGTCCAGGCCCTCGCCTTCGGACTGGGTCCCGACGAGGTCGCCGTGCGCCGCCAGATCGTCCTGCGCCACATGCAGTACCAGGGCGCCCGGGCCTACGGCGCGAGAGTGGGCGGTCTGCTCGTCGGGTTCGTGTACGGCATGCCCAACAGCCGCATCCACTGGTGGTCCACCGTCGTGGAGCCCTACCTGCGCGCCAACGGCAACCAGGCCTGGCTGGACGACTCCTTCGTCATCACCGAGCTGCACGTCCACCCCGACCACCAGAACCACGGCATCGGCCGCCACCTGATCACCACGATCACCGACACCGCCGCGGAACCCCGCTCGATCCTCTCCGCGATCGACACCGACAGCCCGGCCCGCGGCCTCTACCACTCCCTCGGCTACACCGACCTGGCCCGCCAGGTCCACTTCCCGAGCGCGACGAGACCGTACGCCGTCATGGGCGCCCCCCTGCCCCTGCGCAGGCGTTAACCGATTTCCACCGGCACCGGCGGCCCGGCTAACCTCCTGTGCCAGCACCCTTTCCCACTCCCGGCCCCGCCCGAGTGGGGGACCCCCATCCGGCAGGAGTACGAGAACCATGGCCAACGCACCGGTCCAGCGCATGTCCCAGTTGATGGCGAAGACGCTGCGCGACGACCCGGCGGACGCCGAGGTCCTCAGCCACAAGCTCCTCGTCCGCGCCGGCTACGTCCGCCGCACGGCCGCCGGCATCTGGAGCTGGCTGCCCCTCGGCAAGAAGGTCCTCGCCAACGTGGAGCGGATCGTGCGCGAGGAGATGGACGCCATCGGCGCCCAGGAGGTCTCGCTGCCCGCCCTGCTGCCCCGCGAGCCCTACGAGGCGACCGGCCGCTGGGAGGAGTACGGCCAGGAGCTGTTCCGGCTCAAGGACCGCAAGGGCGGCGACTACCTCCTCGGCCCCACCCACGAGGAGATCTTCACCCTCCTGGTCAAGGACCAGTGCACGTCCTACAAGGACCTGCCGGTGATCCTCTACCAGATCCAGACCAAGTTCCGCGACGAGGCCCGCCCCCGCGCCGGCATCCTGCGCGGCCGCGAGTTCCTCATGAAGGACTCGTACTCCTTCGACACCGAGGACGAGGGCCTCGCCAAGTCCTACGCCCTGCACCGCCAGGCCTACCAGCGCGTCTTCGAGCGCCTCGGCCTCGACTACCGCATCTGCGCCGCCACCGCCGGCGCGATGGGCGGCTCGAAGTCCGAGGAGTTCCTCGCCCCCGCCGAGGCGGGCGAGGACACCTTCGCGGACTGCCCGAACTGCGACTTCGCCGCCAACACCGAGGCGATCACCTACGAGCTGAAGCCGGTCGACGGCTCCGCCGTGCCCGCGCTCGAGGAGATCCCCACCCCCGACACCCCGACCATCGAGACCCTCGCCGCCTCCCTCGGCGTCCCGGCCTCCGCCACGCTGAAGAACCTGCTGGTCAAGGTCGACGGCGAGATCGTCGCCGTCGGGGTGCCCGGGGACCGCGAGGTCGACCTGGACAAGGTCGAGGCGCACTTCGCCCCGGCCGCCGTCGAGATGGTCACCGAGGCGGACTTCGCCGGCCGCCCCGACCTGGTGCGCGGCTACGTCGGACCGCAGGGCCTCGGCGAGAAGGTGACCTACATCGCCGACCCGCGCGTGGCCCCCGGCACCGCCTGGATCACCGGCGCCAACAAGGAGCACACGCACGCCCGGAACGTCGTCGCCGGCCGCGACTTCCAGGTCGACGCGTACGTGGACGTCGTCGTGGTCCAGGACGGCGACCCCTGCCCGAAGTGCGGCACCGGCCTGAAGCTGGACCGCGCCATCGAGATCGGCCACATCTTCCAGCTGGGCCGCAAGTACACCGACGCCCTCAAGCTGGACGTCCTCGGCCAGAACGGCAAGCCCGTCCGCGTCACCATGGGCTCCTACGGCATCGGCGTCTCCCGCGCCGTCGCCGCGCTCGCCGAGCAGACCGCCGACGACAAGGGCCTGGTGTGGTCCAAGGAGGTCGCCCCGGCCGACGTGCACGTCGTCGCCGCCGGCAAGGCCCTCCAGACCGAGCTGGCCCTCGACGTCGCCGGGAAGCTGGCCGCCGCGGGCGTCCGCGTCCTGGTGGACGACCGGGCCGGGGTCTCCCCGGGCGTTAAGTTCACCGACGCCGAGCTGATCGGCGTCCCGCAGATCCTGGTGGCCGGCCGCCGCTCCGGCGAGGGCGTCCTGGAACTGAAGGACCGCAGGACCGGTGAGCGCGAGGAGCTGACGGTCGAGGACGCGATCGCCCGCCTGACCGCGCAGTAGAGCGGACCCGCGGGAGTCCGCGGGCGGACGGCCGCCCCGGACTCCCGCCGGTGCGCACCCCGGAAAACCGCTTCGGCCGGACGCCGACCGCTGTCTACGCTGGCCCGCATGCCGACACTCGAGCGACTGCGGCCCGGCCACGAGGCCGCCCTGCTGGCCTTCGAACGCGCCAACCGGGCGTACTTCGCCCGGACGGTGTCCGACCGCGGCGAGGCGTACTTCACCGGGTTCGCCGCCCGCCACGCCGCGCTCCTCGCCGAACAGGAGGCCGGCGTCTGCCACTTCCACGTCGTCCTCGACGACCGGGGCGAACTCGTCGGCCGCGTCAACCTGATGGACGTCGACGCGGGGAGCGCCGAACTCGGCTACCGGATCGGCGAGCACGCCGCGGGCCGCGGACTGGCCACCGCGATGGTCGCCGCGATCCGCGGCCTGGCCCGCGCGGCGTACGGGCTGTCCGCCCTCACCGCGCGCACCACCGCCGACCACACGGCCTCCCGGACCGTCCTGGAGCGCAACGGGTTCACCGCGACGGGGAACATCCCCGTCGCCGGCCGCCCCGGCGTCCACTACCGGCGCCACCTGAACCCGGACACCGGCCGGCCCTAGGCGCCCTCCGCGCCGGCTCCCCCTCCGCCTCGCGGCGGCACGCACCAAGCCCCGTACGGGGCCGGCAGCCCGTCCCGGAGGAAGAGCCTGGCGCCCCCCTGCTCGTGCCGGGGCCGGACGGCGGGCGCGGTGACCGGTAGCCGCCCGAGCCGTCCGGAGGCGGGCCTCACAGCCAGCCCGCGAACTCCAGCAGCAGTTCCGCGTCCTTCTCGCGGCCGACCCGCCGGGCCCGGATCCCCGACTCCACCGCCCGGAACAGCGTCCAGCCGCGCAGCCGCTCCTGGTCCACCTCCAGCGACTCCGCGAGCCGCTTGATCCGGCGCCGGGTGACGGCCGGGCCGGACGGCGCCGCGATCAGGTCCTCCACCCGGTCCCGCACCAGCCGGGCCAGGTCGAAGGCGCTCTCACCGACCACCGGGTCCGGGCCCACCGCGAGCCACGGCGTCCGCTCCCCGGCGAGCACCTTGCTCTGCCGGAACGTGCCGTGCAGCAGCAGCTGCCCGGGCGGCGCGGCCAGCAGCTCCTCGCGGGCCGCCAGCGCCGCGTCGACCAGCGGCGCCGCCTCCGCGTCGGCCCCGGCGCCCGCCCGCATCGCCGCCGCCTGCCGGCCGGTGCGCTCCGCGACGGTCTCGAAGACGTGACCGGCCGGCGGCTCCACCCACAGCCTGCGCAGCGTCCCCGCCGCCTCCAACAACGCCTTCGCCTCCGGCAGCGACCGCACCGACACATCCGGGTGCAGCCGCTCCAGCAGCAGCACCCCCTCGTCCGGCTGCGCGTCCAGCAGCTGTACGGCGCCCAGTCCGCCCCAGTGCGCCAGCGCCGCACGCTCGCTGCCCGGGCGGGCCCGCGGCGGGGCCAGCTTCAGCACGGCCGGTGTGCCGTCCGCCCGCCGTACCAGCACCACCAGGCTGCTGCGCCCGCCCGGCACCTGGACCCGCTCGACGGTCAACTCGCGCCGGGCCACGGCCCGCTCGGCCACCTCGGGCAGCCGGGCCAGCCAGTCGTCACCGGCCGGTGCCGTCTCACCGAGCGCCCGCACCAGGCGCTGCGGCGGTTCGAAAGCCATGCGCGAGTGGTTCCCTTCCTGTCCGGTCCCGTCCTGTCCGGCCCCTTGCCGAGCGCCTACCGGGACGCCGACGCCGACGCCGACGGGGTCGTACCCGCCGCACCCGCCTGCCCGGCGGAGCGCTCGGCGAGCCCAGGGAAGGCTACGCTCTCCCCGCTCCAGCGCACCGCCCGCACCGCGGCCTCCCGCAGCGCTCCGGCGGCATCGGCCCGCCGTGCGCCGCTCGCGGCCCGCACCAGGTCCGAGTACACCGCGGCCACCCGCTCCTCCAGCCGGGCCGCCAGCCGTACCGCCGACCCCCCGTCCCGGACCGGGAACGGCAGCGCGTACGCGGCGCTCGCGGCGACCGGTGCGCCGCCCAGGTCACGCACCGCGCGCACCAGCGTGTCCCGGCGCGCCCGGTGGGCGTCGTACGCCGCCCTCGCCTCGGACCGGCGCTGCTCGCCGACCCGGCCGCCGACGACGCCGTACCCGTACACCGCCGCGTGTTCCGCCGCCAGCGCCGCCTGGAGCGCCGTCAGCTCGGCCTGCTCGGTGACGTCGCTCACCTGGCCCCCTCCGTCAGCAGGTACGCGTGCGCGGCCCCGGCCGCCGCGACCGACGCCAGCAGCCGCGCCAGCTCGCCGGGTACGTCCAGCAGCTCCCTGCCCCGCCGGTCGGCGAGGGCCCGCTCGGCGGCGGCGAGAGCGGCGAGGGCCTCCTTGTCGGTACCGGGCACGGGAGCGGGGGAGGGCGACGCCGTGGCCGTGCCCGTGCCGGCGATCGCGCCGGTGGCAGCCGTACCGTCCCCGAAGGCCGCCGCGTGGGCCGCGACCTGCGCCCGCAGCGGGCGCAGCCGCTCCGCGAGCCCCGGACGGGCGGCGAGCACCGCGTCGTAGCGCTCCAGCAGCCCCCGGCTGTCGCGGGCCGCACGCGCGCGGGCCGCGGCGACGGCCGACGGGCCGTCGCCGGTGTCCGGCCCGGCCGAGCAGCCCGCCAGCAGGGCGGCGGCGCCGGCCGTGGCGAGCAGGGATCTTCTGCGCGGCCCCGAGGGGGTGCGCGACGGTGGGGGGTACGGCACGGCGGACGTCCTCGGAGAACTCGTGCGGAGGGAGAAACAGCTGGCGGGCGGCCCGCCCGTGATCACCGTACCCGCGCACCCGTCCCGCGCCACTCACCGGCACCGCGGGGCCTCGGGTGGACGGCAACACCTCCCGCGACCCGATACCCTTTGACCAGACACGCGACCCATCCCACAACAGCACACGCGGCCGAGGAGTCACCCGGATGAGCACCACCCAGAGCGAGAGGCTGCGAGAGCTGCTCGAACCGCTCGTCACCTCCCAGGGGCTGGATCTCGAAGAGATCGCCGTGGACTCGGTCGGACGCAAGCGGGTGCTGCGCGTGGTCGTGGACTCCGACACCGGGGCGGACCTGGACGCGATCGCCGATGTGAGCCGTGCGCTCTCGGCGAAGCTCGACGAGACGAACGCGATGGGCGAGGACACGTACGACCTGGAGGTGGGGACGCCGGGCGCGGAGCGCCTCCTCACCGAGCACCGGCACTTCGTGCGCGCCACCGACCGGCTGGTGCGGTTCCAGCTGGCCGAGGGCGGCGAGCTGGTGGCGCGGATCCTGCGGGTGGACGACGAGGGCGTCGACGTCGAGGTGCCCGGGGTGAAGGGCCGCAAGGCCACCGCCCGCAGGCTCGCCTTCCCGGAGGTGGCCAGGGCCCGGGTGCAGGTCGAGTTCAACCGCAAGAACAGCACGGACAGCACGGACAGCAAGAACACCGAGAAGGACATGAAGGAAGAGGAGGAGGCGTAGCCGTGGACATCGACATGAGCGCCCTGCGGGGCTTGGTGCGGGAGAAGGAGATCTCCTTCGACCTGCTGGTCGAGGCGATCGAGTCGGCCCTCCTCATCGCGTACCACCGCACCGAGGGAAGCCGTCGGCACGCGCGCGTGGAGCTCGACCGGGAGACCGGACACGTGACCGTGTGGGCGAAGGAGGACCCCGACGACCTCGAAGAGGGCCAGGAGTCCCGCGAGTTCGACGACACCCCGTCCGGCTTCGGCCGGATCGCCGCGTCCACCGCCAAGCAGGTGATCCTCCAGCGGCTGCGCGACGCCGAGGACGACGCGACGCTCGGCGAGTACGCCGGCCGGGAGGGCGACATCGTCACCGGTGTCGTCCAGCAGGGCCGCGACCCGAAGAACGTGCTGGTGGACATCGGCAAGCTGGAGGCCATCCTCCCGGTGCAGGAGCAGGTGCCCGGGGAGACCTACCCGCACGGCATGCGGCTGCGCAGCTACGTCGTCCGGGTCGCCAAGGGCGTCCGCGGCCCCTCCGTGACCCTTTCGCGTACGCACCCCAACCTGGTGAAGAAGCTTTTCGCCCTGGAGGTGCCGGAGATCGCCGACGGTTCGGTGGAGATCGCCGCGATCGCGCGTGAGGCCGGTCACCGCACGAAGATCGCCGTACGGTCCACCCGTTCGGGTCTGAACGCCAAGGGCGCCTGCATCGGCCCCATGGGCGGCCGGGTGCGCAACGTCATGGGCGAGCTGAACGGCGAGAAGATCGACATCGTCGACTGGTCGGACGACCCGGCGGAGATGGTCGCGAACGCCCTGTCACCCGCGCGGGTGAACAAGGTGGAGGTCGTGGACATGGGCGCCCGCTCCGCCCGGGTGACCGTGCCGGACTACCAGCTGTCGCTGGCGATCGGCAAGGAGGGCCAGAACGCCCGCCTCGCCGCCCGCCTCACCGGCTGGCGGATCGACATCCGGCCCGACACCGAGCCGACCGGGGAGTAGGACCCGGAGGAGACCGCGGCTCCGGGGAATAGATCCAGGCCGTAGGTCGCTTGAATCACGACAAGAGCCGTTCGATCGCTGCCCCGAAGGGGTGAGGTCGGTACGGGGAGGTAGACTTAGCTGTGTCTGGCCGGACGCAAGACCGAGCATGCCCCGAACGCACCTGTGTGGGGTGCCGGGAGCGGGCGGCCAAGAACGATCTCCTGCGGATCGTGAAGAGCGAGGACGCATGCGTCCCCGATCCTCGCGGTACGCTGCCCGGCCGGGGTGCCTACGTGCATCCCGTCCTGGTCTGTCTCGACCAGGCGGTACGCCGCCGGGTGTTCCCGCGGGCACTGCGCGCCCCGGGAGCGCTCGACACAAAGGCGTTGCGCCGATACGTCGAGCAGACGACAGTTGCCTAGCAGGCAACGCCGTAAGACATGCCGTACGGAAAACCGTGCGGCCTGGTACCTCGCGAGTCGAAAGCAGGTCGAGATTGCGATGAGCACTCGATGAGTACGCGATGAGTACGCCCATGAACTAGCGACGGTCCGGCTTCAACCCGGACCTCAAAGGAGCGAAGTGGCTAAGGTCCGGGTATACGAACTCGCCAAGGAGTTCGGTGTAGAGAGCAAGGCCGTCATGGCCAAGCTCCAGGAACTCGGTGAATTCGTCCGTTCGGCGTCTTCGACCATCGAAGCGCCGGTTGTACGCAAGCTGACCGACGCCTTCCAGGGTGGTGGCTCCGGCAAGTCCGCCGGCAAGCCCGCCCCGCGCAAGGCCACCCCCAGGCCCGCCGCGCCCTCTCCGGCGCAGGCGGCACGTCCGGCTGCCCCGAGGCCGCCGGCCCCCAAGCCGTCGACGGCGCCCGCTGCCCAGCAGCCGGCCGCCCCGGCGGCCCCCTCGGCATCCGCGCCGGCCCCCGGCCCGCGTCCCGTGCCGGGTCCCAAGCCCGCGCCCCGCCCGGCCCCGGCCGCCCCGGAGTTCACCGCTCCGCCGGCTGCCCCGGCCCCGCAGGCCCCGCAGGCCCCGCAGGCCCCGGCGGCCCAGAGCCAGCCGCAGAGTCAGCCCCAGAACCAGGGCCAGCGTCCGGGCGCCCGTCCCGGTGCCCCCCGGCCCGGTGGCCGCCCCGGCGGTCCCGGTCAGGGCCAGCAGGGCCAGCGCCCCGCGGCCGCGCAGGGCGGTTCGCGTCCCGGCGGTTCCGCGCCGCGTCCGGGTGGCCGTCCGGCCGGTCCGCGTCCGGGTAACAACCCCTTCACCTCCGGTGGTACCACCGGCATGGCCCGCCCGCAGGCTCCGCGCCCGCAGGGCGGTCCGCGTCCCGGCGGCCCCGGTGCCCCCGGCGCCGGCCCCCGTCCCCAGGCGTCCGGCGCCCAGGGCGGCGGTCCGCGTCCGCAGTCTCCCGGCGGTTCCCGTCCGTCGCCGGCCGGCATGCCCCGCCCGCAGGGCGGCCCGCGTCCCGGCCCCGCCGGTCCGCGTCCTAACCCCGGCATGATGCCGCAGCGTCCCGCTGCCGGCCCGCGTCCGGGCGGCGGTGGCCCCGGCGGCCGCGGTCCCGGTGCCGGCGGTCGTCCCGGTGGCGGCGGCGGTCGCCCGGGTGGCGGCGGCGGCTTCGCCGGTCGTCCCGGTGGCGGCGGTGGCGGTTTCGCCGGTCGTCCCGGTGGTCCCGGTGGCGGCGGTGGCGGTGGCTTCGCCGGCCGTCCGGGTGGTCCCGGCGGTGGCGGCGGTGGCCGTCCCGGCTTCGGTGGCCGTCCCGGTGGTCCCGGTGGCCGCGGTGGCACGCAGGGCGCCTTCGGCCGTCCCGGCGGTCCCGCGCGTCGTGGCCGCAAGTCGAAGCGGCAGAGGCGCCAGGAGTACGAGGCCATGCAGGCCCCGAGCGTCGGCGGCGTGATGCTGCCGCGCGGCAACGGTGAGGCCATCCGCCTCTCCCGCGGCGCGTCGCTCACGGACTTCGCGGAGAAGATCAACGCCAACCCGGCGTCGCTCGTCGCGGTCATGATGAACCTCGGCGAGATGGTCACGGCCACGCAGTCCGTCTCCGACGAGACCCTGGAACTCCTCGCCGGCGAGATGAACTACACGGTTCAGATCGTCAGCCCCGAGGAGGAGGACCGCGAGCTGCTCGAGTCCTTCGACATCGAGTTCGGCGAGGACGAGGGCGACGAGGAGGACCTGGTCGTCCGTCCGCCGGTCGTGACCGTCATGGGTCACGTCGACCACGGTAAGACCCGCCTGCTCGACGCCATCCGCAAGACGAACGTCATCGCGGGCGAGGCCGGTGGCATCACCCAGCACATCGGTGCCTACCAGGTCGCGACCGAGGTCAACGAAGAAGAGCGCAAGATCACCTTCATCGACACCCCGGGTCACGAGGCGTTCACCGCCATGCGTGCCCGTGGTGCGAAGTCGACCGACATCGCGATCCTGGTCGTCGCGGCCAACGACGGCGTCATGCCGCAGACGGTCGAGGCGCTCAACCACGCCAAGGCGGCCGAGGTCCCGATCGTCGTCGCGGTCAACAAGATCGACGTCGAGGGCGCCGACCCGACCAAGGTGCGCGGTCAGCTGACCGAGTTCGGTCTGGTGGCCGAGGAGTACGGCGGCGACACGATGTTCGTCGACATCTCCGCCAAGCAGGGTCTGAACATCGACTCGCTGCTCGAGGCCGTGATCCTCACGGCCGACGCCTCGCTCGACCTTCGGGCCAACCCGAGCCAGGACGCGCAGGGCATCTCGATCGAGTCCCGTCTCGACCGCGGCCGTGGTGCCGTGGCGACGGTCCTCGTGCAGCGAGGCACGCTGCGGGTCGGCGACACGATGGTCGTGGGCGACGCCTACGGCCGGGTGCGCGCCATGCTCGACGACAACGGCAACAACGTCGCCGAGGCGGGCCCGTCGACCCCGGTCCAGGTCCTGGGCCTGACCAACGTCCCGGGTGCCGGTGACAACTTCCTCGTGGTCGAGGAGGACCGTACGGCCCGCCAGATCGCGGAGAAGCGCGCCGCCCGTGAGCGCAACGCGGCCTTCGCGAAGCGCACGCGCCGCGTGTCCCTGGAGGACCTGGACAAGGTGCTCAAGGCCGGCGAGATCCAGCAGCTGAACCTGATCATCAAGGGTGACGCCTCTGGTTCCGTCGAGGCCCTCGAGTCCTCCCTGCTCCAGCTGGACGTCGGCGAAGAGGTCGACATCCGCGTGCTGCACCGCGGCGTCGGTGCGGTCACGGAGTCCGACATCGACCTGGCGATGGGCTCCGACGCCATCGTGATCGGCTTCAACGTCCGCGCGGCCGGCCGCGCGGCGCAGATGGCCGAGCGCGAAGGTGTGGACGTCCGGTACTACTCGGTCATCTACCAGGCGATCGAAGAGATCGAGGCGGCCCTCAAGGGCATGCTCAAGCCGGAGTTCGAAGAGGTCGAGCTGGGTACGGCGGAGATCCGCGAGGTCTTCAAGTCGTCCAAGCTGGGCAACATCGCGGGTGTCCTCATCCGCTCCGGCGAGGTCAAGCGCAACACCAAGGCGCGCCTCATCCGCGACGGCAAGGTGGTCGCGGAGAACCTCAACATCGATGGTCTGCGTCGCTTCAAGGACGACGTCACCGAGATCCGCGAAGGGTTCGAGGGCGGTATCAACCTCGGCAACTTCAACGACATCAAGGTCGACGACGTCATCGCGACGTACGAGATGCGCGAGAAGCCGCGGGCGTAACGCTCACGGTGCGTGCCGGGCGACGGGACTTTCGGTCCCGTCGGCCGGCACGCCGTTTGCGGCCCGTGTCCACGGCCCACGGAGCGTAATATCCGTCGAGCCCACGGGCCGCTTCGTTGTACGGTTCTTGGTGTCCCCGGCCATACGGATCCGGGGCCACCGATCCCGTACCGGCGGGTGAACCGGTTACACACATGTATGTGGGGACTCTGTCCTTCGACCTCCTCCTCGGCGACGTCCACTCGCTGAAGGAGAAACGCTCCGTCGTCCGCCCGATCGTCGCCGAACTCCAGCGGAAGTACACCGTGAGCGCGGCCGAGGTGGACCACATCGACCTCCATCGGCGGACGGTCATCGGCCTCGCCGTGGTCTCCGGCGACACGGCGCACGTCACCGACGTACTGGACCGGTGCGAACGGCTGGTCGCCGGCCGCCCCGAGGTGGAGTTGCTGTCCGTACGACGGCGCCTCCACGGCGACGACGACTGACCACAGAACACTAAGCAGAAGAAAGAACGGGAGACGGACCAGTGGCCGACAACGCGCGGGCGAAAAGGCTGGCGGACCTCATCCGGGAGGTGGTGGCCCAGAAGCTTCAGCGCGGGATCAAGGACCCGCGGCTCGGCTCGCACGTCACCATCACGGACACCCGGGTCACGGGTGACCTGCGGGAGGCGACCGTCTTCTACACGGTCTACGGGGACGAGGAGGAGCGGGCCGCCGCCGCCGCGGGCCTGGAGAGCGCCAAGGGCGTCCTGCGGTCCGAGGTGGGCCGCGCGGCCCAGGTGAAGTTCACGCCGACCCTCACCTTCGTCGCCGACGCCCTGCCGGACACCGCCAAGACCATCGAGGACCTCCTCGACCGGGCCCGGCAGTCCGACCAGCAGGTACGCGAAGCGGCGACGGGCGCCTCGTACGCCGCCGGCGCGGACCCCTACCGCAAGCCGGCCGACGACGAGACCGACACGGACGGCGACGCCGCGGAATGACCCAGAAGCACACCACGCCCGACGGCCTTGTCATCGTCGACAAGCCGTCGGGCTTCACTTCGCACGACGTGGTCGCCAAGATGCGCGGGATCGCGAGGACGCGCCGCGTCGGCCACGCCGGCACCCTCGACCCGATGGCGACCGGCGTCCTGGTCCTCGGGATCGAGCGCGCCACCAAGCTCCTCGGGCACCTGGCGCTCACCGAGAAGGAGTACCTGGGCACCATCCGCCTGGGCCAGAACACCCTCACCGACGACGCCGAGGGGGACATCACCTCCGCCACCGACGCGTCCAAGGTGACCCGGGACGCCATCGACGCCGGCATCGCCCGGCTGAGCGGCGACATCATGCAGGTGCCGTCCAAGGTCAGCGCCATCAAGATCGGCGGCGTACGGTCCTACAAGCGGGCCCGCGAGGGCGAGGAGTTCGAGATCCCCGCCCGGCCCGTGACCGTCTCCTCGTTCACGGTCTACGACGTCCGGGACGCCGTCGCCGAGGACGGCACGCCCGTGCTCGACCTGATCGTGTCGGTGGTCTGCTCCTCCGGCACCTACATCCGTGCCCTCGCCCGCGACCTGGGTGCCGGCCTGGGCGTGGGCGGGCACCTCACCGCGCTGCGCCGGACGCGCGTCGGCCCGTACAAGCTCGACACGGCGAAGACGCTCGACCAGCTCCAGCAGGAGCTGACGGTGATGCCGGTCGCCGAGGCCGCGACGGCGGCGTTCCGCCGCTGGGACGTCGACGCCAGGCGGTCCCAGCTGCTGCTGAACGGCGTCCGGCTGGAGATGCCGGACGAGTACGCGGGAGCCGGCCCCGTGGCCGTGTTCGACCGCGAGGGCCGCTTCCTCGCGCTCGTCGAGGAGCACAAGGGCAAGGCGAAGAGCCTGGCCGTCTTCGGCTGACCGGTCGCCCGGCCGGCCCTCCGGGCCAGGCGGCCGGGTGGTCCGCCGGGCCGTCGTCCTCCCGTGGAGCGGCGGCCGGGCACGGACTCCCGTCCCTGCCGCCGCTCCACGGACCCCCCTTCGGTTCCCCCACCCCTAGCCTTGTCCAGCCGCCCCCGCCTATTCACCCGTCCGGGCAGGCGCTCGGAGTGAACCGGGGGAGCGGAAGGGGGCGCGTTCGCCGGGGACCTGTCCCGCCGATCATCACGCGCTTACCGTCGGTGCCCAGGGCACGCGGGGACTGCGGGGAGGTACGGCCATGGCGGAACGGGGCCCGCGCACCGCGGGCGGGCGCCGGGAGCAAGGGGACGAGTCCGGCCGGGGCGTCTGCGGGACCGACGTGGACAGTGTCAGTGTCAGTGCCGGTACAGGCACCGGCGGAATGCGGGTCGCCGGTGCCGGTGGGGCTGCTGGGGGCCGGGCGGACGCCGCCCTCGTCCGCCTCCACGACCCGGCCGGCCGCCCCCGGGGCCTCGGCTTCCTCGTCGATCACGAGGGCACCCTGCTCACCAGCCACGAGAACGTCGACGGCCTGTCCCGGCTGGCGCTGCACGCGGCCGGCCGGACCCACGTGGTCACCTCCGACGCGGTCACCCCGCTGCCCGCCCTCGACCTCGCCCTGGTGCGCACCGAGGGCCTGGGCGTGGACCCGTTACCCCTGACGGTGCGCGAGCGGATCGACGCCGGCACGTACGTACGGATCGTCGCCGGCTGCTGGCGCGAGGCCAGGGTGCTGGCGGCGACCCCGGTGACGTACGCCGCCCCGCACGGCCTCCACCTCCTCGACGACGCCCTGGAGCTGGCCATCGGTACGGCCGGCCGGGACGCGCTCCGGCTCGGCGGCGGCGCGGCCGGGGGACCGGTGCTCGACGCCGGCACCGGCGCGGTCGTCGGAGTCCTCGGCACCGCCCTGCGCAGCGACCGGCGCGACGCGGGCTTCGCGGTTCCGCTGCGGCCCGCCGCCGACACCACCCTCGCCGGTGTACTCGCGCGCAACGCGGCCACCGTGCCCGCGTACGGCGCCGACCTCAACCTCGCCGGCATCCTCCAGCTGACCGCGACCTCCGTGGGCCAGGACGGCCCTCCGGGCGCCCTCACCGGCGACACGGACGCCGTCGAACGAGCCGGCATCGTCGGGGAGCTGGCCGCGTTCACCGTGGGCGACCGGCCCGTGCTCGGCCTCGTCGGCGCCCCGGGATGCGGCCGTACGACAGAACTCGCGGCACTCGCCGCCCGCCGGGCCCGGACCGAGCTGCCCACGCCGCACCCGCACCCACGCGGCGCCGACCTGCCCGAAACGGACGGCTCCGTGGCGTCGGTGGCCGGTGGCCAGTCGGCGGGGGCCGAGGGTTTCGTCGTGGGGGCGGTCGGTCGGGTGGGGGATGGTCCGTCCGTGCCGGCGGTGGGGGCGGGTGGTGGCGATCCGGCGGAGGCCGACGGCTCCGCGGCGGCCGGCCGGGCGGGGAGTGGTCTGCCCGCGCCGACGGTGTGGCTGCGTGGAGCCGACCTGATGGAGACCGACGGTTCCGTGGCGGAGGCCGCCGCCCGGGCGATGGAGCGGGCCGCCCGGATCGTCGCCGCGTCCCGGGGCGCGCACGCCGAGGACCTCGGCGACCTCACCCCCGAACGCCTGGCCCGGCTCGCCGCCCGGGCGGGCCGCCCGTTGCTGCTCCTCCTCGACGGCCCCGAGGAGATGCCGCCCGTCCTCGCCCACCGGCTGCCCGAGTGGACCCGGGGCAGCGCCGACTGGCTGCGCGAGAGCGGGGCCCGCCTGGTGGTGGCCTGCCGCGAGGAGTACTGGGAACGCGCCGGGACGTACTTCCCGGCCGACCTGCTCCACACCCCGGCCGCTCCCACGCCCCCACGGCCGACTGCGGACGCGCCGCCCCCTGCTCCGGCCGATCCTGTGGTCTCGCCCTCCGCCGTCCCGATCGCGGATGTGCCGTCCTCCGCCCCGGCCGACGCCCCTGTGGTTCCGGCGCCACCCGTGCCCACCGCGGATGCGCGGCCCTTCGTTCCGGCCGCCGTCCACGCGGTTCCGCGTCCTGCCTCGCCCGATCCGGCCCCGTCGGAAGTACCACTCCTCGCGGCGGCCGCGTCGGAAGTGCCGGTCCCCGCAGCGGCCGCGTCGGAAGTACCACTCCTCGCGGCGGCCGCGCCGGAAGTGCCGCTCCCCGCAGGGGCCTCGTCGGAAGTAGCGCTCCCCGTCGCGGCTACCTCGGCGGTGCCGCCCCCCGCCCCGGCCGAACATGTGGCCCGGCCGCCGGCCGTCCCCATCGCGGAGGCCCGGCCCTTCTCCCAGGCCGCCGACGGGGTTCCGCCCACCGCCTGTCCCAGCCCGGCCCCGTCGCAGGCGCCACCCCTCACCCCGGCCGAGTTCCCGGCCCCGCCGCGCACCCCGACCGACCCCGCGCCCGGCAAGACCCTCCGGTCGTTCCCGCCCTGTCTGCGACTCGGTGATCTGGACGTCGGTGAGGCATGTCGGGCCCGTGCCCGGTACGGCATCGCGGAGGGTGTCCTGGCCGCGCGGGACGCCGGGCATCCGCTCGCTCTGCGGCTGCTGTCCGAGGTCCGGGCCGCCGTCCCCGACGCCCCGGTCGCCGGGCCCGTCGACCGGCACGACGTCTTCACCGCCCACCTCGACCTGATGTGCCTGCGCATCGCGGTGCGCCTCGCCGCCGCGGCCGGTCTGCGGGGTACGGCCGTACGGCGGCTCGCCGCGCGCGTGGCCGGCCAGGTGCACGAGGCCGCCCGCCGCAGCCTCGGGCCCGGGCAGGGCGAGCTGGACCGGGAGGCGTTCGAGGCGGTGTTCCCCTGGGGGACCGCCCCGGCCCGGCTGGGCGGCGGTACCGGGTGGGCCTCAGCCGTCCTCACCGAAGGGCTCCTCGTGCCGGCCGGCCGCGGCTACCGCTTCGCCCACGAGGAACTGGCCGACTGGATCCAGGGCGTGCACCTGGACCTGGAGGAGGCTCTACGGGCCCTGGTGCACCGTCCCGGCAGCCGCCACGAGCCCCACCCCGTCCCGGTGCCGCACCACCGCGTCGGCCCCGTCGTACAGGCGCTACTGCATCTCGCCCGCCAGCAAGGCCCTGGGGAACTTGCCCACCGGCTGCGCGAGTTGATCGGTGCCCTGGAGCGGGACCCCGATTCCTGGTGGGCCGCCCGGCTGCTCGCCCGGACGCTGCTCGAGGTCCCGGACGCGACGCCGTACACCGAGGTGCTGCGCCTGCTCGCCGACCGCGTCGTAGCCTGGCGCCGTGCCGAGCGGCCCGGGCCGGCCGAGTTCGGCCCCGCCTTCTGGACGGCCGTGCCCGTCCGCGGCGCCGAGCGTCTGGACCTGCTGCGCCGGCTGGTGCTGGCGGACCCGGCGCCGCCCGCGGCCGGGGACCGGTACCTGGACGCCGTCGCCGGCCTGCTCGCCGGTGCCCCCACCGTCGTACAGCCCCTGCTGACCCGCTGGTTCGCCGATGAGCGCCCGTTGCCCGCGACCCCGCACGCCACCGTGGCCACGGCCGCGCAGGCGCTGCTGCACACGCACCGGCACGGCGCGGTGGACGATCTCACGGAGGTGCTGGTGGCCTGCGGGCACCGCCGTGCCGACGAGCTGCTCGGCGTACTCGCCGAGGACGAGCCGTCGGCCGTGTGCCGGGCCGTCGACCGCTGGGCGCACGACGAGCGTTCCGTCCGCCGGGCGGCCGCGGTGACGAGCGGGCTGCGCGCGGCCCCGCACGTCCGTTCGGACACCGACCGGGAACTGCTGCGCCGGGCCGCCCTCGCGCTGCTCGCCCGCCCCGCCGACCGCGACCTGCACGGCGGCGTCCTGGCCCTGCTGGTCCGCGACCCGCAGACCCGCGAGCGGCATCTGCCCGCCGCACTGCGCCACTTCGCCGACGGTGACCCGCTGTTCCCGCCGAGCGCCCTGATCCCAGCCCTGGCCACCCACCCGGAACCGGTCCTGGATGCCTTCCGCACGCGCCTGCGTGCCCCGGACACCGAGGGCCTGGACACCGCGGCGGCCCTGCGCAGCCTCGCCGAGCTCACCGCTCCGGCCCTCGCCCGCCGCGTCGCCGTGCTCGTGGCGGAGGCGGTGCGGCTGCGCCCGGGCACCGCCGGACACGTCGCCGGCCACGTCGACCGCCGCCTCGAACAGGGTCCCACCGCCCGCCCGGTCCTGCTGCCCCTCGTCACCGGCCTGCTCGACGGTGGTCCCGAGCAGCTCCGGGCGGCGCTCGCCACCGTCCTCGCCGCCGCCGGAACCCCCGCCTCCCGCCCGCTCCGCCGCGAACTGCTGGAGTTCCTGCTCACCCGGGAACAGGACCCGGCCGTACTGGACGCCGTCCTGCGCGCGGCCGTGGCCCAGGGCAGTGGCGGCCAGGAGGAGGGCGGACCGGAGGAGGAGGTCCGCGGGCTCGTCCACCGCACCGGCCTGCTCCTCGCCCGCACGCCCGAGGGAGCCGCCCGGTTCGACCGCGGCCTGACCGACCTCGGCCGGCACGTGCCCGGCTTCGCCGCGCGCCTCGCCCGCTGGCTGACCGACGCCCCCGACGACTGGGCCGCCGTGCCGGGCCCCGGCACCCGCCGCGTGATCGAGAGCCTGGCGGGCGTGCGCGTACCGGCCTGAGCGGCGGCGTGAACGTGCGCCCCGTCACAGCCTCCATGCCGATGCGGGCAGCGCGCACCCGGCATGGCACCCTTAGACCTGCACAACGAGGTCAGGACAGACACGGACACGGGTTCGAGGAGCGGTCACAGTGCAGCGCTGGCGTGGCTTGGAGGACATCCCCCAGGACTGGGGGCGCAGCGTCGTCACCATCGGTTCCTACGACGGCGTCCACCGCGGCCACCAGCTGATCATCAAGCACACCGTCGACCGCGCCCGTGAACTGGGCGTGCCCGCCGTCGTGGTCACCTTCGACCCGCACCCCAGCGAGGTCGTCCGCCCCGGCAGCCACCCGCCGCTGCTCGCCCCGCACCACCGCCGCGCCGAACTGATGGCCGAGCTGGGCGTCGAGGCGGTCCTCATCCTCCCGTTCACCACCGAGTTCTCCAAGCTGTCGCCCGCCGACTTCGTGGTGAAGGTCCTGGTGGACAAGCTGCACGCCAAGGCGGTCGTGGAAGGCCCCAACTTCCGTTTCGGCCACAAGGCCGCCGGCAACGTCGAGTTCCTCACCGGGCAGGGCAAGGTATACGACTTCGAGGTCGACGTCGTCGACCTGTACGTCACCGGTGAGGCGGGCGGCGGCGAGCCGTTCTCCTCGACCCTGACGCGCCGTCTGGTCGCCGAGGGCGATCTCGCGGGTGCCCGCGAGATCCTGGGCCGCCCGCACCGCGTCGAGGGCATCGTCGTCCGCGGTGCCCAGCGCGGCCGTGAACTGGGCTTCCCGACGGCCAACGTCGAGACGCTGCCGCACACCGCCATCCCGGCCGACGGCGTGTACGCCGGCTATCTGCACGCCCAGGGCGAGGTCATGCCGGCCGCGATCTCCGTCGGCACGAACCCGCAGTTCGACGGCACCGAGCGCACGGTGGAGGCGTACGCCATCGACCGCGTCGGCCTCGACCTGTACGGCCTGCACGTCGCCGTCGACTTCCTCGCGTACGTGCGCGGCCAGGCGAAGTTCGAGTCGCTGGAGGCCCTGCTGGAGCAGATGGCGGCGGATGTGGAGCGGTGCCGCCGGATCGTGGCGGCGCAGGAGTGATCGCCGTGCGGCGGTAGCGCGGCAGCGCGTACGACACGGAGGGCGGCCGGTGCGGTGGAGCACCGGCCGCCCTTCTCGTGCGTCCCTCCTGCGCGCGCCTACTGCCGGGGCGGGCCCGGGGGAGCCTGCGGGGGCTGCTGGCCCGGTTGGGGCTGTGGCTGTGGCTGGGGATGTCCGGACTGGGGATACCCGGGCTGTGCCGGATACGGCTGCCCCGGGTACGGCTGCTGCGGCGGGGCGTACGGCTGCCCGGGGCCCTGAGGATACGGCGGCTGCCCCTGCGGGTACGGCTGTCCCTGCCCCTGCGGGTACGGCTGACCGGGGGCGTACGGCTGACCCTGGGCCTGGCCCGGCAGGGGCGGAGCGGCCACCGGCGGCGGGTTGCCGTCACTCGTCCACAGTCCGTGTGCCTGCTGGTGACGCGTGAAGTCCTCGGCGACCAGCGCGGCGAGGTTGAAGTACGCCTCGCGTGTCCGTGGGCGCATCATGTCGAGGTCGACCTCGGCGCCGGCGGCCAGGTGCTCGTCGAAGGGCACGACCACGACGGCGCGGGTCCGCGTCTCGAAGTGCGCCACGATGTCCTCGACCTTGATCATCTTGCCGGTCTCGCGGACCCCGGAGATCACGGTGAGGGAACGGGAGACCAGGTCGGCGTACCCGTGTGCGGACAGCCAGTCCAGTGTCGTACTGGCGCTGCTCGCCCCGTCCACGGACGGCGTCGAGACGATGATCAGCTGGTCAGCGAGGTCGAGCACGCCGCGCATGGCGCTGTACAGCAGACCCGTACCCGAGTCGGTCAGGATGACCGGGTACTGCCGCCCGAGCACGTCTATCGCCCGCCGGTAGTCCTCGTCGTTGAACGTGGTCGAGACGGCGGGGTCCACGTCGTTGGCGATGATCTCCAGGCCGGAGGGCGCCTGCGAGGTGAACCGCCGGATGTCCATGTACGAGTTCAGGTACGGGATCGCCTGGACGAGGTCACGGATGGTCGCCCCCGTCTCGCGCCGCACCCGCCGCCCGAGCGTGCCGGCGTCCGGGTTCGCGTCGATGGCGAGTATCTTGTCCTGCCGTTCGGTGGCCAGGGTCGAGCCGAGCGCGGTCGTCGTGGTCGTCTTGCCGACGCCGCCCTTGAGGCTGATGACCGCGATCCGGTAGCACGACAGCACCGGCGTACGGATCAGCTCCAACTTCCGCTGCCGCTCGGCCTCCTCCTTCTTCCCGCCCAGCTTGAACCGCGAGGTGGCCGCCGTGGGCCGGCCGCTCTTCGCCTTCTGCCGCTTGTTGTTGAGCAGCCGGTCCGCGGACAGCTCCACGGCAGCGGTGTAACCGAGCGGCGCCGCACCGGGGTTGGTGGGCTGCCGCTGGTCGTGCTGGACGGCCTGCGGCCACGCGGCACCGGAACGAGGGTCTACCGGGGCCTGGGGGTCCTGTGGCGCGTCGGGCGCCGGGGCGGAGCCGGGGGCGAATCCCGGGTTCTGCGGGGACTGGGGGAAACCGTAACCGCCGGGCTGGGGCTGGGGCTGGGGCTGCGGCTGCGGGGCGACGGCTCCCGGCGGGAACCCGTAACCGTTCGGCGGCGTCGGCCCGTTGGGGTTCGGCTGGGGCGCCGGAGGCTGGGGGAAGCCGTAACCACCCGGCTGGGCCGGGGGGTGGGGTGCACCGGTCTGCGGGAAGCCGTACCCGCTCGGCGGCGTGGGGCCGTTGGGCGCCGACTGAGGCGACGGCGCCGGGGCGGCGGGCCCGCCGGATCGGCCGGCCTGGTGCTGCTGGTTCCATGCGGCGGGCGAGGGCTGCGGGGCCTGCGGCTGGAACGGCGGCTGCTGGCCGGGCACGCCGACGGGGCCCTGCGCGGCCGGCGGTTGCGGTTGCGGCTGCTGGCCGGGCATCGGACCGGGCTGCTGCGGGGGAACCTGCTGCGGCACGGGCTGCGCGGGCCACTGGGCGGCGGCGGCGGGGGCTGCGGGCTGGTACGAGGGCGGCAACGGGGGCAACCCGCTCTGCGGCGCGGACGGCGCGGACGGCGCGGGCTGCGGGGCCCAACCGGGCTGCGCACCCTGAGGTGCTGGGGGAGCGGGGGGCGCGGCGGGGTACGGCGCGCCGGCTCCGGGCTGAGGCACGCCCGGCTGCGGGACGCCTGCGCCGGGCTGGAAAGCACCGACGTGCGGGACGCCGGACTGCGGGGCATCGGCCCCGGCCGGGCTGGTCTGCGGGAAGCCGTATCCACCGGCCTGCTGGGCGCTGTGGCCGTCGGATCGCGTGGCGCCGCCCAAGTGGGCGTCGGACTGGGCCGCGTCGGTCTGCGGCGCGTCAGGCTGCGGTGAGTCGCCCTGCGGTCCCTCCGTGTGCGAAGCGTCCGCGTGCGGTGCCTCCGAGCCCGGCGCGTCCGAGTGCAGCGCACCAGTTCGCCGGGCGGCGTCATCCGACCCACCGTCAGCCGAATCCGGGGCGCCCGAGCCACTGTCCTGCGGTGTGTGGGACTGCGCGGCGTCGGCGGAGTCCTCGGGTGTCTCGGGCCGGGCGGCGTCGGCGGTGCCCTCCTGCTCGCCGGGCTGCGCCGCCGCGGCCGGGCCCTGCCCCGCGGCGGTGTCGTCCACCGCGCCCTCGTCCGAGGCGCTCGTCTCCGGTGCCTCGGACGTCCCCGTGCCCTCGGCACCGTCCTGATCGTCCTCATCGTCCTCGCGCCGCGCCTCGTTCACCGAGGGCGACGAAGCCTCCGCGACGGGGACGGCGTCGTCAACCACCCCGTCCTCCCGCGCGCCGGCGCCGTCACCGGACTCGTCGGCGACACCGCCCGGCGTGACCCCGGCCTCGGCGCCCGCGTCACCCGCGTCCACGCCGCCGACCCTGTCGGAAACCGCGCTCTGCGTGGATGTCTCGCCGTCAGAGCCCGGCTCGCCCGTTTCACCCGGTTCCGCCGTCGCTGCCGTGCGCTCGGCGATCTCGGCCATCTGGCGCTTCAGGGCGACGGCGGAGAACCGCATGGTCGCCCCGCTCTCCAGATCGCCGTTGTCCGTCTCCGGCTCGACCGCGGGGGAGGCGCCCGGCGCCTCCTGCCGGGCGGCCTGCGGCTCGAAGCCCTCGGGCAGCCGCGGCATCGGGACGGGGCTGCCGACCGGCGGCGCGGGCGGCGCCGGCTGCGGAACCGGGGCGAACGGCGGGCCGCCCACCGGCGCGGGCGGAGCCGGCGGAGCGTACGGGGCGCCCTGCGCCGGAACGCCCTGCGGCGGTGTGCGAGGAGCCCCCTGCGGCGGAGCGTACGGAGCCCCCTGCGCCGGAACGCCCTGCGCCGGCGTGAAGGGAGCCACCCCCTGCGGCGGAGCGTACGGCGCGCCCTGGGGCGGGGTGCCGGTCGGCTGGGCGGGCGGGGGAGGCGGTGTCGGACCCGTGACCGGCGTGCCCGTGGGGAAGGGCAGTCCAGGGGCCGCCGAAGAGCCCGGGCCACCCGCGGTCCGGGGGTCGTCGGCCCCGGGGAAACCGCTCACACCGCCCGAGCCCGCCCCCGTACCGGACGCGTTCTGCGTGTACCAGGCGGGGGGAGCGTAGTCGATGGTGAACTCGCCGGTGGTCTCGACGGCCTCCGCGTCGGGCTGGTCATCGCCGGGTGTGTCCCAGCCCCCGCGCGTCCCGTCCCGATCGCTGCTCACAGTTCCTCCTGGTGTGGTCGAGCACCCTCATGCCGTGCCGGGGCGACCATGTCGTGTCGTACCTAGTCGTCCGTTGTCGTTCGGGGCGGTCCGGTGCACCGGCCCTCCCCCCGGGACACCGACGCCCGGTCCACGGGTCCTGCCGCGCCCGCTCCCAGCCTAATCACCAGGAGCGGCCCCTCGGCAGGCCCGCCCGCCCCTCGGCACCCGCCCACCGGACCACGCAGGCCCGCAGACGCCCCGTGCGTGCCCCGCGGACCCGTCGAGACCGCGAACAAAAGGGGCGGAAAGGGGTGTTCAGTCCATCCGTCGAGGCGTGCCCAACAATCCGATCTCGGCGTCGGTGGGTTGCGTCAGCACGTACTGCCGGTCACGGTCGGTGCACCACAGGGTGACGCCGTCGGGCAGCGCGGGCAACGACTCGATCTCGGTGCGCGACAGGCCCATCGTGCGCCCCAGTTCGGCCGCCTCGTCCGGCGAGACCCGCTGGATGCCGGCGAGCCGGGCCTGCCGGAGCAGCCGGGGCGCGACCGGGCTGAGGTACGGCAGCAGCGTCAGCACCGACTGCCAGGGCCCGGACACCACCCGGCCGCGCGGGGGCCGCATACCGCAGTCCCGGACCACCAGCACGGGTGTACCGGCGGAGGCGCCCTGCGGGGGCACCCGCCCGACGTCGTACACGGACAGGCCGTTCTGTCCACCGCCCATGGCGTGCACCATCTGCATCCAGGCCTGCGGCCGGCCGGTCTCCACGGCGACCCGGGCGCCGGTGGCGGCCGAGCGCAGCGCCAGTACCTGAGCGGTCCACAGGCCGCCGATCAGGACGACGTCGTACGGCGTGGGCCGGTTGATGCCGAGGACGGCCGGCTGGCCCTCGGCGTCGACACCGGCCACCACTCCGTCGTCCCCGATGGGCAGGGCGAGCGCGTCCAGCTGCTGCGCGGGCAGCCCGTGCCGGCCGTGCCGGGGTCCGATCAGGCCGAGCCCGTGCCGCAGCCGCTCGACGGTCCGCCGCGGCCCGGACGGCTCGCGCGCCCCCCGCGCGGGCGTACCCGGCGTCATGGGGGCCGTCGGAATCGTCGTCACCGCACACCTCCGAGAGGCAGAGTGGCCAGCATGCCGGGCAGTTGCTCACGGTCGAGGCGGGTCAGGCCGGCCCCGGCCTGCCGGGCCGCGTCCTCCAGGGCGCGGCGGGCCGCGACGAGTTCGTCGTCGCTGCGCCCGGTCACCCGCAGATGCCCGCACAGCGACACCTCCTGCCGCTCCCCGCGCGCGAGGGTGAGGCTGAAGGTGGTCGCCAGGGCCGGTATCGCGGTGACCCGGGCGACGAACTGCGGGAGCGACTCGTCCCGGCCGCCGCCCAGTTGGGGCCAGCGCCGGACCCAGTACGTGGTGTGCCGCCGGTTGTCGCAGCGCCAGCTGCGCCCGGACTCCTCCGTACGCCGCTCCCGGGTCTCGCCGCGCCCCGCCTCCGCGGTCACCAGGGGATTGGCGCAGGCGGAGGTGGCGAGGGCGGCGACCAGCTCCTCCTCGTCCAGCACGCGCGCCCGGAACCCGGCGCCGGTCAGCCGGCTCGCCAGATGGTCCGCGGTCCGCACGACGCACTTCTGCGCCCCCGTCAGTCCGCCGCCGCGCGCGGCGACGGCCTCCGCGCACAACTCGGGGTCGAGCTTCAGCGCTATCCAGGTGATGCGGACGGCCGGGGCGCCGGTCTGCTCCTGGAGCGGCAGGTAGTTGGCGACGGCCACGGACTGCTGGGGCAGGTGCAGCGCGGGCGCCGGCTGGGTGTGCAGCACGATCTGCGCCGACTCCAGGCGGATCCCGTCCACCTCCAGCGCGTCCCGCACCAGCCCCAGCGGCAGGGGCTGCCGGCTCCGCTCGGCCCGCAGCGCGGTCGCGTCGGCCTCCACCTGGAGCACGGCCGTGACGAACGTCCCGTCCCCGACGAGGCCGGCCGGCCGCCGGTCACGCGCGCCGTAGGAGTACGTGCGCAGGGCCGGCTCGCACTCCACCGCCGGGACCAGTCCGGGCTCCGTACCCGGCGGTATCGGGGTGTTCGCGGCCCGCTTCTGCCGTGCCCGCAGCTCCCGTGCCGTGGCCAGCCACTCGGGCAGGGAGCGGCCGCGCCGCCGTACGAACGCCAGCAGGAGCAGTGCCAGGGCGATCACCGCGGCCGGCACCAGGGCCGCCATCCCGGCGGCCCAGCCGACGAGCAGCACGGCCGCCGCCAGCTCCACCAGCAGGAGCCGTTGCAAACGGAACGAGCCGGCCCGGCCCGGACGCTGCCTGAGGCCGGGCGTGACCTGCTGCCGCTCCGCGCCGCTCCGGGCGGGCGTCTCGCGCGCCGGCGTCCCGGACCCGGCCGCGCGGCCCCGTGCCGCCGACCGGCCGCGTGTGCGCGTCCGCGCTCCGGAAGCCATCACTCCATCCCCCCGATTTGCTCACAACTCGCTGGAACCAGGCCACTGAACAAGGCCCTTGAGGGCCCCGGTACCCTACCCGCTCCATGAGACCCGCTCCGTACCAGGCATAGTAGGGGCCGGGTCCGACAACGGAGGGCGGGGGAACGTGGTCCCCGGGCACGCTCCGGGTGAGACACGGGGAGAAACGGGCACAGATGGCATCTCGGCGGGACCAACTCAACGCCTACACCTTCGCGAAGCGCCGCATGCTCGCGTCGTTCGTGCAGTCGTCACCGGATGCCTCGGACGAGGGAGCGCCCCGGCCGCTGCGCGCCGTCCTGCCCGGCGCGATCGTCGGTGTCGTCGTCCTCGCGGCCTTCGGCGCCTGGGGCATGTTCAAGCCGACCGCTCCGCAGGGCTGGAACGACCCGGGCCAGAAGGTGATCATCGCCAGCAAGTCCACCACCCGTTACGTGGTGCTGAAGACCAAGGGCAAGACCCAGCTCCACCCGGTGCTCAACATGGCCTCCGCCAGGCTCGTCCTCGACACCCAGAACAACGTCGACGTCGTCACCGTCGACGAGTCGATCCTCGACAACGGCAAGGTTCCGCACGGCGTCACCATCGGCATCCCCTACGCCCCCGACCGGCTGCCCTCCAGCACGGAGGCCGGCGCGGCCAAGCAGTGGGCCGTCTGCGAACGCCCGAGCGGCAGCGGCAACTCCCTCCAGCGGGCCGCGTTCGTCCTCGCCCCGCGCGACCAGGACAAGCTGGCCGACCCCCGCGAGAAGCTGCGCGGCGGCGAACTCCTCTACGTCGCCACCCCGGACAAGAAGCAGTACGTGATCGACGCGCACGGCCGGGCCTACCCGGTGGACGCCGGGGACAGCCTGCTCCTCCAGACCCTCGTCGGCACCGACCGCACACCGCAGCAGGTGACCAAGGAGTGGATCGCGACGCTGCACGAGGGTGATCCGATCCGCTTCCCGAAGATCGACGGCGTGCCCGGTTCCCCGGCCAAGGCCCCCGGCCAGCTGGACGAGCATGCCAACCGCGTCGGCATGGTGCTCCGGGCGCCGGTCAACGGCCAGGAGCAGTACTTCGTCGTCCTCCCCGGCCGGGTCGCCCCCGTCTCCTACTTCGTCAGCCAGCTCCTGCTGGTCAGCGAGGACCTTGTACGGCTCGGTCAGGCCGGACACCCCCTGGAGGTCAGTGCGGGCGCCATCACCCGGGGCGCACCGTTCGCCGCCCGCTACACGTGGCCCACCGAGAAACCCAGCGCGGTCAACGACCCCTCCACCGCCGACGGCAGCCGCAACACCGTCTGCAACGTCCTCGGCCACGTCGACCCCCACAACGGCGCCACGACCCTGAGCACCTGGGCCGGCACCGACTTCCCGGCCGTCCTGCCCACCGGCTCCTCCAGCGCCTACGTCACCGCCGGCTCCGGCCAGCTCTACCGCCAGTTCCAGGGGACGAAGACGACGGTCGGCGGCGTGTTCCTGGTCACCGACACCGGTCTGCGCTACGCCCTCCAGTCCAACGACGACAGCGCCGGCACCGACAAGGGCATCGGCATGTCGGCCAAGCAGCGCAAGCAGCTCCAGGGGGAGGCGAAACTGGCGCAGACCCGCCTCGGTTACGCCGACGTGAGCCCCGCCCCGATCCCCGCGGCCTGGTCGGAGTTCCTGCCGACCGGACCCCGCCTGTCGACCGCGGCGGCCCGCCAGCCGCAGGGCTCCTGAGGGGTACGGCGATGACGCGGACGCTTCTGACCCGTACGACCCTCGCGACGACCGCGGCGCTGGCCGCCACCCTGCTGACGGCACCGGGCGCGGCGGCGGACCCCGACTTCGGCCGGTGCACGTTCTCCAGGACCAACCACAGGTACACGGGCACGCCCTGGGCGCTCCAGCGCGTCAACCTCGACGAGCTGTGGAGCCGGTCCAAGGGCAGGAACACCAGGGTCGCCGTCATCGACACGGGCGTCGACACGGCCAACCCGCAGCTCACCCATGCCGTGGACGCCTCCCTGGGTGCCAGCTTCCTGCCGCCGAAGGACAAGAAGGGCCAGCCCCTCGACCGGGGCAGCGAAAAGGGCACGACCGACACGGTCGGCCACGGCACGCGCGTCGCGGGCATCATCGCGGCCCGCCCCATGAAGGGCACGGGCTTCGTCGGCCTCGCCCCCGAGGCCACGATCATCCCGATCAAGCAGAACGACGCGGAAGGCCACGGCACGGCCGCCACTCTCGCCAGGGCCATCCGGCACGCGATCAGGGAGAAGGCCGACGTCATCAACATCTCCCAGGACACGGCCGACGCCGCCGTCCCCGCCGAGGACCTCCACCGGGCGGTGAACGAGGCACTGGCGGCCAGGATCGTCGTGGTCGCCTCCGCCGGCAACGGCGGCCTCGGCGGCAACTCCAAGAAGACGTACCCCGCCTCCTACGACGGGGTCCTCGCTGTCGCCGCCTCCGACCGCAACAACGAACGCGCGGCCTTCTCCCAGTCCGGAGACTTCGTCGGAGTCGCCGCCCCGGGCGTCGACATGATCTCCACGGTCCCCAAGGGCGGCCACTGCACCGACAACGGCACCAGCTTCTCCGCCCCGTACGTCGCCGGCGTCGCCGCGCTGATCAAGGCGAAGCACCGCACGTGGACGGCCCGGGAGGTCGTGGCCCAGATCGAGCAGACGGCGGAACGCTCCATCACCGGCCACGACCGGCTGGTCGGCTGGGGCGTGGTGGACCCCGTCCGCGCGCTGACGGAAGACGATCACCCGATCGAGACCCCTCACTCCGACGCGGGCCTCACCCATGCGGAGGCCCCGACCCCCGCCCGGCTCACCCTCGGCGAGACCCCCCAGGAACGCACCGCCCGCATCGCCACGTACGTGGCCGTCGGGGTGGCGGTCCTGGTGGCGGGCCTGAGCGGCGGAGCGGTGGCGTTGCGAGACGCACGCAGGAGACGCCGGGGGCTCGGGGGCCGGGTGTGACGCCCGTGCCGATCTCCTCTGCGGAGCCCAGCACCGGCGTAAGGACGTGCGAGTCGAGGTCAGCCCGCGTTCAGGACGCCGCCTTGCAGGGGCGCTGTTCCTTCAGCGAAGCCGTGTAGCCGCGAATGAACTTCTTCATGGCCGCCTCGTCCCGGCGCGCTGGCTTCAGCACCTTGACGAGCGTGCTGATGTCCTCTTCCTTGACAGCAGCGCCACGGCACCTGATCAGCGACACAGCGGACTGATCCGTATAGGCGACGGAACCGCCGTCCGCGGCCTTCTGCTCGAGGACGGAGAGCCGATCGCGCAGGATGTCGTGTGCCGAGCTTCCGGCGTCGATGCGCTCACCACTGATCACCAAAGCCGTGTCCGTGTCCACTTCGACCTCGCAAAGCGCCGAGCCTTCGTCCAGGCTTCCCGTCCGTTTCACCGTCACACGCTCACCCGAGCCCGGCAGGAGAGCGGAAAGGGCATCGGACGGCACGGACACGCCGCAGAGGGCCTCCGGCACGGAGAACTCCGGCTTCGGCTCCCCGGAAGAGCATCCCGCCACCGTCGCCGCGGCGGCGAGAAGCGTCATGACACCCAGAACGTACGATGCGGGTCTCAATGCTTGTTACTCTCCGATTTCCACTGGGCACCGTCCGAGTGGCTGTGACCGGCGGATGTCCGCGCGGCTCTTCTCAGGTCGTCGGCGGTGTCCGGACCGACGGTGGTGTTGTTCACCAGCGCGTGATCGACGGCGGCTCTCGATGAATCCAGGGCGGCTTGACGACCGTTGGTGTACTCCTGGCCGGCCTCCGTCTCGGCTGCGTCCGAGGTGTCCTGCTCGATGCTCTTCATGATGGACTCCTGAACGTCCTCGGAGGCCCACTCGAGAGGCGCGCCGGCGATCGGAACTCGCTCACCGACTTTTTCGAGGCCCATGCCCAGAATGCGGTTCACCCACTTCTGCTTCTCCGCCGCGGCCTCGTTGAACTCCGTGTCGGAAGCGGTGTGGTACTCGTAGATCGCATGCGCCCGTGCATCACTCATGATCCCGGCAATCGCTGATCCAGGGGCCACCGCGTCACCCACTCGCCCGTCCAACGAGGCGGTGGAATGGCTCGAGCCGTTGATGACGTGATCCACCACGCCGGTCGTGTAGGTCTGCTGAGCGGTCGAGATGGCCGCGTAGGCATCGGGATCCTGGCCGACTCCGCCCAGGAACCGGGCGACGCTGTTCGGGTCGAGGTCGGACGGGGCGCCGAACGTCGGGAACAGCTCGCTACTGGAATCCTCGTTGTACATGGCCCGCTGAAAGTCGCCCATGTACTCGGCGGTGATGTCACCGAGGCTTCGTCGGAGGGCGTACAAGGGACCCGTTTCCTCGTCCTCGAGATCCCCGTTCTCGTTGTGCCTGATCAGCTCGGGATGCTCGCCGAACTTGTGCACGATGTCGCTGACCAGGTGTGCCTGCGCCGCGTTGTGCTTGATGGCGTCGGCGGCGTCGTCGCTGTCGTACGGCCGGCCCGTGGTCGCCGACTCCAGCGCGTGGCCGAGTGCCTCCGGGCCGAAGTTCAGCGCCGCCTTGGTCCTGTCCTCGTCCGCGAGGACGTTCGCGGCATTGGTGTCGACCGTCCACTCGAAGTCCTTGTCGGTGAACAGGTCGAGGTAGGAGCTGAAACCCGGTTCACCCCCTTCCTTCACGGTGCCGTCCTCGTTGTACGCCGTCGGCGTTCCCGTGAAGAACCTCTGCGAGGCCTCGGGACTGTGACCGAGCGCTTCCAGGACACCGTTCAACGGGTCGTTACCGGTGCCCAGCCTCCCCGAGGGATTGAAGCCGTACGTGTCCGGGCTCCCTGCCGGCTTGTTCGACAGGAAGAAGTACGGGTCCTTCTTGTGCAGCTGGGTGATGTGCTCCGCGAGGGGGGTGAGGAACCGCGGGTCGTAGTTGCCGTAGCGCAGCAGGCCCCCCAACACCTGGTAGCCGTACGGCTTGTTCCACTGCCCCTGCTCCCAGCCGACCTGCTGGGTGCCGAGGCGCCGGAACTCCGCGCCCCAGCTGTCCGGGAGATGGTGCCCGTGGTCCGGGTCCGTCGCGTTGGCGAGTGTGCAGCCCATGACCTTCTGCAGATCCCGCACCTCGTCGAGGCGGGTCCCGGTCGCGTCGGCGGCGGTGCCGTCGATCGACATCTCGGCATAGAACTGGAGTGTCTTCTCCGGGCCGCCGAGTCCCTGGTAGAACTCGGTGGCGAACTCACCGTCCGTCTCCACGGAGTTGAAACGCAGCAGCTGGTTCAACTCACGCAGTTCCGCGTCGGACATCCTGTCGCCCTTGCGTGCCAGTTCCACGGCGCGCTCGACCTCTGCGTCGTTGAGGGACTCGTACGTGCTGTGGCCCGCGTCGTAGGGGGCACCGCCGTGGCTCTTGGCCAGCGCGCGAGCGACCGAGGCGTCGATCTCGGCGGCATGGGCGAGTATCCCGTTGATACGGCCTTCCAGCGCCTGTCTCTCGTCGAGCTGTTCCTGCGTGCGTTCGTCACTGTCACCGCGGACGTGAGCGAAGAAGCAGCGGACCTTGCCGTCACCCAGGTCCTCGACACGCACACCCAGGTTCGCGGCGTCATTCTGGACTGCCGCCTTCAGTTGCTTCTGCAACGCGACGAGCTCGGTGTGCCCGTCGTCGAGAACCTGGTAGATGCTGTCGGCCTCGGTGTGAAGGTCGGAGATCTCCTTGGCCGTCTTCGAGACGAAGTCCCGTGTCACCGTCGCGTTGACCCCGGCCCACCGCGCCGAGTCGGACTTTGCCCGCATCCCTGTGCGAGCGTGCTCGCCCGACTTCTTCAGGCCGTCCACGGCCTTTTTCCAGTCCGACACCGCAGTGGCGAGTTTGCCGAGGTCGACCTCGAGGAGGTCGGTGGTGGTGAGAGCCACCAGAGGTCACCTACTTGAAGTACTCGTCGAGCTGGGAAACGGACACGGCCGAGCCGTCACGGCCACGGAGTGTGGCACCGATCTCGGCGTCGTCCTCCGCATGCAGCTTCTGGGTGAAGTCCAGATGGTTCGAGATGTGCGCGCATGCCTGGAGGACCGATTCGACCTGCGTGGTCCACACCTCCACGGTGGTTTCCAGGGCGCTGCCCGTCTGGAAGCCGTGCGACTTCAGGGCGGCCGCGGCCTGCATGGTCGAGCCGACCGAGCCGTTGCCGGACCCAGCGCCGGCGATGTCGGCCTGGCTCTTGACGTCGTCGAACAGGAGCTTGGCCTCGTGCCCGACACGGCCCAGATCGTCCTGATGGACGATCAGGTCTCCGGAGCCGCCCCCGCCATCCGCCGCGAGCTGGTTGAGCCGCATATTGGTCGATCTCCCGGCAGCGGCCTGCTCCTTGGCCTGTTCCCACTCGTCCCACGCCACAAGGGCCCCTTCCCGTGGACACACCAGTGTGGGGCCAAGCTAGCAACCCCGCCCGCCGGAGTCTCGGCTATGCCCGTCATGGGCGGCCTGTCAGGCGTGGAAGACAAGGTGAGGGGCGACACGACGGCTGGAACGGCCCCGCGGTCACTCCCCGGACCGCCCGGCAGCCCGGCATCTCACCCTCTTGCCGTCGGCGACTTGGGCAGGCCGTGGCGGACACTGGATCGCTGCACCGCGTGCGAGTACGCGACCCGTCCGTCGTCCCGGCTCAGTGCGTCAGCTTGGGCGGCGCGTCGCACTTCGCCTTCTTGTGCGCGGCCAGCGCGGCGTTCCGGGCGAGGGTGATCAGTCCCTCCCGCAGTTGACCGCCGTCGGCGCCGCGTGGCTGTTTGAGGTGTGCGACCACGCTCAGATGCTGGCCGACACCGCGGGCGACACAGGGGAAGTAGATGGCGGCGACCTTGTCCGATGCGACCGCCTTGTCGCCGGCGCCGAACGGTGTCACCGTGCCGACCGGCACGTGGTTCTCGACCACGTCCTTCACCCACTCCTCGGCCTTGTCGTACTGCGCCATCTCGGCGGTGACGGCGAGGAGTTGGTCCCCGTCACCGTCGACGAAACAGGACGCGTAGTAGCTCGAGTCCGTGTCGTCGAGACGCGGGTCGGTCACGGCGCCGTCGAACGCGTAGGACGACTTGTCCGGCAGGACGCGCTTCAGCGCGGCGGCGCTGCTGGACGAGCGGCCCAGCGTCCCGCACACGTCGGACGCCTTGATCTCGCCCACCTCGTCCTCGAAGGGCGGCAGCCCCAGCGCGTACAGGGCACCCAGGACGACGCAGAGCAGCAGCGCCGCTCCCCCCGCGAGCAGGAATTTCCTACGAGTCGATGCCAACGTCTCAGTCTTCCGTGTCGAGTTGCCTGGGGATGCCCTCGCCGTCGAGGTACTTGTGCACCTTGGTCCCGGCGGTGTCGAATCCGTCCTCCGCGGCCGTGGCCACCGAAGCCTCGATCAACGGGTAGCGGTGGCCGGAGTTCTCCCCTGCCTTCTGGGCGGCGAGTTCCACCAGCTTGTAGGTGGAGTCGGACGTCTCCTCGAAGCTTTCCCCGTTGCGGTAGATGATCTCCCCGGAGCTGTCCTGCATGGCTCCCTCGGTGATCTTGCCGATGATCTCATCGGCCGCCGTACCGGCCACGTCACCGATGATGGCGCCGCCGGGACCGGTCATCGGCTCCGTCGCCATGCCGATGCCGATGCCGATGGCCGTGCCACCCCAGCTGCCTGCCCTCTCGATCGCGGCGTTGTAGTCGGCGTCCTTCGCGCCACCCTCCAGTTCCGCCTGGTAGGCGCGGCCGGCACCGATGATGCCCTCGATCTCACCGGCTTTACGGGCGATCTGTTCGGTCCCCTGTTTCAGGTTGTCGGCCTGGGAGAAGGCCGGGTCCTTGACGTACTGACCCGGATGCTCGAAGTGGTGCTGCATCAGCTGCGTCGTGTAGCTGTGCTGACCGAGGTTGACCGCGGCGTAGCCTTCGGGATTCTGGCCGACCGTGTACAGGAAACGAGTGATGTCCCGCTCGTTGAGCGTGGCCACCGTGCCTGCCACCGGAAACAGCGTCTTCTCGCTGGCGACGCCCGCGTGGAGTTCCCGATGGATGTCCGGCATGTATTCGGCCGCGATCTGCCCCATGCTGTCCGACATGTAGCCGCGGCCGGTCAGCCGCTCGGGGTCCTCCGAGACCGAGTGGAAGAGGTCCTCCACGAGTTTCGCCTGCCCCGCGTTGTGCGGAGGGGTGTCCGCCGTGGGCATCTCGCCGGCCGGGTGTCCCGTCGTGGCGGCTTCCAGGGCCAGCGCCAGGTTGTTCTGGCCCGTGACGATCGCATCCCCGTGGAGGTTCGTCTCCTCGGGCCAGTCCCGCTCCTCGAACAGGTACTGGAAGTTGGACAGCGACACCTTGCCCTTCTTGCCGTTGCCGTCGGTGTCCCGCTCGAAGGGGTTGTCCGGGTCGTCCTTGGAGACGTACTGCTGGTTGAGGAAGCCGGTCGCCGCATCAGGGCTGTTGGACAGGCCCTTGAGGTAGCCGGTGAGCGGGTCGTTGCCACTGTCGTCGCCGATCCGGTTCAACCAGGCACTCCCGCCCATGTGCTGCCACATCGGGTTGCGGTGCCCGCCGTTGCCGGTCATTTTCCGTTCGGTGACCATCAGTTCGGTCCCGTAGTCCTTCAGGAACCGGTCGTCGTAGTCACCGGTCCGCATGAGGTTGCTCATGACCTGGAAGCCCATGGGACCGCCCCGGTCGCCGTAGAGCGGCTTGTCCCCGATGTCGATCATGTGGCGCTTCCACTCGGTCATGCCCGCGGAATCGCTCTGTGTGGCGTGGGCGAGCGTGAGCCCCAGGTTGCGCTGAAGGTCGTCGAACTGGTCGAGGCGTTCGTGCCCCAGCTCGTAGTTGCCCCTGTTGGGATCGCTGATCCCGGTCCAGAACTCCAGGGTCTTCTGCGGCCCGAGGCCGGTGGCGAAGCGCTCGGCGAACAGCGGGTCGTTCGCGTACTTCTTCAGACCCGCGTTGATCCGGTCGAAGTCCGCCACGGACAGGTCGTCCGGATCCTTCTCGGCGAGCTTCGCCAGCTCGTCGGCTTCCTTGACGGCGTCCGCCGCGGCGTCCCGGTCCTTGTAGTTCGCGTCGGAGAAGCCCATCGCGCTCTGGTCGACGATCGCCGTGAGGACGTCCTTGGCGGTGTTGTCGCTCTCGGTGGCCTTGCTGAGGATGCCCTGGATCTCGTCGCGGAAGGCGTCGACGTCCTTCTGGTTCGTCGCGCTCGTGTTGCCGCTGGGGTCGGCGTTCCAGTCGGGCCGGGTGTTGCCCGTGACCGTGAACGTGCCGCCGCCGGTGTCGACGACGGTCAGGTGCTTGTCGTGTGCGCGAGAGACGGCGCCCGTCAGCTGCTGGTGGTACGTCTTGAGCTCGTCCCGGGCGTCGCGCAGGATGTTGTGGATGGTGGTGGCCTGCGTGTGGGCGTCGCCGAACTCACCGGCGGTCTTGCCGATGAACTCCCTGGAGACCTGTGCGTTCACGCCGACCCAGTCGGCTGTGAGGGCGGCCTTGTGCAGGTCGTCCTCGGCGTCCTTCTTCAGGTCGGCCAGGTGCTTGACGAGCGTCGACCAGTCGGTGACGGCGTCGTCGAGCAGCTTGAAGTTGGCGTGGAACAGCGCGTTGAAATCCATGGCGGGTGTCGTCGTCCTCTGAAGTAGCCGTGGCAGCCGGTGCGGAGCAAGGTCTCGTCGCGTCCCCCAGGCGCCGCTACTCCTCCTTCTTGTCCTTCTCCCCGTAGACGGAGTTCTTCTTGCCCGGCGCCCCGACCCGCTCGTCGAACCCGGCGTCCAGCGCGTCGATGCTGCTCATCTGCCGCTGGATGTAGTGCTCGTCGTTCGCGTGCACGGCCTTCGTGGTCTGCATGTGGTTGGAGATCTGGGCGCAGGCGTCCATCAGTGACTTCAGCTGCTCCTCCCAGCGGGTCGAGACGTGCTGGAGCCCGGCGCCGAGGGCGAAGCCCTGCCGGGAGAGGTCACCGGCCGCGGAGTCGCTGCTGGGCGTGGCCACGCGGGCCTTGTCCCAGAGCTGGTCGTAGAGGTGATGGGCGGCGCTGCCGATCTTCTCCAGGTCCTTGTGGCCCACCTTGAGGTCACCGGTCCTGCCGGGGAGGACGTAGGGGCCGTACGTGCCGCCGCCCCCGTCGACATGGTTGAGCTGCATGTGCGCCGACTGCCCCTCGGCGGCACGCGTCTTGAGCTGCTCCCACTCGTCCCATGCCATGGACAGGCCCTTTCCCCCCGTGACTACGTCGCTGCGGGTCAAGCTAGCAACCGCTGTCAGGACAAATTTGTGCCATGTCCGCTATGCGGGATCTGTCAGGCGTGAAAATTCGGCGGAGATGTGCCGGCGTACCGTCCAGCGTGTCCCTGTGAAGCTTCTGGGTAGATGGCGGTCCCCATCTGTCGTTATTGACCGCCTTGTCGGTCTCCGGTGGTCATGACCCGACCACTTCGGGACACCTTCGCAACTGAACCGTCGCGGAGTTCAGTTGGCCGCGATTTACACAATGACTACAGTGGTCAGCGATAGATCGGGGGCGCGACTGAGTCCCCTCGGCCTGTCCAGTTCTACCAACGGGGAAACGGGGAAGGGGTCGCGGTGGGCGACGGTGGCGGCTCGGGCATGAGGCGCGGCATCGATGCGCTGTCGAAGTTCAAGAGGAAAGTGGACGACGCGCTCAAGGCCTTCGAGGGGGCTCCGGGCAGTCCGTCCAGGCTCGCGGAGCACACGCTGAGCCCCAGCTCCTTCAGCGGCTCGAACATCCCCTTCCACGAGGCGACCGAGCTGCACGGCAGGTACGAGCAGGTGCACGAGCGTCTCACCTCCCTGTCGAAGAACCTCAGCATGCAGATCGAGGCGCTGACGCTGGCGGCCCACGCGGCCGACGTCACGTACGACGGTACGGAGGACGAGGTCCGGCGCCGGTTCTGGGAGATCCGCGCGCACCTCGAAGCCGAACACCGCAAGGCGCAGCCCGAGGAGAAGCACACCCAGGAGAAGCCCGCCGCGGCTGAGCACAGCGGCGGGGCCAAGTCCGCGGGGGGCAAGTTCTGATGAGCGACAACTGGCAGCAGCAGCCCGAGTACAAGAACGACGTCCAGCAGGCCAACGAGCAGGTCGGCGCGGTCAACACGCTCAGCCGGTTCCAGAACGCGTTCAAGGGCACGCCGATCGGAGCGGTGCTGTCCCTCGGCAGGACCGACTTCGAGGACCACGACCTCAACGCGATGATCGACCTGGTCCACCACTCCAACCCCGAGCACCTGGAGACGGCCAGCAAGGCCCTGTGGGATGCCCGTACGGCCATCCACGACGCGGCGACGGACCTGGAGACCCACCTCCGCGGCGTCGACTGGCAGGGCGAGGGAGCGGACAGCTTCCACAAGTGGACCTCGGGCCTCATCGACTGGACCAAGGGACTCGCGACCTTCGCCGACGCCGCGGCGACCGAGATCTCGGCCGCCGCCACGGGGCTGGCCTCGGTGCGCAAGTCCATGCCGCCCCGCGACACCCGGCCCGCGAGCGAGCAGAAGCGCCCCACGCAGCTGCCCAAGACCAAGCAGGTCGACGGCAACCCGGACTACGCCGCCGCGCTCGCCGTGGAGAAGAACCGCCAAGAGGCGATCAACCAGGTGAACCGGCTGGCGTCGTTCTACGCGGTGTCCGCGACCGCGCTGGGGACGGCTATGGCCAGCGACCCTAAGCCGTACACACCGATTCCGGATGTGGGCGTGCCTCAGCCGACGCGGCGTCGGGACGGCGACTTGCGCGGCTCTGGGGCGGCTTCGTCCAGTTCGACCACCGTCCGACGCAGTGTGGCGGCGAGCCACGGAAGCGTGACGGAAAGCCACCACGCTACGACTACCGGACACGGCACGCCTACCGTGCAGGGAACAGGGGCCGGCGGACACGTGCCGCCTCTCAAGGACGTCCCCGAGCCCAGCGCGCCTTCCGGCCACGACATCGGCACGGAGATCAACACCACGACGACGCTGCCTCCGCAGGCGCCCGCCACGCCGCCCAGTTCCCCGACGCCTACTCTGCCGACAACCGCTGGTGGCGGCGGGCAGATGCCGCTGCCTCCGGGGCCGATGGCGCCTCCCGTAGCGCCGACCTCCGGCCGTACCCCTGGCTACGGACCGACCAACCGGTTCCCGGTCTCCGCGCAGGGACGCACCGGCCCGTCGGGAACCGGAAGCGGTCGAGTGCCGCAGGGACCCGCGGGGCAGACGGGACGTTCCGTCGCGGGCGGCCGAACCCCGCAGGGCGGCCCTACGGGACAGGCCGCT
Source organism: Streptomyces sp. Y20 (assembly GCF_043195475.1). Taxonomy (NCBI): domain Bacteria; kingdom Bacillati; phylum Actinomycetota; class Actinomycetes; order Kitasatosporales; family Streptomycetaceae; genus Streptomyces; species Streptomyces sp. Y20. The sequence goes on from NZ_JBIDDP010000019.1 coordinate 107,563, forward strand.
CGTGCTGTGGGGCGTACGACTCCGACGGGCCAGCCGGCACGAGGGGCCGCTCAGTCCGGGCGCGCACCGATGGGGCGCGGTGTCACCGGCGGAACGCCGAGGCCGGCCGGCCCGCCTGGCGGGCGGGCGGGAACAGCCGGTCCCACCGGTGCGGTGCGCAACGGTGTCGTGGGCGGCAAGCCGGTCACGGGCCGTACGTCCGGTGGGACGGCCAACCCGCGTGTGCCGCGCGGTATGGTCGTCGGCGCCGAAGAGCCGGTCACCAACAAGCCATCGAAGGGCGCTCTCGGTCAGCGAGGGGTCGTCGGTACCTCCGCGGCGAAGGCGGAACCCGGCGCGAACCAGGCGGTGCTGCGCTCGGCGGGCAACCCCGAGGGTGCGATCGGCGCGCCCCGCAACACCGCGGGATCCCCGCTCAAGGGCTCCGAGGCCGGCGCCAAGGGGCTCGGTCGTGGAGCGGTGGGCGGTCGCCAGGGCGCGGGCGACAAGCCCGGTCGTACTGGTGCGCCCGCCGAGAAGGAAGAGCACCGCTCGTCGCGGCAGCGGCGTGACGTGCCACAGACGAGCGACTGAACACGAGCGAGGACGTAGACAGGCATGAAGCCAGGGACCGGCCGACGCGGCATGGGGACTGCCCTGCTGACGAGGCGTAACGCGATACGGCTGTCTGCCGTGTGCTCCGTACTGGGCACGCTGGTCATCACGTCGGCCGGGCTGGCCCCCGGAGCCGCAGCCTCGGACGGTGTTCAGTCCAAGCAGTGGTATCTGGGCGTGATGCACGCGGACGAGATGTGGAAGCACAGCACAGGCAAGGGGGTGAAGGTCGCGGTCATCGACACTGGAGTGAACCCGCAAACCCCCTCGCTCAAGGGGCAGGTGCTTGTCGACGACGTGCCGAAAGCTGCCAAATATCACGTCACCCAGGACTACGACGGCCACGGCACGACGATGGCCGAAATCATCGCCGGTACGGGCGCTGGTGGCAGCATCAAGGGCCTTGCTCCGGGAGTGAAAATCATCCCGATTCGTGTAGGACTCGATGAGCTGAAGGATGAGGACGAGCGGGCGAGGTCCCTTACCTCGCCCAAGGCGATCAGGGCTGCCGCTGACAGCGATGCCAAGATCATCAACATGTCCTACGGGAGCGAGTACTACAACGGCGAGGAAGAGGACGCGCTCAAATACGCGGCCTCCAAGGGTAAACTGCTGTTCGCCTCTATCGGCAACAGTGGGGATGTGGGAAACAAGCCTGACTACCCCGCCAAAGACCCGTACGCTATTGGGGTAGCCGCCGTCGACAAGACCGGAACGGTCGCCAAGTTCTCCACGTTCGGAAACTACGTGGATATGTCGGCACCGGGACTTAATGTGCCAGCCTGGTGCGATAACACGTTCACCAAATACTGCACCACGGAGGGCACGAGCCACGCCTCCGCCATAGCCTCCGCCTCCGCCGCCCTCGTCTGGTCCGCTCACCCCGACTGGACGGCCAACCAGGTCCTCCGGTCCCTCATCGACACCGCCGGGCGTACGTGGCCGAAGGGCAAGCCCAGCAAGTACCTCGGCTACGGCCTCATGCGTCCGCGCATGGTGCTGGCGGGCAAGAACTTCGATCCCGGTCCGGCCAACAGGGACCCCTTGGCCGCCGAGAACGGAACGGCCCCGGACGAGGACGTCACGGCCACCAAGAGCCCGGCGGCGCCGCCCTCCGCCAAGACGCCGGCCAAGGACACCGCTTCCGCCGGCGGCCCCACCTCCGCCGCCAAGGACGCCGACTCCGGCAGCGACAACACCCAGACCTGGGTGATCATCGGCGCCGTAGCAGCCGTACTGGTCATCGCAGGCGCCGGTCTCGCCGTGATGCGCGCACGCCGTAACGCCTGAGCGGTCTCCCGCATACCTGCTCATTCGCCGAGTGAGCAGTAGGACCACTTGCCGACAGTGCTGACGCCTGACTCATGACGCAGCGCCCGGCAAGGTCAGCCCACGAAGAAAGGCATGGAAATGGCGACGCAGCGCCAGAAGGTAAGCGACAAGGACATTGTTGTCCTCGAAAAGGAGCTTCTGCACCGTTTCGAGGGCATCAAGGGTCAGCTCAAGGAGCTCCAGGCCCTGATCGACAGCCTCGAGGGCAACTGGAAGGGCATCGGCGCCGGTGCCTTCAACTCGAAGCAGACCGAGATCAACGAGCGCATGGTCAAGATCGGCAACATCCTCGCCAAGTTCATCGAGGCCATGAGCACCACCCGGAAGATCAAGGACGGCACGGAGGACGAGGTCCGCTCGCAGGTCCAGAGCATCGACGTCGACCTCGGTGGCGCGCACTCGGCGCTGTCCAGCTACTGATCCCCACCAGGCCACCACTTTTCAGCAACGGAGCAATCATGGGCGTCAACAACAGCGGCGAGCTGGAAGTCACCTACGGCAGCCTCGACGAGACCGCCACCCAGCTGGCCAATCATGCGCGGCGGCTGGAAGAGGGCCTCGAGGCCATCAAGCAGAAGGTCGCCGGCGTCGCCAGCATGTGGGAGGGCGAGGCCCACAACGCGTACACCGAGCAGCAGGCCGCCTGGGACCGCGAGGCCAAGGGCATCCACGAGGCCCTGGTCCAGATCGGCAAGGTCGTGCACGCGGCCGGCGGTGACTACCAGGGCGGCGACCGGAAGGCCGCCAGCTACTTCATGTAGGTCGGTCGGAACGGCCGGCACGTCACGGCAACAGGGTGGGCACGCACGGGAGGTGCCCACCCTTTGTCATGCCCGGCCGTACTCGGCCGCGCAAGCCGTAAGCCGTAAGCCGTAAGCCGTAAGCCGTAAACCGCAACCCGCGAGCCACGTGAGCCACGTGAGCCACGCGGGCCACCCAGGGCGCGAGGGACGCGCGCCATCCGGCACACGGCCCCAGCGCCCAGTCCCCGCCCCGCCCCGCCTCAGTACTCCACGTCCACCAACCCGGTCTGCACCAGCGGCTTCCCCCGCTTGCGGGACACGAAGACGCCGCGTCCCGCGGGCATCGGGCGGGGCCGGACGCCGTTGAGGATGTCGCCCTCCGCCGGGTCACCGGCCAGGACGACTCCCTGGGCGCCGAGTTCCTTCATGCGCTGCATGAACGGCTCGTAGGAGGCGCGGCCGGCGCCCGCGGAGGACCGGGCGATGATGAAGCGGACGCCGACGTCGCGGGCGAAGGGCAGCATCTCCGTGAGGCCGCTGAGCGGGTTGCCGGTGGAGTTGGAGACGAGGTCGTAGTCGTCGATGACGACGAAGACCTGCGGGCCGCGCCACCAGCTGCGGTCCCGCAGTTGCTGCGGCGTGACGTCTGCGGTGGGGGTGCGGCGCTGCATGAGGTCGGCCAGGGCCACCATGTGGTGCTCCATCTGGCTGGACATCGGAATGTACTCCGCGAGGTGGGACGCCGGTGTGACGTCCAGGAGCGAGCGCCGGTTGTCCACCACGAAGAACTTCGCCTCGTCGCCGCCGTACCGCAGGGTGAGCTGCTTGATCAGCAGGCGCAGCAGGTTGGACTTGCCGGACTCGCTCTCGCCGAAGACGAGGAAGAACGGGTCCTGCTCGAAGTCGAGGAACACCGGTTCCAGGTTCTCCTCGTCGAGCGCGAAGGCGACGCCGCGCTGCGGGAAACGCTCGCCGGAGGGCAGTTCGACGGCCTCCAGCTGGCGCGGCAGCAGCCGTACCTCGGGCGCGCCCGGCGCCTGCCAGTGGCGGCCGACCTCGGTCGTGAGCGCGGCCGTGGCCTCGGCCAGGTCCGTGTCGGAGGTGAGGCCGTCGATGCGCGGGACCGCCGCCATGAAGTGCAGCTTCTGCGGGGACAGACCGCGGCCGGGGACACCCGCGGGGACGTTCACCGCGACCTTGCGGTCGATCTCCGAGTCCATGACGTCGCCGAGGCGCAGCTCCAGCCGGTTCATGAGGTGGTCCTTGAGGTTGGCCCGGACCTCCATCGAGCGCGACGCCGTGATGATCACGTGGATGCCGTAGCCGAGGCCGCGGGCGGCGATGTCCAGGACCGCCGTCTCCAGCCCCTCGTAGTCCGCGCGGAAGTTGCCCCAGCCGTCGATGACCAGGAAGACGTCGCCCCACGGCTGGTCGGCCACCGAGATGTCGCCGCGGGCGCGCCGGGCGCGGTAGTCGGCGATCGAGGCGATACCGGCCGTGCGGAAGTACTCCTCGCGGCGGGTGAGGACGCCGTAGACCTCGGAGACCGTACGGCGGACGCGCTCCGGGTCCAGGCGCGAGGCGATGCCGCCGACGTGCGGCAGACCGCCGACCGCGGCCATGCCGCCGCCACCGAAGTCGAGGCCGTAGAACTGCACCTCGTACGGCGTGTGGGTGAGCGCGAAGGAGCAGATCAGGGAGCGCAGCAGCGTGGACTTGCCGGACTGGGGGCCGCCGACGATCTGCATATGGCCGGCCGCGCCCGAGAAGTCGAGCATCAGCCGGTCGCGGCGCTGCTCGTACGGCTTGTCGACGAGACCGGCGGGGACGACCAGCCGGCCCGCGCCCTCGTAGCCGGGCTGGGTCAGGCCGCGGCCCTGCACCGCCGCCAGGCCCGGCAGCAGCGCGTCCAGCGAGGGCGGGCTCTCCAGCGGGGGCAGCCACACCTGGTGCGCGGCCGGCCCCTGTGCCTCCAGGCGGCGCACGATCACGTCGAGGACGGTGTCGGCCAGCGCCTCGTCCACCGCGGCCTCGGAGTGCGTGCGCTGCTGCGGGAGCGCGGTGTAGCGGACGGGCACCTCGGTGGCCGTGAACAGCACCGGCCGCCGGTCCATGGGGAGTTGCCCGCCGGTCAGGGTTCCGCGCTGTGTGCCCGAGCGGTACACGCCCGAGACGTACGCCGCCTTGAAGCGGACCATCTCGTCCGTGCCGTATTTAAGGAAGCCGGAGCCGGGCACGTTGGGGAGTTCGTAGGCGTCGGGGACGCCGAGCGCGGCGCGGGACTCGGCCGCGGAGAAGGTGCGCAGACCGATCCGGTACGACAGATAGGTCTCGAGGCCGCGCAGCCGGCCCTCCTCCAGGCGCTGCGAGGCGAGCAGCAGGTGCACGCCCAGGGATCGGCCGATGCGGCCGATCTGCACGAACATCTCGATGAAGTCGGGCTTGGCGGAGAGCAGTTCGCTGAACTCGTCGATGACCAGGACCAGGGAGGGAATCGGCTGGAGCGGGGCGCCCGCCGCGCGTGCCTTCTCGTAGTCGTGGATGTTGGCGTAGTTGCCGGCGTCGCGCAGCAGTTCCTGGCGGCGGTTCAGTTCGCCGCGGATGGAGTCGCCCATGCGGTCGACCAGGGTGAGGTCGTCGGCGAGGTTGGTGATCACGGCCGCCACGTGCGGCATCTGCGCCATGCCGGCGAAGGTCGCGCCGCCCTTGAAGTCCGCGAGGACGAAGTTCAGGGTCTCCGAGGAGTGGGTGACCGCGAGGCCCAGCACGAGCGTGCGCAGCAGCTCCGACTTGCCGGAACCGGTGGCGCCGACGCACAGGCCGTGCGGGCCCATACCCTCCTGCGCGGCCTCCTTCAGGTCGAGCATGACGGGCCTGCCGTCCGGGCCGACGCCGATCGGCACCCGCAGCCGTTCCGCGAGCGCGCGCGGTCGCCAGGTGCGCTTGGTGTCGACGGACGCGGCGTCGCCGAGGCCCAGCAGGTCGGTGAACTCCAGGTTCGCGAGCAGCGGTTCGTCGTCGTCGCCGCCCGACGCCATCCGCAGCGGCGCGAGTTGCCGGGCCAGCGCTTCGGCCGACTCGTAGGAGAGGGTGTCCGGGGTGCCGTCGTAGACCTCGCCGTGCCCGGACTCCAGGCGCAGCAGGCCGGGCTGTACGACGATGGACAGGTCGCCGCCCGCCGTCGTGAGGTCGCCCGGCACCACCTCGAGCACCGTGACGCCCTGGAGGCCCTCCGGGTTGGCGAGGACCGAGTCCGGCAGCAGGGACAGGTCGTCCAGGACGAGCACGATGTGCGGCTCGTCCAGCAGCGGTCCCGCGCCGGGGTGGAAGCGCGGCCGGCCGGTCAGCCGGGCGGTGAGCAGGTCCTCCAGTTCGCGCGGGTCGGCGCCGATCAGCCGGCGGGAGCCCGCGCCGTCCACGGCGCCGGGCGCCTGCACGTGCGGCAGCCACTTCGCCCAGTCCCAGTGCGGCAAGGCCTCACGGCCCGCGGCCACCGCGATGATCAGGTCCTGGGGGGAGTGCAGCGAGGCCAGCGAGCCGACCAGGGCGCGGGCCGAGGCCCGTACGGACTGCGGTTCCCCGCTGACCGTGACGTGGGAGAAGGCGCGCAGCGACACGGCCATCGGCAGGTCGCCGACGCTGTGGTGCGCGGCGAGGAACCGCTGCATCGCACCGGCGGTCAGCGGTTCCAGCTGCTCGACGGGGCCCGTCTCCGGGGCGACGAGCGGGGTCGCCAGCGGCTGCGGGCCCAGGCCGACGCGTACGTGTGCGAAGTCCTCGTCGCCGGGCCGCCGCTCCCACACCCGGCTGCCCTCGGCGACCAGCGCCCACAGCTGCTCGGGGGAGGGGTGCAGGTAGTACTGCGCGTCCCGCTGGGCCTTCGCCGTCCGTACGGCGGACCGGCGCGTCTGCGACAGATAGCTGAGGTAGTCGCGGCGCATGTCGGCCAGCTGGCCCTGGGAGCCGCGGCGGAAGCGGACCACCATCGCGATGGACATCCCCACCGTCGAGGCGATCATGATCATGCCCATGATCTTCATGAACGGCTGGCCGTTCGTGAAGAAGAACACCACCGAACCGCCCATGCCCAGCGTGGGCAGGAGCTGCATCAGCACGCTCTCCTGGTGCCCCCGCGGCAGTTCCGGCGGTGGCTGGACGACGACCTCTTCCGTGGGCACCTCGGACGGCAGCGCCCGGGGAGGGCGCTTCACGACAATCTGGCTCACCGCTCCACCAATTCCCTTGCCCGACCCAGGCATTCCGCACGCCGCCCCGTGTCCGGCGAGCGCAGGCCGCCGCGTGATCCTACTGAGTTCACGGGACACGGGTGAGCGGTAGGGTGCCGGATGTTCGCGTGAGCACACGCCGAACAGGCCGGAGGTAGCGGGACGAACCCCTCGATACAGGAGGGAGGCAGCCCCGCTGCACCGCCGTACGGCACCCCTGCCGCCGCGTACGGAGCGAACCGGCACGGGACCTTCACGACACAGACGCACCACCACCACTGAGGGGGAGCAGCAGGTGAGCATGACGGCCGCCGCCACCGGCGGACCCGGGACGGGAGCCCCTTCCGGATCCGGCACCGGCACCGGACTCGGCTTCTGCCGGGTCACCATCGTCGCTCCGGACAGCCGTATCGACGTGGCACTGCCCGACGACGTCCCGGTCGCCGACCTCTACCCCGAGATCCTCCGTCTGTCCCAGCAGAGCCCCACCGCGGGCGCCCCGGTCGGCTACCACCTGGTCCGCACCGACGGCACCGTGCTGGACAGCGCCCGCTCCTTCGCGGCCCAGCGCATCCTCGACGGCGAACTCCTCACCCTCCGCCCGTTCGCGGACTCCCTGCCGCCGGCCGTCCACGACGACGTCGCCGAGGCCGTCGCCTCCTCCGTCACCAGGCAGCACAGGCTGTGGAGCGGTGACCTGACCCGGGCCGCCGGCCTGACCGGCGGCGGGGTCCTGCCCGCCCTGCTCGCGTTCGTCGCCTGGACCGCCGACCCGCTGCACGACATGCACGGCCTGGCCGGCGTCCTCGCCGCCGTCACCGGCGTCCTCCTGGTCGTGCTCTCCGCGGTCCGCGCCCGCGTCTACGACGACCGCGGTTCGGCCGTAGCCCTCGGCCTCGGCGCCCTGCCCAACATCGGCGTCGCCGGCAGCGGCCTGCTGCCGCTGAGCGACGGCGAGGGCATCGGCAGGCTCCAGTTCCTGCTGGCCTGCGCGGCCGTCCTGGTCGCCGCACTGGTCCTCGCGCTGTGCGCGCCGCACGGCGACGGTCCCTTCGTGGCGTTCGTGTTCGCCTCGGCGATCGCCCTGGTCGCCGTCTTCGCCGCGACCCTCACCGGCTGGGCCCCGACCGAGACGGCCGCCCTGTGCGCGCCCGTGGCCGTCGGCGCCCTCGCCTTCCTGCCCGGCATGTCGATGCGCTTCGCCCGGCTGCCGATCGGCTTCGAGAACCCCAGCGGCGGCTCCGCGCGCTCCGCCTACGGCATCGAGACCGCCGCGCAGGAGCCCGTGGACACCGAGCGCATCGAGGCACAGGCGCGGCGCGGCCACGAACTCCTCGTCGGCCTGGTGGGCGGCTGCGCGCTGCTCGCCGTCGGCGCCTCCGCCGTGCTGGGCTTCTCCGACGACGTCTGGGCCCAGCTGCTCGCGTTCGCCACCGGCATCGCGATGCTCATGCGCGCAGGCCTGTTCCGCTACACCGCCCAGGTCGCCTCCGTCCTCGCGGCCGGGCTCGCCTCCCTGGTCCTGCTGGGCCTCGGTCTCGCCCTGAACCCGCCGCAGCACGTCGTGCGCGCGGCGCTGGCCGGGAACCGCACCGACCTGGACATCCGCACCGTCTGGCTGATCGCGGTCATCGCGCTGGCCACGGCCCTGGTGACCGCGCTGGGCCTGATCCTGCCGCGTGGCGGACTGACCCCCTTCTGGGGCCGCTTCCTGGAGATCTGCGAGGGCTTCGTGCTGCTGACACTGATCCCGCTCGCCCTGGCCGTCTTCGACGTGTACGCGACGGCCCGGTCGATGACCAGCTCCTGACGGACGACCGCCGGACGCCGACCGCCGGACGGCAGCCGCCGGACGGCAGCCGTCGGACGCCGGCGGTCGGAGGCCGGCGGTCGTACGACGCCCGACCGCCGCACATCCGACCGCATGCCCGACCAGACACCCGACCGCACGGCCGGACCGCCGACCGCACGGCCGGACCGCCGACCGCACGACCAGACACCCGACCGCGCGGCCGGACCGCCGACCGCGCGACCGCCGGCGCATCCGCGCGGCCGACGGCACGGGCCCCGGCTCACGAGGAGCCGGGGCCCGGTCACCGCCCGGGCGTGCCGCTACTGCGCGTCCAGCCCCCCGTTGTGGGCCATGGGCTTCAGATCGAACTCCCCGTCCCGCGCTCCCAGCACGAACGCCCGCCACTCCGCCTCGGTGTAGCGAAGCACGGTGTCCGGGTCGAGCGAGGACCGCATCGCCACCGCGCCGCCGGGCAGGTACGCGATCTCCACCCGCTCCTCGTGCTCCTCCGTGCCCGGCGCGCAGTGCCACTCGGCACCGGAGATGTCGAGCCCGTACAGCTCGTCCCGCTCCCGCTCCTTGCGCGCCTTGATCTCCGCTTCCGTTTCCGCCATCGTGCAGCGACCCCTTCCCCGAGGTACGTACGGTCCGGGCGCTCACCCTAGTGGCCCAGGCCCCTGCGCTCAGGAGGGTGAGCCGACCGGGCGGAGGAGGCCCTTCACGGGCTGGTACCCTGAGTGACGGCCGTTTGTGTACGCGCCCCCGGAGCCTGCAGGAAACTGCGCCCTGGAGGCCGCGCCCAGCGGATCCCCGCCTACCGAGTAACGGAAGCTCCCCCGCGATGCAGACCGGGGGCACTCGGTGGCAATCACAGACTATGAGGAGTACGCGTGTCGCTCGACGCCGCTACGAAGAAGCAGATCATCACCGAGTTCGGTACCAAGGAGGGCGACACCGGCTCCCCCGAGGTCCAGGTGGCCATGCTCTCCCGTCGGATCTCCGACCTGACGGAGCACCTCAAGACCCACAAGCACGACCACCACTCCCGCCGGGGTCTGCTGATCCTGGTCGGTCAGCGTCGCCGCCTGCTGCAGTACCTGGCGAAGAAGGACATCCAGCGCTTCCGTGCGCTGGTCGACCGCCTCGGCATCCGCCGCGGTGCGGCCGGCGCCAAGTAGGACGCCATGAAGGGGGCGGTTCCCGGAACCCGGGGACCGCTCCCTTTGCCGTATGCGGGGAATCGCTCCGCACCCGGCATACTTCGCCGCACATGCGGAAACGTGCGGAGTGTCACCGACGCTTTGTAGTGTGGTAGCACAACGCAGTAACGCAGTACGAACGCAGAACGTACGACGACACAGAACGAGGAGAAGCGCACCGCGCCGCCGCCGGTCCTCGGTAGTGGCCCCCGGGGGGAAGCGAGCCCCGGGTGCTTCGATCGAAGACCGGCCCGCACCAGACGGCGCGCTTCTCCGCCACCGTCCCCCTGCCACACGGGCAGCCGAGGGACGAAAGACGACAAGTAACGGAGAAATCGCTAGTGGAGAACGAGACCCACTACGCCGAGGCCGTCATTGACAACGGCTCCTTCGGCACCCGCACCATCCGCTTCGAGACGGGCCGCCTGGCCAAGCAGGCCGCCGGCTCCGCCGTGGCGTACCTGGACGACGACACCATGGTGCTGTCGGCCACCACCGCCTCCAAGAACCCCAAGGACCAGCTCGACTTCTTCCCCCTGACGGTGGACGTCGAGGAGCGGATGTACGCCGCCGGCAAGATCCCCGGCAGCTTCTTCCGCCGTGAGGGCCGGCCCTCCGAGGACGCGATCCTCACCTGCCGCCTGATCGACCGCCCGCTGCGCCCGTCCTTCAAGAAGGGCCTGCGCAACGAGATCCAGGTCGTCGCCACGATCATGGCCCTCAACCCCGACCACCTGTACGACGTCGTGGCGATCAACGCCGCGTCCGCGTCCACGCAGCTGGCCGGCCTGCCCTTCTCCGGCCCGATCGGCGGCGTCCGCGTCGCGCTGATCCGCGGTCAGTGGGTCGCGTTCCCGACCCACACCGAGCTGGAGGACGCCGTCTTCGACATGGTCGTCGCCGGCCGCGTCCTGGAGGACGGCGACGTCGCGATCATGATGGTCGAGGCCGAGGCCACCGACAAGACCATCAAGCTGGTCGAGGGCGGAGCCGAGGCGCCGACCGAGGAGGTCGTCGCCTCCGGTCTGGACGCCGCGAAGCCCTTCATCAAGGTCCTCTGCCGCGCCCAGGCCGACCTCGCCGCCAAGGCCGCCAAGCCGACCGGCGAGTTCCCGGTCTTCCTGGACTACCAGGACGACGTCTTCGAGGCCCTGACCGCGGCCGTCCGCCCCGAGCTGGCCCAGGCGCTCACCATCGCCGGCAAGCAGGACCGCGAGGCCGAGCTGGACCGCGTCAAGGCGCTCGCCGCCGAGAAGCTCCTGCCGGAGTTCGAGGGTCGCGAGAAGGAGATCTCCGCCGCGTACCGCTCGCTCACCAAGCAGCTGGTCCGCGAGCGCGTGATCAAGGAGAAGAAGCGCATCGACGGCCGCGGTGTCACCGACATCCGCACGCTGGCCGCCGAGGTCGAGGCCATCCCGCGGGTGCACGGCTCCGCGCTGTTCGAGCGTGGCGAGACCCAGATCCTGGGCGTCACCACCCTCAACATGCTCCGCATGGAGCAGCAGCTGGACACCCTCTCCCCGGTGACCCGCAAGCGCTACATGCACAACTACAACTTCCCGCCGTACTCCGTCGGTGAGACCGGCCGCGTCGGCTCCCCGAAGCGCCGCGAGATCGGCCACGGCGCCCTCGCCGAGCGCGCCATCGTGCCGGTCCTGCCGACGCGCGAGGAGTTCCCCTACGCGATCCGCCAGGTGTCCGAGGCCCTCGGCTCCAACGGCTCGACGTCCATGGGCTCGGTCTGCGCCTCCACGATGTCGCTGCTGAACGCCGGTGTGCCGCTCAAGGCCCCGGTCGCCGGTATCGCCATGGGCCTGATCTCCCAGGAGATCAACGGCGAGACGCACTACGTCGCCCTCACCGACATCCTCGGTGCGGAGGACGCCTTCGGCGACATGGACTTCAAGGTCGCCGGCACCAAGGAGTTCGTGACCGCCCTCCAGCTCGACACCAAGCTGGACGGCATCCCCGCCTCCGTCCTGGCCGCGGCCCTCAAGCAGGCCCGCGACGCCCGTCTGCACATCCTCGATGTGATGATGGAGGCCATCGACCGGCCCGACGAGATGTCCCCGAACGCCCCGCGGATCATCACCGTCAAGATCCCGGTCGACAAGATCGGTGAGGTCATCGGCCCCAAGGGCAAGATGATCAACCAGATCCAGGAGGACACCGGCGCCGAGATCACGATCGAGGACGACGGCACCATCTACATCGGTGCCCAGGTCGGCTCGCAGGCCGAGGCCGCCCGCGCCACGATCAACGGCATCGCCAACCCGACCATGCCGGAGGTCGGCGAGCGCTACCTGGGTACGGTCGTCAAGACCACGACCTTCGGCGCGTTCGTGTCGCTGCTCCCGGGCAAGGACGGTCTGCTGCACATCTCGCAGATCCGCAAGCTCGCCGGCGGCAAGCGCGTGGAGAACGTCGAGGACGTCCTCGGCATCGGCCAGAAGGTCCAGGTCGAGATCGCCGAGATCGACTCCCGCGGCAAGCTCTCCCTGATCCCCGTGATCGAGGGCGAGGAAGCGGACGAGACCGCGAAGGACGACGCCGACCAGTGACGTCCCGTAGCTCCAAGGCGACGGCCCGCACCTCTTCGGAGGCGCGGGCCGTCGCCCGTACCCAAACGCTCGTCAAGGGCGCGAACGGCATCGGCACGGTGCGCAGGACCACCCTCCCGGGCGGCCTGCGCATCGTCACCGAGACCCTGCCCTCGGTGCGCTCCGCCACCTTCGGCATCTGGGCGCACGTCGGCTCCCGTGACGAGACCCCGGCCCTGAACGGCGCCACGCACTACCTGGAGCACCTGCTCTTCAAGGGCACCTCCCGGCGCAGCGCGCTCGACATCTCCTCCGCCGTCGACGCCGTCGGCGGCGAGATGAACGCGTTCACGGCGAAGGAGTACACGTGCTACTACGCGCGCGTGCTCGACACCGACCTGCCCCTGGCCATCGACGTCGTCTGCGACATGCTCACCGGGTCCCTGATCCGCGAGGAGGACGTCGACGTCGAGCGCGGCGCGATCCTCGAGGAGATCGCGATGACCGAGGACGACCCGGGCGACTGCGTGCACGACCTGTTCGCGCAGACCATGTTCGGCAACAACGCCCTCGGCCGCCCGGTCCTCGGCACCGTCGACACGGTCAACGCCCTCACCGCCGACCGCATCCGCCGCTTCTACCGCAAGCACTACGACCCCACCCACCTCGTGGTCGCCTGCGCCGGCAACGTCGACCACAACAAGGTCGTACGACAGGTCCGCGCGGCCTTCGAGAAGGCGGGCGCCCTCCGGAACACGGACGCGCGGCCCATCGCCCCCCGCGACGGCAGCCGCACGATCCGCACCCACGGCAAGGTCGAGCTGCTCGCCCGCAAGACCGAGCAGGCGCACGTCGTCCTCGGCATGCCGGGCCTCGCCCGCACCGACGACCGCCGCTGGGCCATGGGCGTGCTGAACACCGCTCTCGGCGGCGGCATGTCGTCCCGGCTGTTCCAGGAGGTCCGGGAGAAGCGCGGTCTCGCCTACAGCGTGTACTCCTACACCTCCGGCTTCGCCGACTGCGGCCTGTTCGGCGTGTACGCCGGCTGCCGTCCCTCGCAGGTCCACGACGTGCTGCGGATCTGCCGGGACGAACTCGACCACGTCGCGGACAACGGGCTCTCCGACGACGAGATCACCCGTGCCATCGGCCAGCTGCGGGGTTCCACCGTCCTGGGCCTGGAGGACACCGGCGCGCTGATGAACCGCATCGGCAAGAGCGAGCTGTGCTGGGGAGAGCAGATGTCCGTCGACGACATGCTGGCCAGCATCGCCGCGGTCACCCCGGACGAGGTCCGCTCGGTCGCCCGCGACATCCTGGGGCAGCGGCCGTCGCTGTCGGTCATCGGCCCGCTGAAGGACAAGCAGGCCGCACGCCTGCACGATGCTGTCGCCTGACCCGTCCGTCCTCGGAATCGATAAGTCGGTAAGTCGGTAAGGAAGCGAAGATGAGCAAGCTGCGCGTGGCGGTCCTCGGTGCCCGGGGCCGGATCGGGTCCGAGGCGGTCAGGGCGGTCGAGGCCGCCGAGGACATGGAACTGGTCGCCGCACTCGGCCGGGGCGACGACCTCGGGACGCTGGTCGAAGCCGGCGCCCAGGTCGCCGTCGAGCTGACCACCCCCGCCTCGGTCATGGACAACCTCGACTTCTGCGTGCGCCACGGGATCCACGCGGTCGTGGGTACCACCGGCTGGACCGAGGAGCGCCTCACACGGCTCCGGGGCCAGCTCGCCGCATCCCCGGCCACTGGCGTGCTCATCGCGCCCAACTTCTCCATCGGCGCCGTCCTGACCATGAAGTTCGCGCAGATCGCCGCGCCGTACTTCGAGTCCGTCGAGGTGGTCGAACTGCATCACCCGAACAAGGTCGACGCCCCGAGCGGTACGGCCACCCGCACGGCCCAGCTCATCGCCGAGGCCCGCCGGGCGGCCGGCACGGCGCCGGCGCCGGACGCCACCGTCACGGCCCTCGACGGCGCCCGGGGTGCGGACGTCGACGGGATCCCGGTGCACGCCGTCCGGCTCCGCGGCCTCCTGGCCCACCAGGAGGTGCTGCTCGGCGCCGAGGGCGAGACCCTGACCGTCCGGCACGACTCCCTGCACCACAGCAGCTTCATGCCGGGCATCCTGCTCGGCGCGCGCCGCGTGGTGACCACTCCGGGCCTCACGTTCGGCCTGGAGCACTTCCTGGACCTGAGCTGAGCCATCCGTCATGCGCGCGAAGATCACCTACCTCGTCACGGCCGCCGTCCTGGTCTTCTACTTCCTCCTGGTCGGCAGCCGCGGCGTCATGCTCATCCAGTCCGGCACGCTCCTGACCGTCACGTTCGGCGTGGCGGTGCTGATCCTGCCGGTCATCGGCCTGTGGTTCCTGTGGAAGAACACCCAGTTCGTCCGCCGGGCCAACCGGCTGGCCGCCGAACTCGACGCCGAGGGCGGTCTGCCCGTCGACGAGCTGAAGCGCACGCCCAGCGGCCGGATCGACCGCGATTCGGCCGACGAGGTCTTCGCCCGGCGCAAGGCCGAGACGGAGGAGTCGCCCGACGACTGGCGCTGCTGGTTCCGCCTCGCCGTCGCCTACCACGACGCCCACGACACCCCACGGGCCAGGAAGGCGATGCAGCGCGCCATCGCCCTGCACGACGCCGAACCCGCCCGCACCTGACCCACCCCACCGACCCGCGTCCGCTCCCCGGCGGACGGCCGGGGGATCGAGGGCCGGGGGATCAGGGACGAACAGAGCGGCCGACGGCCTCCGGTGCCCGGCAGGCGACTGGCGTAAGGGCCGCCCCGAGACCGGATGTCGCGGTCACGGGTCCGCACGCGCCCGCTCTCCGGCGGGGGAAGGCCGGGGCATCCGGGACACGTGACCGCGCGACCGGCCGTCACGGGGCCGCCCGCGTCCGCTCCGCAGCAGGGGAGGGCCGAGCCGGCCCAGGACCCGCGTGGGCCGCCGACGCGGCTCCGGGTCCGGGTGCCGAACGCACGCCGAAGGGCCGGCCCGCGGTGTGGTGGGCCGCCTTCGGTCCGGTGTCCACCGGTCAGCCGCGGCGGTGCTCCGCGGCCCAGGCCTCCACCGTGTCCGCCGCCCGGTCGAAGGCCGCCGGGCGGCCCAGGAAGTCCAGGCCGTGCGTGGTGAGCAACGGCGCCGGGTCGTCGGGACGCCGGTCCATGCGCACGAGCACCAGCGCCTGTCCTTGCACCGTGCGCGGCAGCCCCAGCCAGCGCACCGGCTGCTGCACCGTCCGCACGGCGGCCACGCGCGACCACGGCACGGTCCGCGTCAGCACGAGACCGACCCGGCGCAGCCCGCGCCCGCTCACCCACACCCCCATGCGCAGCAGCCGCAGCGCGCCGGCGACGATCGCCAGACCCGCGGCGAGGACCGCGCCGGCGGCGGACAGCGGGCCGGCCGGTGCGATGAGGACGGCCGCGAACAGGACGAACGAGGCCAGCAGCAGTCCGAGCGCGGCCACGCCGACCCGCCAGGGACCCGGCCGGTACGGGCGTCGCCAGCGGTCCGGGTCGTCGTACGGCAGCGCGCTCTCGGACGCCGTCTCGAAGGTGCGGTCGGCCGTCAGGAAGGGCAGGGGCACGGCTGGTCCTCACTCGGTCCTCGCGTGGACTGTGCCCGGTGAGATTATCCGGCCGTGATACCGCTCACCAGCCTTGAGCGTCCGTAAGGGTCAGCGCCCCCCGGCCGGCTGCCCATGGGACGCCTGGGACTGCTGGGCCGGTGCACCGGACGGCGTGGACAGCGCCGGCATGCCGACGATCAGGGCGCCGACCAGCCCGGCGACGATGGTCAGCCCCAGCAGCCAGCGCCCGGCCAGCTCGCCGACCGCGGCCCGCCGTCGGGGCGGGGGAGTGATATTGCTGCGGAACCTGTCCGCCTCGGCCAGGAAGGCGAAGGGTACGGGCTCGCGCCGACGGAACATCGCGGTTGCCTCTCCTCTCGGGTTCGGGTGGAACATGTGGTTCTCACCGATACAGACGACCGAGTGACACAAAAGGTGCCCATGTCGGAAGAAGTCGCCGGTGGGTTCTCGGGGCGAGGTGCCGCTCCGGTCCCGGCGGGTGCCCCGTAAGGTGGGCGCGAACCACAGAAGTGAGGGAAGGACCCCAACCCCCGTGACCACCGAGTCGCTCACGTTCCGCAGTGACGTCACCGTCGAGCTGGTGAAGTCCAGCGCGTCGGACGCCGATGTCCTCTTCGCCGCCCGCGTCTCGACCGCCGGCGAGCAGTCCCTGGACGAGCTGAAGAAGGACCCCGAGCGCTCCAAGGGTCTGATCAACTACCTGCTCCGTGACCGGCACGGCAGCCCGTTCGAGCACAACTCGATGACGTTCTTCATCAGCGCCCCGATCTTCGTGTTCCGCGAGTTCATGCGGCACCGCGTCGGCTGGTCGTACAACGAGGAGTCCGGCCGCTACCGGGAGCTGGAGCCCGTCTTCTACGTCCCCGACAGCTCCCGCAAGCTGGTCCAGCAGGGCCGCCCGGGCAAGTACGTCTTCGTCGAGGGCACCCCGGGCCAGCACGAGAGCGTGAGCAGCACCCTGAAGGAGTCGTACGAGCACGCGTACGCGGCCTACCAGAAGCTCCTCGCCGAGGGCGTCGCCCGCGAGGTGGCCCGCTCGGCCCTGCCGGTCGGCCTCTACTCCTCCATGTACGCCACCTGCAACGCCCGCTCCCTGATGCACTTCCTCGGGCTGCGCACCCAGCACGAGCTGGCCAAGGTGCCGTCCTTCCCGCAGCGGGAGATCGAGATGGTGGGCGAGAAGATGGAGGCGCAGTGGGCGCGGCTCATGCCGCTCACGTACGCGGCCTTCAACGCGAACGGGCGGGTGGCACCGTGACGAAGCCCTGTTCGCCCACCCGGAACGGATGTACGGGTCAGCCTCGTGAAGTGTCCGTATTGCGGCATTTGTAGAAGTTCATCTAGCCTGATCAAACGGACCCGGCACTGCTTGAACCCCCGAGCAGGCAGTGCCGGGCTCCCTTTTTGTCCTGACTTTCCCCAGACCCCACGGGCACACCCCCCATCGAGCACCGAGTAGCGTGTTACCCATGGCTCCGACCTCGACTCCGCAGACCCCCTTCGGGCGGGTCCTCACCGCCATGGTCACGCCCTTCGCGGCGGACGGCGCACTCGACCTCGACGGCGCGCAGCGGCTCGCCGCCCACCTGGTGGACGCAGGCAACGACGGCCTGATCATCAACGGCACCACCGGCGAGTCGCCCACGACCAGTGACGCGGAGAAATCGGACCTGGTACGAGCCGTGGTCGAGGCGGTCGGCGACCGCGCCCACGTCGTGGCCGGTGTCGGCACCAACGACACCCACCACAGCGTCGAGCTGGCCCGCCGGGCCGAGCGCGACGGCGCACACGGCCTGCTGGTCGTCACGCCGTACTACAACAAGCCCCCGCAGGAGGGCCTGTACCGGCACTTCACCACCGTCGCCGACGCGACCGGGCTGCCGGTCATGCTCTACGACATCCCCGGCCGAAGCGGCGTCCCGATCAGCACGGAGACCCTCGTCCGGCTCGCCGAGCACCCCCGGATCGTCGCCAACAAGGACGCCAAGGGCGACCTCGGCCGCGCCGGCTGGGCCATCGCGCGCTCGCGCCTCGCCTGGTACTCCGGTGACGACATGCTCAACCTCCCGCTGCTCTCCGTGGGCGCGGTCGGCTTCGTCTCGGTCGTCGGCCACCTGGTCACCCCCGACCTGCGCGCCCTGGTGGACGCCTACATCTCCGGTGACGTCGTCAAGGCCACCGAGATCCACCAGAAGCTGCTCCCCGTCTACACGGGCATGTTCCGCACCCAGGGCGTCATGACCACCAAGGCCGCGCTCGCCCTCCAGGGCCTGCCCGCCGGGCCGCTGCGCCTGCCCATGGTCGAGTGCTCGCCCGAGGAGATCGCCCAGCTCAAGATCGATCTTGCTGCGGGCGGGGTACAGCTCTGACAACAGACTTGGCATCACACGGGCTTCACAACTGAACAACAACAGAAGGACGCGGACCACCGGTGCCCGCGTCGTACAACGACAACTGCTTCCGCACGAACGTCATGCGCGCCACGTGCCGTACCGGTACGTGGCGCGCGTGGTGAGGAGAGTCTTTTGAGTCATCCGCATCCTGAACTCGGCTCGCCCCCGCCGCTGCCCCAGGGCGGCCTGAGGGTCACCCCGCTCGGTGGCCTCGGTGAGATCGGCCGGAACATGACGGTCTTCGAGTACGGCGGCCGTCTGCTGATCGTCGACTGCGGGGTGCTCTTCCCCGAGGAGGAGCAGCCCGGAATCGACCTGATCCTGCCGGACTTCTCGTCCATCCGGGACCGCCTCGACGACATCGAGGGCATCGTCCTCACGCACGGCCACGAGGACCACATCGGCGGCGTCCCCTTCCTCCTCCGCGAGAAGCCGGACATCCCGCTGATCGGCTCCAAGCTGACCCTCGCCCTGATCGAGGCCAAGCTGCAGGAGCACCGGATCCGCCCGTACACCCTGGAGGTGGCGGAGGGGAACCGCGAGCGCATCGGCCCCTTCGACTGCGAGTTCGTCGCCGTCAACCACTCCATCCCGGACGCCCTGGCGGTCGCCATCCGTACCCCCGCCGGCATGGTCGTCCACACCGGCGACTTCAAGATGGACCAGCTCCCGCTGGACAACCGGCTCACCGACCTGCACGCGTTCGCGCGGCTCAGCGAGGAGGGCATCGACCTGCTCCTCGCCGACTCGACGAACGCCGAGGTCCCGGGGTTCGTCCCGCCCGAGCGGGACATCTCCAACGTCCTGCGCACGGTCTTCGCCAACGCCAACAAGCGGATCATCGTGGCGAGCTTCGCCAGCCACGTCCACCGCATCCAGCAGATCCTGGACGCCGCCCACGAGTACGGCCGCCGGGTCGCCTTCGTCGGACGCTCCATGGTCCGCAACATGGGAATCGCCCGCGACCTCGGCTACCTGAAGGTCCCGCCGGGCCTGGTGGTGGACGTCAGGACGCTGGACGACCTGCCGGACCACCAGGTGGTCCTGGTCTGCACGGGCTCCCAGGGCGAGCCGATGGCGGCCCTGTCCCGCATGGCCAACCGCGACCACCAGATCCGCATCGTCGACGGCGACACGGTGATTCTGGCGTCCTCGCTGATCCCCGGGAACGAGAACGCGGTCTACCGCGTGATCAACGGCCTGACCCGCTGGGGCGCCCACGTCGTCCACAAGGGCAACGCCAAGGTGCACGTCTCCGGCCACGCGTCCGCGGGCGAGCTGCTGTACTTCTACAACATCTGCCGCCCCAAGAACCTGATGCCGGTGCACGGCGAGTGGCGCCACCTGCGGGCCAACGCCGAGCTGGGTGTGCTGACGGGCGTGCCCCACGACCGCATCGTCATCGCCGAGGACGGCGTGGTGGTCGACCTGGTCGGGGGCAAGGCCCGGATCTCCGGCAAGGTCCAGGCCGGATACGTCTACGTCGACGGCCTCTCGGTCGGTGACGTCGGGGAGCCGGCCCTGAAGGACCGCAAGATCCTCGGTGACGAGGGCATCATCTCGGTCTTCGTGGTCATGGACGCCTCCACCGGCAAGATCACCGGTGGCCCGCACGTCCAGGCCCGTGGCTCCGGCATCGACGACTCGGCGTTCATCGAGGTCCTGCCGAAGGTCACGGAGGTGCTGGAGCGGTCCGCCCAGGACGGCGTCGTGGAGCCCCACCAGCTCCAGCAGCTCATCCGCCGGACCCTCGGGAAGTGGGTCTCGGACAGGTATCGCCGCAGGCCGATGATCCTCCCGGTGGTCGTGGAGGTCTGATCCTCGTCGGTGTACGCCTGGAGCGGGGCACCTCGATTTGCATCGGGGCGCCCCGCTCCAGTACGTTTACGGCTCCGCCCAACCGGGAAGCCCGGCACTTCTGTGCCGGACGTGATGCCCGGAGCGGGTGGGAAATCCGGCTCAGAACTTCTGATAAAGTCGGAACCGCCGGAAAGGGAAACGCGGAAGCGGGAACCTGGAAAGCACCGAGGAAATCGGGTCGAGAAAAGATCTGATAGAGTCGGAAACGCAAGACCGAAGGGAAGCGCC